>CAZXLQ010000037.1:12778-15266 GCA_964641945.1 uncultured Clostridia bacterium
ACATCAGGCCTATCCGGTTGGGGGGGTCATGGTTCTCCGGGGTGTGCCCCCACGGGCGGGGGTGTCCCCTGAGCTGGGGGCGCCGCTTCCGGATTCGACGAAGGCACACCACGACGATGGCACCTCTTCTCAACATCAACGACATCAAGCACATCCTGCCGCACCGGTATCCGTTCCTGCTCGTCGACCGCGTCGTCGAGTTCGAGCCCGGCAAGCGGCTCGTTGCCCGCAAGAACGTGACCGCGAACGAGCCGTTCTTCAACGGCCATTTTCCGGCGGCTCCCGTGATGCCCGGCGTGTTGATCGTCGAGGCGCTCGCGCAGGCGGCGGGCCTGCTCGTGGCATACGACCGGCCGCCGGAGCCCGACGCGTACCTTCTCTTCGCCGGCATCGACAACGTCCGCTTTCGCATTCCGGTCGTCCCGGGCGACGTACTTACGCTGACTGTCGAGGCGAAACGCATCCGGCGGCAGTCGGCGCATCTGCACGGCACGGCGACCGTCGACGGGCAGCTTGCAGTAGAGGCGGACCTCCTCGCGATCCTCTCGACCATTCCGTCGACGAGCGAGGGCGCCGCGCGATGGCGCGCAGGACGGACGTTCGATGCTGCGATCGACGTGGAGGACTGATACGGGTGAACGCGCATCGCATCCACTCAACGTCGGTCGTCAGCGCCACGGCCGAACTTGCCGACGGCGTCGAGATCGGACCGTTCTCGGTGATCGGTGACAACGTTCGTATCGGAGCTGGCACGCGCGTGATGGCCCACGTGGTCATCGAGGGGCCGACGACGATCGGCGAAGGCAACGTCATCTACCCGTTCGTGTCTCTCGGCCAGGGGCCGCAGGACCTCAAGTATGGCGGAGAGCCGACTGAGCTCGTCATCGGCGACCGCAACAACATCCGCGAGTATTCGAACTTCCATCGAGGGACGGTCGGGGGCGGCGGAGTCACCCGCGTCGGAAGCGACAACCTCTTCATGGTCGCCACGCACATCGCGCACGATTGTATCGTCGGCGATCGGATCATTATGGCCAACCAGGCGACGCTTGCGGGACACGTGACGGTCGAGGACGGTGCTACGGTCGGAGCGGCTTCGTCGGTCCATCAGTTCACCCGCGTCGGGAAGCTCGCATTCATCGGCGGCCACTCGGTAATCGTGAAGGATCCGATGCCCTTCTCACGCTGCCAGGGGAATCACGCGAAGTGTTATGGCGAAAATGCCATCGGCCTTCGGCGGAAGGGATTCGACGACGACGCAGTGCGGCGTATCCACCGTACTTTCCGGCTGTTGCTCGCCTCGAAGCTCAACACGACACAGGCGCTCGAGGCCATCCACGGCGACGAGTCGCTCATGGCCGACGAGAACGTCGCCTACCTCGTTGCTTTCATCGAGTCGTCGGAGCGCGGCGTGATCAAGAACTAGAGTTGACGCCTTTGCGCCTCTGCGCCTTTGCGCGAGACTCTCCGCATTCATGAAGTACGCGCTCATCGCCGGCAATGGCCGCTTCCCGTTCCTCGTCCTCGAGGGTGCTCGCCGAAACGGCGTCGAGCTCGACGTGGTGGCGATCAAGGAAGAGACCGATCCGGCCATCTCGCGCGAAGCACCCATCGTCGAGTGGGTGGGCGTTGGCCAGCTGGGCAAGATGCTCGGCTTCCTGAAGAAGCGCGGCGTCACGCACGCGATAATGGCCGGGCAGGTCAAACACGTCCAGATCTTCAAGATCTCGTCGATTCCGGACGTTCGAATGGCGCGGATGCTCGCCCGGCTCGTAGTACGGAACACAGACAGCCTCATCGGTGCCGTCGCCGACGAACTGGCGACCGTTGGCGTGACGCTCGTGGACTCGACGATATTCCTGCAGCACGCGCTGCCGGCGCCGGGTGTACTGACAAGGCGCGCGCCGTCCCCGAAAGAACGGGCAGATATCGACTATGGCCTGGACGTCGCCCGTGAGATCGCGCGCCTCGACCTCGGGCAGACGATCGTCGTGAAAGACGCCGCGGTCGTGGCCGTCGAAGCAATGGAGGGCACGGATGCGACGATCCGCCGCGCAGGCGAGCTCGCCCGAAAGCCGCCGTTGACCGTGGTCAAGGTGGCCAAGCCGAACCAGGACATGCGGTTCGACGTTCCGGTCATCGGTCCGTCGACTATCGAGACGATGAAGGCTGCAAAGGCGACGGCACTGTCCATCACGGCGGGCAAGACAGTGATGATTGACCGCGACGAGATCATCGCCCGCGCTGACGCCGCCAGAATCGCCATCGTCGCGAGCGCCTAGTCTGCGCATCAGGGGACTCTGCGCCTTTGCGAGTCCCTGGCGTCTTTGCGAGAAACGCCGTCGCGGGACTGTTTTCCCGCAAAGGCGCAAAGGACTCGCAGAGGCGCAAAGGGAATGGCGCCCGACCCCGAAGCCCTTCATCCCGCCCCTGATGTACACTCCGCGAACTACTTCCCAAGCGAGGATCGTAAATGCCTGCAGTTTCC
>CAZXLQ010000037.1:15276-24744 GCA_964641945.1 uncultured Clostridia bacterium
AGGGGACTCTGCGCCTTTGCGAGTCCCTTGCGCCTTTGCGAGAAACTGTCTCGAGGAGGTTTCTCGCAAAGACGCAAAGGACTCGCAAAGGCGCAAAGGTCCGCAATGGGCAACCCGAACTTGCCGGCACCGCGTCTCACGAGCGGACGTGCGTGCCTACGCGAGCACTCGCGCCCGGACCCGTGTGGTCCGAAATGCCGGACGACTACCGATCCGGCAGCGCCTGGGAGGGGCAACAATGTTTGAATTGAAGAATTTCTCGCGGCAGATCGCCGCACTTGCGCTCGTCGCCGGCCTCGCCGCATCCGCAGCCGCAGCACCGCTTCCGAAGGATGACGAATCGAAGTCCGGGGTCCGAAGCGTTACCGTCACGGTCGTACACAAGGACGACGACTCGTCCACGTCACGGCTCGATGCATCCGAGTTCGCCGTTTATCGCGGTGACGCCCGACAGCAGATCGTCGACGTGAAGGGACCGTCGGACTCGCCGCTCAACGTCGCGGTCCTGATTCAGGATGGACTTGCAGTCGGCGTCGGCAACGAGATCAGCACGATCAAGGAGTTCATCGCGGCGCTGCCGGAAGGCTCGACCGTGATGGTCGGCTACCTGCGCAGCACGGGCCTGCAGGTCCGTCAGGCATTCACGGCCGATCGCAAGAAGGCCATCAAGGCGCTTCGCATTCCGCTCAACAACATCGACGTGGGCTCGGCCCCGTTCATCGGGCTCGAAGAAGCACTCCGCCGATTCGACGGCGTCACCGGACGCAACCAGGTCGTGATGGTCTCGAACGGTTTGCAGCTCAACCGCGACCTGGCCTCGGCGTCGCCAACGAACAACCTCGATCTCGACCGCGCGATCTCGGCAGCCGCAAAACGCGGGATTCCGGTCTGGTCGATCTTCGCGAACGCGCCGGGACGTCTCGGCACGAGCAATCTCGCCGTCTTCTACGGACAGGGCTGCCTGAATCGGCTCTCGGACGAGACGGGAGGCAAGGCTTTTTTCTCCGGACGAGGATTCGTGACATTCGATCATGCGCTCGAATCGATCGCGCGAGACATGGGTGATCAATACGTGATCAGCTACCTCGGGGACGGCAAGGGCAAGCTCGAGGTCACGACGGAATCGACGGGAGTCAAGCTCCGGCACGCGGAGTAAACTCGAGGCACGAACGTGCCGATATGGGAGGGAGCGGGCTGAGAAGTCCGCTCCCTTCTGTCGTTTGGTGCGAGCGGGGCCGTGTTCCGCAGCGCCGCGCTTTGGTGCTACACTGCCGCCGCCGGGGTTGAGGAGACTTGCCGATGCAGGACCAGGGGCCACACGGAATCGACGTCGAGGGCGCGATCATCGACGCCGACCTGCTGGTCAAGTATCGCCTCGTGAACCGGGCCATCGAGACCCTCCAGGACGCGATCAAGTCGGCTCCCCGCCATATTCCGTTGCGTGAGAAACTGCGCGAGATCTACATCGACAGCAATCGCATGAGCGATGCGGCGCAGCTCTGCATGGACCTCTCGACGCTTTACATTGCCGTCGACAAGCTCGAGCTGGCGAACGAGCGACTTCTGGAGGCGAAGCGCCTTGACCCCAGGGTGTCTATCACGGCTCGACTGAATCAGCTCGAAACCGGAAAGTCGTCGCCGTCGATTCCAGCATCGCGGGGCGGCTCGCCCAAATCGATCACCGGCGATCTCGCCGACATCAACATCTTCGACATCGTGCAGATCCTCGAGAACTCGCGAATGTCGGGAGTGCTGACACTGCGGTCCGGCTCGCGATCCGGCAACGTCTACTTCAACGAGGGACAGGTGGTTGACGCGACCTTCGGACAGAAGGTCGGGCTCGAGGGCTTCGGCGAGCTGATCGAGGCTACGGAAGGTCAGTTCGAGTTCGAGAAGACCCAGACGAAATACCAGGCCCGCATCGAGGCCGGGTCGAACACCTCGCTCATCCTCGACGTCCTTCGAGACAAGGATGAGGCCCGCCACGATGCCGCGGTCTCTGCCGACGAATTCATGATGGGCGAGTAGGTCCACGGATGTCCGCGGATGGAAACATATCGGATCCGTGAGCTTCCTGGACTCGAGCATCGTGGACGATGAACGGTATGCGATCCCCGGTGGCGAGCGCCGCGAGGAGCAGATCATCCAGCGAAGCCGGTTCGTCGCAACGGTTGCCGAGGCTGCAACGGTCGAGGATGCCGTCCAGTTCGTCCGACGCGTCGCCGCCGATTTCCCCGACGCCACACACAATTGCTGGGCATACGCCGTTGGCCGCCCCGGAAGTACAGACCGTGTGGGCATGAGCGACGACGGTGAGCCCCACGGCACCGCCGGTCGGCCGATGCTCTCGGTGCTGCTGCATTCAGGGTTGGGTGACGTCGCGGCGGTCGTGACGAGATACTACGGCGGAACGAAGCTCGGCACCGGCGGACTCGTCCGCGCCTACTCGAGCACGCTGCAGCTCGCGCTGGATGCGGTGCCTCGCGCCGAGCGGATAGCATTCGCCGGTCTTAGCGTGGTGTTCGCGTACCCGCACCTGACCCGGATCCGAATGCTGCTTCCGGGTTTCGAGGCCGAGGAAACCGGGCATGACTTCGGGACGGACGTAACTCTTGCGTTGCGACTGCCGGCGAGCCGCGTCGAAGCACTGTGCGTCGCGCTCGCGGATGCCACCCGCGGCGAGTGCGTCGTCGAGCCGACCGATCCCGGCCTCGCTTGACAGTCGCGAGCCGGGCAATGGAGCATCGCCACATGAAGCTACTCGTCACACGTGCCGTTCTCGTGCTCTGTCTCGCCATCGCCGTGGCACCCACCCTGGCGCAGTCACCCCAGCAACCTTCGACACGGGCGCGCGCCTGGGAGCTCGGTGGCAAGCTCAGCCTGGCGGCTGTCGGCCTTGCGAGCAACGCGTTGCCGTCGACGGTTCAGAAGGTCTATGGCTCGGCGAAGGAGCTGGGAAAGGGGCTAGGTGTCGACGTCCCGCCGCTGCCCGAACGTGAGCTCGACCGTACGCAGACTCAGGCGCTCGTCATGAAGTACCTGCTCGCCGACGCGGGCGCTCCGATAGCCGGACACCTCGGCGCGACCTACGGCGGAGATCACTCGGCGCTGTTCGAGGTCTCGGTGAAGTCGACGTTGCTGCTCCTGTTCTACACGCCGGGCGGGCCGGAGGGTGCGGAGGTCGCGACGGTCATCAGGAAGCGGGCCGTCGATGCGCGGCTCCCGGAAGGGTTGTGGCAGCCGCTGGTGGCGAAGATCGAGGCGCGAGCGACGTTCGACGAGGTGAAGGTCGGGATCACCGATCTGCAGAACGGGGTGCGGAGGCATCTGGCGGAAGAGGCGCTGCCTTAGGAGACACAATCCTGATCCGATTGCTGCGTCTCTGCGAGACCTCTGCGACTCTGCGAGAAACGCGTCCTCCGGGTAGTTTCCCGCAAAGCCGCAAAGGTCTCGCAAAGGCGCAAAGTCTGGCTTCAACGCAGAAACCCGCTCCTAAGCCCCCGCCTCCCGCAGCCTCCGCAGGATCCTTCGCAGGTCAAGCTCCATGTCCTTCGCGGACTGGTATCGATCTTCGCGCTGCTTTTCCAGCGCGCGGATGATGGCCTGTTCGAGGTCGTCCGGCACGTCGTCCCGATATTTGCTGAACCGCGGAGGAGTCTCTTCGATGATCGCCTTGAGGACGGCAAACGTGTGTGCCCCGCGAAACGGCGGACGCCCCGACAACATCTCGTATAGCAGTACCCCGAGTGCAAAGATGTCGGCACGGTGGTCCGATTCTTCGCCGTGCGCCTGCTCCGGGCTCATGTAGTGCACGGTCCCGAGAATCGTCCCTCGGGCCGTGAGGTTTCGCATCTGCGCCGTGGTGTCTTCTTCGATGTCGCCTTCGACCTCGACGAACTTCGCCAGGCCGAAGTCCATCACCTTCACTCCCCCTTCAGGCTGAATGATGATGTTCGACGGCTTGATGTCGCGATGAACGATTCCCGCGGCGTGCGCAGCGGCGAGCGCACTCGCGATCTCCGCACCGACCCATATCGTCGTCGTTACGGCGAAAGGGCCCGAACAGAGCACGTCGGCAACCGACTCGCCCTCGACGTACTCCATCGCGATGTAAGGCTGCTCCTCGAACTGGTCGGCTTCGTAGAGTGCGGTGATGTTCGGGTGCTTCAGGCTAGCGACGGCATGCGCCTCCCGCAGCAGGCGCAGTCGATACGTCTCGTCGGCAACGACGCGCGGTGCGAGCAGCTTGAGTGCGACGACCCTGCCCGAACGAATGTCCTCGGTCAGGAAGACGTTGCTCATGCCACCCTCCCCGAGCTTCCGGAGGATGCGATACGGTCCGATGTTCATGCGACCGACTCCCGCAACCAGTCGAGATAAGCGGTTGAACCGCCATCGACAGTGAGTCGCACTACCTCGGGCGTCGAGTAGCTGTGGATATCGAGGATGGCCCGTTCGACGTCGAAATACTTCGCCGCGGTCGTCTTTACGATCAGCAGCCACTCCTCCGATCGTTCAACCGAGCCTTCCCACCGGTAGAACGATGTCATTCCGGGAACGAGCTGCACGCATGCCGCGAGCCGACGCTCGACGAGAGAGGCCGCGATTGACGCGGCCTCTTCGTGGCGTCCTGCTGTGGTCAGAACGACGATCGCGTCGTCGCCGGACATCGCTGTCTCCCCGACCGTCGCGCGAAGCGTCCGGCCGCTCCGCGAACCGGTCTAGCTGGCGTAATACTGCATGAACGTGCGAATCCAGTCGGTGAACGTCGCGTTCTCTTCATAGAACGGATAATGGCCACTCCGCTCGAGAATAACGAGGCGCGCGTTCGGAATCCCCTCGGAGAGCTCCTTCGCATCCTCATACGAGAACACGATGTCGTACCGGCCGTTGAGCACGAGCGTCGGAACCTTGATGTCCGAGAGCTGTTTCCGAACGTCATAGTTCTGACCGTCCGAGCTCCAGATCTGGTCCGAGGCCGTGGCATTCAGGTTCAACGAGCTGATGTCGAGATCCAGATAGTACGGTTTCGGCGGGTTGTACCAGTAGAACGGGTACACGAGCCGGAGGGCTCGACGCAGACGCTCGTCCGGCGTGATCGACGAATCGGACTGGAGCCGTTCGTATTCGGCAAACTGGTCCTTAGGCATCAGCCGCTTGAGCGTGTCCTGGAACCTGCTGACGTAGCCGAGCGACGCAGATGTGTCCGAGAGAATCAGTCGACGCAGGCCCACCGGGTTCGTGGCAGCGAACTTCAGCGCCACCATTCCCCCAAAGCTGTGCCCGAACACCGAATACGAGTCCATCTTCATCGCCGTGGCGAATGCACCGACGTCGCCGACCAGCTGCTCCATCGTGTACGGATCGTTCGGCTTGTTCTGCTCCGACAGTCCGTGACCGCGAGCGTCATAGAACCAGAGCGTCGCATATGGTGCCAGGTTCTGAAGAGCTGGAAGAAGGTAGTTGTGCGGCAACCCGGGACCACCGTGGATCACGATGATGTTCTCCGGCCCGTAGCCCATCTTCTCGTAAAAGAAGTTGCGCCCATTCGCCTGCACATACCCGAACGTCGTCTCCGGCAGGCGGAGACTCCGGAACGACGAGCCCGGATAGAACTTCGGGTGCATCGTCGGAGCCGGCTCCGGCACGATGTCGAGTCGGCGGACCTTCTCGGTGTCCTTGAGTTCCTTCCGCTGCTGCGCCGGAACAGCGGCGACGACGGTGAACATCAGGCAGAGACAGATAGCAGCGTTCCACAGCGATTTCATTGCGGTCATCTCCTTCACGGCTGCGCGGGTGCCGGGACGCCTGTGCCGGCCCGCGAACTCAGCCTCATGCAGACGGTTCCGTAGGGGCTTCGTCTCCTTGCGAGTCCGCGGACTCGCTGCCCTCCCCGAAGTACGCCTCGTGCAGCGCGGTGGCACGCTCCATATCGCGCTCATCGACCATGAGGACGATGTCGCCGGCGAACGCCGACGGCGCGACGGTGAACCCACCTCCGCTAAGGAATGCGCGAATGCCGTTTTCCTCGAGCAGGCCGAGCACCATGCTCGCCTCCGCGGCATTGGCGAAATTCCTCATCGGCATGAGCTCGCTCGGCTCGTTGTCGAGCGGGCCTTCGACAGGCAGCTCGGCGACGAGCGCGACACCGCAATCGGTGCACGTCGACACTTCAGACTTGTACTCGGATTGACACTCCGGGCAGAAAGGCATGGAAACCCTCTGTTACGAACGGATAGGCTCACTTCCCGTGCTGAGGGCCGTAGTGTAAGGGCATGTCCCAACCTAAAGCAATACAAATGACTTCCGGGTTTTTCGGGTGTCCTTTGCATGCTGGCCTTTGCGTCTCCGTGACTCCGTGTCTCTGTGTGCGAAGCTCTTCGAGGTCGAGAAGAGCTACGCGCACAGAGGCGCGGAGTCACGGAGGCGCAGAGGACGATGATGGTAGGATTTCGGACGATGTCATCCTCGAGCGACACAGGCAGGACACCCCTCGTAGGGCGCACCCGGGACGAGCTCGTTGCACTAGCCGCCGAGCTGGGTGAACCAGCTTTTCGAGGCAGGCAGCTGCACGACAACGTCTACCGGCGCCGTGTCCTCGATCCAGCGTCGATGACCGATCTCCCGAAGGCACTTCGTGAACGGCTCTCGGCGGAGCATCCGGTGACGCTGACCACTGTCCGTGAAGTCTTCCACTCGACCGACCGCACCCGGCGATACCTGCTGTCGCTCGGAGACGGCGAAGCCGTCGAGTCCGTCTTCATTCCGGTGCCGTCGCGCGACACGATCTGCATCAGCTCGCAGGTCGGCTGCGCTGTGGGCTGCACGTTCTGTCTGACGGCGAAAATGGACGTCCGCAGGCAGATGACGGCGTCCGAGATCGCGTCTCAGGTCCTCGTGGTACTCAATGACGTATATGGGCCCGGAGTCGAGGCGCCGCACGGCACGAACGTGGTGTTCATGGGCATGGGCGAACCTTTTCTGAACTATGACGAGGTCATGAATTCGGTTCGAACGCTCTCGAGCCCTGACGGTATGAACATCTCGCCGCGAAGGATGACGGTTTCAACCTCCGGCATCATTCCCAGAATCCTCGACTTCGCTCGTGAGACCGTCCGACCCGAGCTTGCGATTTCCCTGGCGGCGCCGATCGACGAACTGCGTGACGAGCTCATCCCGATCAATCGCAAGTACCCGATTGCCGACCTTCTCGAGGCCTGCCGGTCCGTGCCCCTCGGCTCACGCGAGAGACTCACGTTCGAATACGTCATGCTGGACGGTGTGAACGATTCGGATGCAATGGCGCGGACGCTGGCGGGCCTGCTCGGAGGCATGCGGGCGAAAGTGAATCTCATCCCGCACAACCCTGCGCCCGAGTTGCCCTACCGGGCGTCGTCGCTCGAACGGATCGAAGCGTTCCAGCGCGAGCTCGTCGGACGCGGAATCGACGCCTACATCCGAAGGCCTCGCGGGCGCGACATTTCGGCCGCGTGCGGACAGCTTGCGGCGCGTCCGACCGCACAGGCGTGACGGCGAGGGTTGCGACCGCGATTGCCGTGGCCGCCGTCTGCGCCGTCGCGAGCGGCGTAGCCGGATGGCGAGCCGGCTGGTTCGGACAGGGCGTCTCCCAATCCCGGATCGCGGCGCCGGCAGGCGGCGAGCCGGATGCCTGGTCGGCGACCGTGGTCCGGACGTTCGATGTCGACGGCGTCGCGCAGCAGTCAGTCGCGCAATTCGCCCGGCTCGGCGACCGGACCCGCACCGGGTGGACGGAAGGCGATCGCGAGTTTGCTCTCGTCATCCGTCCCGATCTTGGCGTGAGCTGGACGATTGACCTCTCCGAGAACAGCTACACCGAGACTCCGATCGGACCAGACGGTGCGCCGGTCGCAACGGGAGACTCGGACCCGCTCACCGCGCAGCAGGTCGAGGCCGCCGTCGCCGCCGGCCTCGCGGCGGACGGTTTCGTCGCACGACGCGAGAGGATCGGAGAGGAAGCCATCGACGGCCACAAGTGTGTTGTCTACCGCAGCCGGCTGGAGGCGCTAGGAGGCGCGGCCAGCGAAGCGACTGTGTGGGAGGCCTCCGATTTCGCGGGACTTGCGATACGCAGCGAGATTCGAAGTGAATCCGGTCAGGTCGTCCGGACTCAACTCAAGCAATTGCAGAGAGATCCGGACCCGTCGTTGTTCGAGCTGCCCGCCGGTGTCCATCGATCCGGGCAAACACCGTAGCCTCGAGCGGCATCACAGCCCCGTCAGCGACGCAACGCTCACGAACTCGGTCAAGGAGAAATTCTTCCAGCCATGCGCGCAATCATCCCGTCAGTTGCCCTGCTCATCGTCTCGGTTCTCGTCGCAACGCCATCCCGGGCAGCCACCACGCCCGAGATCCTGAAGGACCTGCCCGCCGGTGACGGCGTCATCGTCATAGAGCCGAAGGCACTGTTCGGCAAGGTGCTGCCAACGGCGCTTGCCGGACTTCCCGAATACCGCACCAAGGTCGACGCCGCCGTTGCGTCCATGAACTCGGATTTCGGTCTCGACCTTGCGAACCTCCGCAGCGTTGGAGTTTCTCTCTTCGTCGGTGCAGACGCGACGACCAGCTGGGTGGCCGTCATGAAGGGCGATTTCGCGGCGCTGGCCGCCGGTGATGCGCTCGCTGCCAAACTCGAGGGGTATGCCAGGACTCATCCTCGGTTCTCGGTCAAGAGAGTGACGCACGAGGGTGTTATGCACTTCGTGCTGCCGGAGACGACGGGTGCCGGCGTAGTGCGCGAAGACGTCGCCGTCGCGCTGCTCGACGGATCGACGGCTGCGTACGGCAACCCATCCGCGGTACGTCGCGCCATTGACGTTCGGCGTGGAACGGCGCCCTCGGCGTCAACCGTGTCGGCATTGACCGATGCACTGGCGCTTGCGGATCCGGCAGCTCCGCTGCGGCTTGGAATGCCGGTGCCCCAGGCGCTCATCGCCGCCGAGATGAAGCGCGATCCGGGCAATCCGTTCCTCAAGACGCTCAGCAACGTACGTCTGTTGTTCGCGACAATGGCGGCCTCATCGGACGGCGCCGCGATGAAGTTGACGGCCAGGGCATCGACGGTAGAGCAGACCGAATCGGTCGCGGCGGTGCTCTCGGCGATCATCGGGCTCGGCCAGCAGGCGACGGCCACGAAGCCGGAGCTGTCGGCGCTGTTCGACCGGATGACGGTGACGACCACTGCGCCGGATGCGACGTTGACGGCGAAGTTCTGAGGATCGAATCGTAACCAAGCCCTCGGCGAGTCACATGCGTCCGGCAGCGCTCTGTCGAGCAACAGAACCGCGAGCGGTAGCGAGCGGCCTGCGGACGGTGCCTGAAACCTCAGATCTGTTCTTGCGGAAGGACAAAGTGCCCGGAATCGTTCGACCGGTCCCCGTTCCTCGGTCCCCGTTCCTCGAGCCGCGAGCGGTAGCGAGCGTCCCACGG
>CAZXLQ010000038.1:0-24304 GCA_964641945.1 uncultured Clostridia bacterium
TGCACTCGCCCCCGTGCGACCCACGGCTATTTCCTTCGACCGCTCCGCGGTCGTTAGCACACAGGTCACGGGACCGTGCATCAGTACCGTGCGCGGCAGCGCACGGGTCGCGGGACAGGGGGACTCGCGCGCTACCGGTCGCGCACTTATGAAACCGAACGCCCCGCAGCGCCGTATCTGCTGCGGTTCGCGGGGACCGTGAGACTCGAAAGGATTGAACAACAAAGATGAAGGTACATTCGCTATTGACACGACTTGCGACGACGACATTCGTCGCGGCTCTCTGCTTCACCTCGACCGCGGCCCTTGCGCAGATGCAGGGGACGGACAAGCGCAAGCAGACGACGATACAGACCGTGACAGTCGACAACGGAAAGTCGAAGGACGCGGTCACGGTCAAGTTCCTGAATCTCCCGTGGGGCGAGAAGACCTTCAGCTTCCTCGAGGTCGGGGGAAACTCGTTCTACAGCACGCGCGACTGGCCATTTGCCCACGTGAAGCTCGCCGGCAAGGCCAAGTGGATTGGCGCCGACCTCGAGCCGGGCGACTATGCCTGGGTTGTCACGCCGAAGAGCGAGAAAGCTCCCATGGGACTCTCCCTGTGGAAGTTCACTCCTGGTGCGTCGGGCACTTTCCTCGTTGCCGGAGATGTGTTCACCGAACGTCCGGCGGATGCCGTGATGGTTGCGTCGAAACCTATCGTGTTCGAGCGTGATCAGCCGCTCGTCGATCACCTCGACATCACCGCGTCGGCCAACGGCAAGAAGGCGTCCATCGTGGTTCGCTACGGAACGCGTTCGATCACTGAAGAGCTCTCGCTTCGGTAGCTCTTTCATCGGCAAGGAGAACAACCATGGAAGAGATTCGTGAAGCCAATGTGGTGCTGACGGACGACAATCCGATCCCGACGAACTCCCCGGCGCCAACGTCGTCGTATTCGATGCTCGAGCCTCGAATGAAGAAGGTTTATGGCGCCTTCTACAAGGAGCTCTATTTCACTCCGGAGCGTCGCGTACTCGACTCCAAGACCCAGGAGCTCATCTCGATCGCCGCTTCGCTCGTCGCGAAGTGCGAGGGCTGCATCGACGGTCACGTCAAAAAGGCGCTCGAGCTGGGAGCCACCAAGGAAGAGATCAGTGAGACGATCTGCATTGCCGCAGCCATCAATGCGGCGGCGATGATCGATCTCTCGGACAGGACCGCATCCCGTCTGAACCTCAGTCACTTCCCGCTTCCGCTTGGTGGCGGCCGTGCGAATGGCGCCGATGCCGGCTAGCCGGTTCTCCGCACTTGCGGCGACGGTCGTCGTCGCGACGATGTTGTCTGCATGTCCGGCCGTGGCGTCTCAAGGCGCCGCGGCCGGTCCGGCGCCTCTGGCCGGACGCGTGGCGTATGGCTCGTTTCCGTCGCCGAGTCTCGGGCGCGACGTGGGTTACGCGATCTCGTTGCCGCCTTCCTACGATAGGGACTCGACGCGGCGCTATCCGCTCGTTCTTTTCCTTCACGGCCTGTTCAACAGCGAGAAAGACTGGGAAGGGCGCGGCATCCAGGCCCAGATCGACCGGCTGCGATCCGAGGGCAGGATCGGCGAGTTCATCGTCGCCGTGCCGTACGGGGCCAACAGCTTCTACCTGAACGCGAAGGACGGCACGAAGTACGAGGACGCGATCGTCCGCGATTTCCTGCCGTATGTGGACAAGACTTATCGAACGACGGGCAGGCCGTCCGAACGCGTCATCCAGGGCATATCGATGGGCGGATTCGGCGCCCTCGTGATTGCATTCAAGTACCCCGAGATGTTCACCGCAGTCGCGGCGCATTGCGCTGCAATTTTCGAGGAGTTGCCGAAGCCTCCGGCCGCGGCGTCGGATCGACGTGGTTCGTATCGGTACGAGATCGCGACGAAGATCTTCGGCAATCCCCCGGACGATGTCTTCTTCAAGGCGAACAATCCACTGGGATTGATCGAGTCGCGGGCGGGCAGGATAAAGGGGATGAAGATCTACTTCGACGTCGGCGAGCAGGACCGATACGGGTTCGCGACGGGGAACCGGTCGTTCGACGAGGCGTTGACGAAGGCCGGTGTGCCGCATGAGTTCCACCTCACGACGGGCGACCACGGCTGGGCGTATCTGGTTGGAAGGAGCGACGCGGCTTTCGGGTTCGTGTCAAAGGCTCTCGGGGCAAGGTAGAGGCGGGAGCTGATCGTGCCTGCGGGCTGCACGAGATGGGGTGTTGGCCAGCTCGTTGCAGTTCGCAGGTCAGGTGCATTGGACGGTTGGGTAGTCCTGGATTAAGACCGTCCGCTGGGCCGCTGTCTCAGAACCGCGATCGGTAGCGAGCGGCCTGCGGACAGTCGTCCGATTCGTGCTGCTTTCGCCAACTCGATCCTTGAGCGGTCCGCTTGTCATTGGGCTACGGTTGGAATAGTCTGGCCCCGCACGGGAATCTCCCCCTGGCCGGCGCGCAGCTCGCGCGGACTCGGCCCCAGTCTCGACGAATCGACAACCTAAACGCGCTCCGGTCCCCGCGGCCGGCGGCGTCCGTCACGTCGCCTTAGAACCCGAGGAAACGCCTATGTCTTCCGCAAAGCTCGAACAGAATCTCGATGAATTGTGCGTCAATACGATCCGCACACTCGCCATGGACGCGGTGCAGCAAGCAAACAGTGGACATCCCGGCACCGCGATGTCCATGGCTCCGGTCGCCTACGTAATCTTTGACCGCTTTCTGCGTCACAATCCGGCCAACCCGGCGTGGCCCGGACGCGATCGCTTCGTCCTCTCGTGCGGCCACGCGTCGATGCTCATCTACTCGATGCTCCATCTGACCGGATACGACCTGCCGCTCGACGACTTGAAGCGCTTTCGTCAATGGGACTCGTTGACGCCGGGCCACCCCGAATACGGCCACACTGCCGGTGTCGAAACGACCACCGGCCCGCTCGGTCAAGGCGTCGCCAACACCGTCGGGTTCGCGATCGCCCAACGCTGGCTCGCGAACCGTTATAACAAGGACGGCTTCAACCTCTTCGACTACAACATCTACGCCATCGCCGGCGACGGTTGCATGATGGAGGGCATCTCGAACGAGGCCGCATCGCTCGCGGGGCATCTCGGCCTGTCGAACCTCGTCTGGATCTACGACAACAACCACATCACCATCGAAGGCAACACGTCGCTCGCCTTCTCGGACGACGTCGCGACGCGCTACATGGCCTATGGATGGGACGTGCATCGCGTCAGCGACGCGAACGACCTCGAGATGATCGAGCGCTCTATCCGGCAATCCGTCGCCGAAACGAACCGGCCGTCGCTCATCATCGTCGACTCGCACATCGCATACGGCGCGCCCAACAAGCAGGACACGAGCGCCGCGCACGGCGAACCGCTCGGCGAGGAGGAGATCCGGCTCACGAAGCAGCGCTACGGCTGGCCGCCGGACGCAAAGTTCCTCGTGCCCGACGAGGCTGGCGAACACATGCGCAAGGCGCTCGACCGAGGCGCGGAATCCGAAGCGGCATGGAACTCGAAGTTCGCTGCGTACAAGGCCGAGTACCCGGGGCTCGCTGCCGAGCTCGAGCACATGTTCGCGGGAACGTTGCCCGACGGATGGGACGCCGACATTCCGGTGTTTCCGCCGGATGCAAAGGGCGTTGCTGGCCGCGACGCGAGCAACAAGGTCGAGAACGCAATCGCCGGCCGCGTGCCGTTCTTCATTGGCGGTTCCGCCGACCTGGCGCCGTCGACGAAGACGCTCATCAAGGACGGTGGCAGCTTCCAGGCCGACAATTACGGCGGCCGAAACCTCCACTACGGCATTCGGGAACACGCCATGGGCGCTGCCGCAAATGCCATTGCGTTGTCGAAGGTCCGGACCTTCTGCGCCGGCTTCCTCATCTTCTCGGACTACATGCGCGCGACGATTCGCCTTGCGGCGATCATGGACCTGCCGACCACGTTCGTGTTCACCCACGACTCGATCGGCGTCGGCGAGGACGGCCCGACGCACCAGCCGATCGAGCACGTGATGTCGCTTCGCATGATTCCGAGCCTGTTCGTCATGCGTCCCGGTGATGCCAACGAGGTCGCCGAGGCGTGGAAGGTGGCTATCACGAGCACCAAGCATCCGACGGCGCTGATCCTCAGCCGGCAGCCGATGCCGACTCTGGACCGAACGAAATACGCGTCGGCGGAAGGCGTTCAGAAGGGCGCCTACATCCTTGCCGACGCTCCTGGCGGTGATCCCGAAGTCATCCTCATGGGCACCGGAACCGAGTTGCAGCTATGCGTCGCGGCGCACGAGCAGCTCACATCGGAAGGCATCCGGTCGCGAGTCGTCAGCATGCCGTGCTGGGAGCTCTTCGAGCGTCAGTCGCCCGAATACCGCGAGTCTGTCCTTCCAAACGCCGTCCGCGCGCGCGTGGCGTGCGAGGCGGGCACGACCCTCGGATGGCGCGAATTTGTCGGGCTCGACGGGCGCATCGTTGCCCGCCGCGAGTTCGGCGCCTCGGCTCCGCTCAGTGTTCTCCTCAAGGAGTTCGGCTTTACCGCCGAAGCCGTCGCGCAACACGGTCGGGAGCTGCTCGGCCGGGCGTAGCAAACGCCGCGGGGCGCCGTCGCACGCTGGCGGCGCCCCCCTTCATTCCCTCACCAGGAGACGCTTCATGCGAATCGCCATTGGATCCGATCACGGCGGCTACCCCTTGAACGAAACGGTCATCGAGCTGCTCGAATCGCTCGGCCACACGGTAATTGACCACGGCGTGCACAGCTCGGCGGCAGCCGACTATCCCGACGCGGCGCGGGCCGTCGCCGAGAGCATGCAACGCGGCGATGTCGATCGCGGCATCGTCATCTGCGGCAGCGGAGTCGGCGTCACGATCACCGCGAACAAGTTCCGGGGGGTCCGGGCTTGTCTATGTCACGATACATATTCGGCCCATCAGGGTGTGGAGCACGACGCAATGAACGTTCTCTGCCTCGGAGCCCGCATCGTCGGCGTTGAGCTCGCTCTTGCGTGTGTCCGCTCATTCCTGAGCGCCGAGTTCACCAACGAAGAACGGCACGTTCGCCGTTCCAACAAGGTCGAGGCGATCGAACGCGAACAGACCGCGAGCGCCTGAGTCCAGGGATCGACCCGAGCGCTACCGCGCCCGGTACTGATGCGTGAGGCGCGCGATGCGACCGATGCCCGTGCGCAACCGCGCCCGGTCCTCATGCGTGAGGCGCGCGATGCGACCGATACCCGTGCGCTACCGCGCCCCGAACTGATGGGCTAGGCGCATTATACGGCCGAGGTAGGCGCAGCCGACCGGTCGTCAGGCTTAAGCGATTGTGCGTGGTAGAGTCACGGCCGTGAAGACGGTCGTGACACGCTCGCCATTCGAGGCCGCGGAGTATCTCAGAAACGGCGAGCTCGTCGCCTTTCCGACCGAGACGGTCTACGGCCTCGGCGCCAATGCATTCGACGCCGTTGCAGTCGCGAAGATTTTCGAGGCGAAGGAACGGCCGGCGGACAATCCGCTCATCGTGCACGTAGGCTCGAAGGACGACGTTCGCATCGTTGCGCGAGAGGTGCCCCCGCTCGCCTCGCGGCTGATCGAGGCGTTTTTTCCCGGGCCTCTGACACTCGTTCTTCCCCGCCGCCCGAACATTCCCGACATCGTCACGGCCGGACTCGATACAGTCGGAGTGCGTATGCCGCGTCATCCCGTCGCGCTCGACCTGCTTCACGCGGCCGGCTTTCCGTTGTGCGCTCCGTCGGCGAATCGATCCGGTCGGCCAAGCCCGACGACGTGGAGAGCGGCGCTGGAGGATCTCGACGGCCGGATTGCGTGCGTTCTCGAGGGCGAAGCGACCGAAATCGGCATCGAGTCGACGGTTGTCGATGCGACTGGTCCTGAGCTCGTGGTGCTGCGATCCGGAGGACTTGGCCTCGAGTCGATCGCGCAACTCGCGCCAGTCCGACTGGCAGTTGACGGAGACGCCGGGGAGAGTTCGCCTGCCAGTCCGGGAATGAAGTACCGCCACTATGCGCCTGCGGCGCGCGTAGTGCCCATTGGCGAGTCCCGGCTCGCGCGCCCAGGGCACGATGCTGCCTTCATCGGACTCCACACTCCCGAGCAACACGAGTCGTTCGCGCGATGCAGGGTGCTGCCGGATGTCGGCAGTTACGCCCACGCGTTGTTTGCATTTTTCCGCGAGTGCGACGCCGCTGGAGTGACCACCTTATGGGCTGAATTGCCGCCGCCGGACGGAATCGGGGTCGCGCTCCGAGACCGCATCGAGCGCGCATCGCACGGTGGGATGCATCAGGACCGCGAGCGTTAGCGAGCCGGCCTGCGGACAGCCGTACGACTCACCCGCTCGATGCAGCCTGTCGGACTCACATCTCAGCGATTCACCGCTAACCGAATGCTCGTTCGCCGGGTCACATCCGGTTCAAGCCTCCGAACTACTTCGAAGCCTGTCGCGCCGCCCTCCAGCGATCGAGCACATCCTGCCCGTCAGGAACTCGCTGCCAATACTCCACGACGACAGTGGGCAGATCCTCAGGCAGCTCCCTTGCCCTTGCAGAGGCCTCGGCGTCCTTTTTCTGCAACGAGAGCGCAAACGTCTCGAGCAACTTGATGTGGACGTCCATCAAGCCAAGGCTTTCGCCCTGCAACGACCTGACGCGCTCTAGCGCTACCGTGAAAGCCGCGGGATCACTCGATCGAGCTGCCGAGTAGAGGTACAGCGACTGCGTCAGCCAGTCCTGCGGATTTGCTTCCGCCGAAACCGCCGAGGAGTAGTACGCGAGCGCCGCCTTGTAGTCCTTCTTTCCGAGCGCGATGTTCGCCTTCGTGCGCTCGACGGTCCTGATGCCAACTTCGGTCAGGCTCGCCTTTCCTGCCTTCTCGACAGTCGCAATCTCGCGCGCCGCATCGTTGAACTTCCCCAGCGCCGTGTAGGACACGGCGAGATTGAGACGCGCAACCGTGTCATCGGGCGATCCCTTGAGCACGTGCGCGAAGCAGGCCGCCGCAGCGCCATGCCGTCGATAGTTCACGAACTGTTGCTTGGCCAGTTCCGTCAACCCATCCGCCGGAACCAGTTCGTAGAGTTTGCCGAGCCACTCGGTGCGCTGAGCCTCCTGCTCGGGAGTTGCGACGTCCGGGATGGTCCAGATTCTCGCAACGAGCAACTGTTCAGGCTTGAGCGCGCCTTCAGCTTCGGCCACGTCGATGATCTGGGATGCCTGCTCGGGCTTTCCCTGCTCGAGGCGTGAAAACACGGCTTCGAGGACGCCGACCCACGACCGCTTCTCGAACCCCAGCGTTCCGCCCGGCGCCTTCACGATCTGCAGCGCCGAACCTCGAAGGACCATGAGATCGATCGACTCGAGCTTCTTCGCATCGGCCTCTGCCTTCGCCTGATCGTAGATCAGGTTGTCGGGCGTCGATACACCGTTGTACCCGATGATTATGTCGCCGGCCTTCAGACCCGCTTTCTCGGCAGGCGATCCGGGGAAGACCTGGACGACGAGGACTCCGTCCGTCAGCTCTGGCGACTGTTCGCCAAGCGAAGTCTGACCTCCGCCCGATCCGGCTGGACCTGATCCACATCCGGTGAATGCAGCGAGACAGAGGACGAGTGACGCGAGGGCGAAGTGCGAGGCAACGGCGAGGTTCTTCATGGCGTGGGACTATAGCGAAGAGTGGCGGTCCTATTCCATTGCGAAGATCACGGAACACTGACTAACCGCGCACGGGACCGGGGCGCAAAACGCTGAGGTGTCGTGTCAGGCGCCGACGACGAGCGCCGACACCAGCCCGCCCGCCTCGGCCGGCACACGAATCCAGTTGTTCGGATCCTCGATCCAGCGATCCCCATCCACCACGATCTTGTATCGAAGCAGACCGATGCCAGGCACCGGAACCTTTACGTGCCAGAGTCCATTGGGATCGCGCTCGAGCGGTGTGGCCGCCGGGTTCCAACCGTTGAAGTCTCCTGCGATTGCCACGGAGTGTGCGGTCGGATCGAGAAAATAGAACGTCACGATGCCGTCCTTGACCGCCGGAAGCCCGAAATACGCGGCCGGCAGTCCTCCGGGCGCACGTCGGGCCTGCTCGACAGCGGCCTTTGGATCGAGAATACCGAAGCCTTGCCGGTAAACGTCGGAGCCGGCTATTCGATCTGCCGTGGCGCAGAGTATGTGTTTGATCGCCACGGGCTTCAGATCCGGATTCGACTCGATCATCTGCGCCACGACGGACGAGACAATCGGCGTAGCAAACGACGTCCCATCGACGTGCTGGTATTTCGACGAAACGAACTTGGCGCCGCGAATGGCCGTGTCGATCGCCGCGCGAATCTCGGCCGGTGTTCGACGCTCGAGCCCATTGTCGAGGCCGGCGGCCTTGCCGAGCGTTTCGACGCGCGCCGGCAACGCGACGTCCGCAGTCTCGACAAGCTCGAAGAGCGCTGCGGCCTTCGCCTCCTGATCCGTTCCAACCAGGATCGGCGCGACGACCCACGCAGCTGGCGCGATCACTTCGGGCTTGAGCAGCCCATCGACCGTCGGTCCGAAGCTCGAGCGGTAGAGCTCGAGCTGCCCGCCGAGATGGCCCTTGTCGTCATAGCCGCCGACCGTGATGACGGACGGAGCGTTTGCGGGCGGCATCGGGAGGTGGTGTTGCTCGAAGCCCGAGTTGCCGGCGGCCACGACTACCACTATCCGGCGCCGTACGGCTTCCTCGGCGGCCTGGTCCGCCACGCTCGACGTGTACGGAATGGGCTCGTCGCCGCCAGCCGAGATGCTCACGATATCGATGCGGTACTTCTTCTGGTTCTCGAGCACCCACTCGAGTCCGCGGGCGATGTGCTCGTCCGAGATCCGGCCGTCCTTTCCCAGCTTGACGAGGACAACGCGGGCGTCGGGCGCGAGGCTCCGGTAACGGCCGCCCGAGAGGTGGCCGTTTCCAGCCGCGACGACAGAGGTCTGGGTCCCGTGCCATTGCCAGCCCTGCACCGTGGCGGGCTCGACGGTGTTGGACGGATCGAGCGAGTCGACGACGGCGAGGATGCGGTTCTTCGGAGTAGTCAGGTCCGGGTGACGCTGGAACCCGGAATCGAGCATGGCAATCGTGACGCCGCGCCCGGTGAACTGGGCTTCACTCTCCAGTCGCTCGCGGGTCGATGCGACGTCATATGCGCCGCTCTTCCTCAATCGCTTCGTCGGTTCTGTCACTTGGGGGTCCTCGAGAGGTACTGACGGGCACGATCGCCGAGTGGGTGTGCCCGCAGGCAAGGTACGCGATACGTGTCGGGGCGCCAAATCGAATTTCAGAGACTACCCCGGGGTTTGAACTGAGCGTGTCTCGAGGATGCCAGCTCAACACATCAGTACCATGCGCTACCGCGCACGTGCGTCTCGGTATCTACCGGGGGACCTTCGGCGCCGGCGAGCGCAGCTCGACACTCTTCCGGGCTCCGTCGTTCGGTAACACCACCCGAATCACCTCGAGTCCACTGCGCGTGCGCGCGGATGCCCCTCGGGATGGCGCACCGTCCACGAATGCGTCGCCAGTGACACCCGCAGCAACCACGAACTCGACGGCCACCGTCGTTGCAGCCGACCGGAAGGCGCCGGTACGAGCCGCAAGCACAACCTCCTGTCCGCCGGATGATGTCGACGTGTGGCGAATTGCGGTGTCGGCGCGCTGACCGCCGCGATAGGCGAAACCGTCACCGGCGTCTTCATAAAGACCGCCGGTCCAGGTGCCGCCGGGAAAGACGCGCAGCGCCACCGGACCTGCGAGTTGCGCCGCCGTGTGCGGCGCCGGTGCGCGAGTCGGAATCACGGACCCGGCGCGCGCGAAGAGCGGCAGCCTGCCTATCGGTGCCGCCACGTCGGCTTCGGTGCCGCCGCGATGCAATTCGCCCGTGTACCAGTTTATCCAGTCGGCGCCGACCGGGAACACGACTCGTCGGGTCGTCACACCGGGCCGCACGACGGGGGCTACGAGCAGATCCGGTCCGACGAGGAACTCATCCTGTGTCGTCAGCACGCGGTTGTCGGTCGGCGTGTCGAGCCAGAGAGGTCGCATCACTGGCTCTCCGGTTTGTTCGGCGAGCGCGAACTGCGTGTAGAGATACGGCATGAGCTCGTAGCGGAGCTCGATCGTCGCCCGATTGATCTCGGTGTATTCGGGGCCGTACGAAAACGGCTCCTGATCGGGAGTCCCGGCAACGGTGTGCGAGCGCATGATCGGCGTCAGGCACGCTGCCTGCAGCCAGCGCGTGTAGAGCTCCGGCGTCGGAGAGTCGATGAAGCCGCCGATGTCGGCGCCAGCGAGGTTCTGTCCGCTCACGCCCATGCCGAGCAACATCGGGATCGAGAGCTCGAGGTGCTCCCAGGTAGCGATGTTGTCGCCCGTCCAGGAGGCAGCGTAACGCTGCCCACCGGCATACGTCGCTCGCGTAAGAATGAACGGGCGCTGATCCGGCGCGAGCGCAAGCAGTCCGTCGCGAGTCGCTCGAGTCATCTGCTGACCGTAGACGTTGTGGTAGCGGGCGTGCGAATCCGGGTCTCCGTCTCCGTCCTGGCGAGTCTCGGCTGGAAACGTCTTTGCCGGATGCTGGATCGACCACGGCTCGTCGAAGTTCGGCGGCAGGAAAACCGACGGCTCGTTCATGTCCGTCCAGAAACCCCGCACGCCGGTGTCGACGAGCTCTGCAAACTGGCTGCCCCACCACTGTCGCGCACGAGGCGACGTGAAGTCGGGAAACGCGCACAATCCGGGCCAGACCGCACCCTGGAACTCGGATCCGTCGGGCATTGTCACAAAATGTCTGCCGGCTCTCCCGGACTGGTATGCCGCGTATGCTTGGTCGACCTTGATGCCCGGATCGATGATGACGACGGTGTGAAAGCCGTCACGGCGCAGGTCGCCGACCATCTGCTTCGGGTTCGGGAACCGCGACCTGTCCCACGTGAAGACCCGATAGCCGTCCATGTAATCGATGTCGAGGTAGATCGCGTCGCACGGAATTCCCGTCTCGCGGAACTTCGCGGCGATCTCGCGCACACGCTTCTCCGGGTAGTAGCCCCACCGACACTGCTGATACCCGAGGGCCCAGAGCGGCGGCAGCTCGGACCGGCCGGTGAGCTCCGTGTAGCGCCGGATCACCTGCCGCGGATCGCGGGCAGGTCCTCCGCAGAAGACGTACTGGTCGAGCCAGCCGCCTGGCGCGCCGAAACTGATGCGCTCGGGGTGACGCTTCGCGACATTGAAGTACGAGCGGTAAGTGTTGTCGAAGAAGAGCCCGTATGCCTTGCCACGCCGCAGGCCGATGTAGAAGGGCGTCGTCTGGTAGATCGGATCGGTGCCGGTTTTGTAGCCGGGGGTGTCGGAGTTCCAGTGCACCATCTCGACGGACGTTCGATCGAGCGGAAGCGCCTTTTCGCCGAAGCCGTAAACGAATTGGTCTCGGGGATGGAGCTTGGTGACGTCGACGGCGCCCGTGACTGCGTCGACCCGGGGCGGCGCCGCCGGGTCGTCCTCCACCACTACGTTACCCGCAGCATCGAGAATCGCGACGACGGCGCTCTGGTCGGGACGGACGGTGACTCGCGCCGAACACTCGGGACCGGCAAGGGTGATGATGCGCAGGTCTCCCTCAATCCGGTCCGAAACGGCGCCGGACAGGCCGGCAGGTCGAGGCGCGACCACGGCGTACGATCGGTCCAGACGTTCGAATCGGTTCGCGGGTGCAAGGCGCACCCGGACCGTGTCGGCGTAGACGAGCCTCACATCGAGCACGACGTCCTGCTTCAGGGCAATGCGGACGCCCCCCTGCCACTCCGGCGAGCCGCCGGCGACCTGGAGCGGATGTGCCCGAACGACCGCAGAAGGCGAGAGCAGAGCAAGAAGGAGGGTGAAACAAAGCGCGAATGCGGACGTCGAACGCATGGTGGCCTCGAAGCTCGGATCAAAGGGATGAAGTTGCGGGCGTGCTGCCGGCAACGGTGCGCCGCGATGCGGCCGAGTCTACTGAGGCTCCGGCGGAGTGTCACGCTCCGGGTGCCGGGCCAACCGGGATCTGATTCTCGGGGCCGTACCAACGCGCGCTTAACTACCCAGACGAGTCCATCTTCGTGAACCGGTAGTGGGTCAGTTCGACTTCCATCGCAAGACTCGGGTATTCACATTTCTGTTGCTGCTCTGCGCCTTTGCGTCTTCCCTTCGCGCCTTTGCGAGAAACTGACTTTGAAAAGGACCCAATTGAACATTGAGTTTCCCGCAAAGGCGCGAAGGAAGACGCAAAGACGAAAGGGGAGCAGCGAGATCGAAAATGACCCACTACCCGTCAACCAGCCTCGTTGACCATCCCGTCGATTGGCGGTAACGTTCGGGCATCTGACGCGATTCACGCCGGTTGAGACGAGAGTCGTCGTTCGCGGCGTACCGGATCACGCGAGGAATGGTTTAGGTGACACGCAGAATCCTGTCGGTAATTCGCAAGTCGGTCCGGGTGGCGCTTGTTGTTGGCCTGGTCGGCTTCATCTCGACCTCGGCTCTCGCCGATGGTCCGCGTGCGGCAGCAACCCGCAAGAAGACCCTCGTCGAGTCCATTCACTTCGGCTCGTACTACGTTCCGCAGGTCGTCACCGCGGGACGCAACGTCGTCGTCTTCTGGAGAGGACCGGATCAGTCCGGCACTCAACGCACCTACGCTATCTCGAAGAACGGCGGCAAGTCGTTCGGCACGGCCAAGAACGTTCGCATTCCGGTCCTGTTCCAGCTCGTCGCGATAGCCGGCGATTCGGCCGGCAACATCTATTTCGCCGGCACGACAGGATTCGCCAACCAGATTGCCGTCGTTCGATCCGATGCCCAGGTTCGCAACTTCACGTCGGGAACGTTCATCGATTCGGACCGCAACATCGTCGGCATCGACCTCACCACGACGCCGTCCGGGCATCTTTATCTCGCGTACCAGACCGCGTTCGCCGTGCAGGCCATGGGAGGAGGAACCACGACTGCCGAACAGATCAACTGGAGCGTCTCGACCGACCTTGGCGTCACTTTCGCCGAGTTCGTCAAGACGAACGCCAGGCCGACGTTCGAGTCTGACTCGTCGCCGTCGCTCCACGCCGCGGTCGATGGTTCCGTCTGGCTGTTCCGCGTACAGGTCGCAACGCAGGATCGCGCGGCCGCCGGAGATACGTACACGGGCGGTCAGGTACTCGCTACGCGAATCGACATTCCGTCCGATCCCATTTCCATCGCCCGATCCGAGTTGCCTGCAGCGCCTCCGGATGACGTACAGGGTTATCTGAGCGCCGACGGCCAACTCTGCGTAAGCTGGTCCGAGACGACTTTTGCAAACGGGCCGCCCGTCCAGAGCGTGTTCTTCACTCGCACGCCGCTTGGAACGCCATCCGCTCCGCCCACCGGACCCATTGCACAGGTCGGCACGCCGCACGAACATCATCTCGCGCGGACGACGGATGGTCAGGTCATTCTTCTACTTCACGGAGCCGGTCTCGACTCGAACGAACCCGAGCCCAACATCATCGGTCTTGCGTCGCGCGATGACGGGGCAACGTTCGGCGACGTCTCGCAACTCACCGGTTATCCTCCGGTAACGAGCCTCGAGACCATCACCGACGGTGCGAAGGTCTTCGGTGCCTGGACCGACACCAGGATCGTCCGGTTCGCCACAATCGTCGCGAAAGACCCGAAATAGCGTACCGTCGCCGATCTCCGGCCTTCGATGGATCTCTGGACCCAACACCAACGGGAGCTTCGAATCTCGACCCGGGGTCAGGGGATGCACGACGTAACCCGTGACCTCACCGAAGCCGTCGCCACGTCCGGTGTACGGACCGGACTCTGTACGGTCTACATTTCGCACACTTCGGCGAGTCTTACGATTCAGGAAGGCGCGGACCCCGATGCGCGCCGGGATCTCGAGGACTTTCTCAACCGACTCGTCCCCGAAGGTGACCCGCTTTACACGCACACTGCCGAGGGACCAGACGACATGCCCAGTCACATCCGGTCAGCACTCACCGCCACGAGCCTGTCGATTCCAATTGCCAACGGCCGCATGGTGCTCGGCACGTGGCAACACGTGTTTCTATGGGAACACCGCCGTCGCGGTTCCTCCCGTCACGTCTTCGTTCACGTCCTCGGGACGTCCTGACAGTTCGATCGCCGGTATTCCCGCTCGTCGGAGTATCCTGCTTAGACGCCGGCGTCGGCCGGCCGCTTGATCGGTCTCCAAAACACCATGGACTCGCGGCAGATTGTCGGCACGACCATTGCGCACTTCCGGATTCTCGAGCCCCTCGCGTCCGGTGGCATGGCGAGCGTGTACCGAGCCCTCGACGTTCAGCTCGATAGAACCGTCGTCCTGAAGATCCTCGATGCGGACCTGCTCGGCGAGGAAAGCGCGCGCCGGCGGTTCCTGCGCGAGGCAAGGCTCGCGTCGTCGCTCGACCACCCGAACATCTGCACCATCTACGAGATCCACGAAGACAAGGGCGTCTACTACATCGCCATGCAGTACGTGGAAGGCCACACGCTGAAGAGGACCATCAACGCGCGGCCGCTCGCCGCTCCAGCCTTGCTGTCGATTGCACTGCAGGTAGCGGATGCCGTCGCACGGGCACACGACCGCGGCATCATCCATCGCGACATCAAGCCGCAGAACATCATGATCACGCCGCGCGGGCAGGCGAAGGTGCTCGATTTCGGACTCGGAAAAAACCTCGAAGAGGCGACCAGTCACGCATCGGCCGAAATCACCGCACTCGGCTCACCGTTCGGCACGCCGGCCTACATGTCGCCTGAACAGGCGCGTGGCGATCGGACGGACCGTCGCGGAGACGTCTTCTCGTTCGGCATCGTGCTGTACGAAATGGCTACGGGCAAGAAGCCCTTTACGGGAAAGAACCACGTCGACATCTACTACGCGATATGCAACCGCACGCCTCCACCGATTCTCGACGAGAATCCGGCAGCGCCCCCGGGTCTGCAGGCCATCATCGACCGCTGCATGGAGAAGGATCCGGCGTCCCGCTACCAATCCATGCACGAGGTCCTCTCGGATCTGAAGCGGATCTCCGCCGGCATGCGATTCCAGACTCCGGTTCCCGACGGCATCAACCAGCCATTCGCTCCCGTCGAAAACGTGCGCCGCGGCTGGACCAACACCTTGCCCGGGTTCTTCCGGAAAATCGTGCCCGGAAGCGGAAAGACGCTCTCGCAGCCGGGAAAGGCGGCGGTGCGCGAAGAGAGCTTCGAGGATTCGATCAGTGTGCCTGACGACTTCCCGCTCATCCCGGGCCTGCACAAGGCCCTCGCCGTTCTGCCGTTCCGAGCTCTCGGGAATGAATCCGAGTCGGACTGGAACTTCCTGCTGCTGGAAGCTCTCGTCACGGAGCTCTCGAAGTTCAAGTCGCTGACGCTCAGGCCGATCTCCACCGTCGCCCGTTATGCGGACCGTGCCTTCAACCCGAACGACGTCGGACGCGAGCTCGGTGCCGACGGCGTGCTCGTTGGCAGCGTACTGCGCTCGGGCGCGCGTGTGCGCGTGACGGCACAGCTCATCGAGACCGAAACCGGAGGCGTGCTCTGGGCGAGCAAGGTCGACGAGACGCTCACCGACGAAGTCACCGGTCTCGACGCCGTCTGCCAGAAGATCATCGAGGGACTCGCGGGGCGCCAGCTCGGGACGGACGTCTCGGACCTCCTGCAGGACGAGAGCGAGGAGATCCGGCTCGACGGCGTTGCCATGCTGCGGTTCTCGCACGATCCCAAAGCCGTCGACGCACTCGCGACGGCGCTCGCCGACAGCAGTCCGCGGGTGAAGTCCGCTGCCGCCGAGGCGCTCGGACGCTTCGGTGCAACCGCCGCCCCGGCTATCGCCACGAAACTCGAGGAAGCGACCGACCGGGGCGACTTCGGGACTGCCCGCTTTGCGGCCAAGGCCGCGGGAATGATCCAGAGCTCCGAGGTCCTGTCGCCCCTTCTCGAGGCGCTCAGCTGCGAAGACAGCATGCTTGCGAGCCAGGCCGCACTGGCGCTCGGCGAGCTCGGCGACGAGCGCGCCCTGCCGGACTTGATCGAATCGCTCGAACGTCAGGATGCGAACGTCCGTTTCACGTCGGCGCAGGCACTCGGTCAGCTTGCGGATCCTCTCTCGATCAGCGCGCTCGAGATCCGCGTTCGCGAGGACGACGACGAAGGCGTCCGGGCGAAGGCGCAATGGGCCATCAGCCACATAACGCGGGTGGCCTCCGCGACTCGATCGCGCTCGACGGGAGGTATTGGCCCGATCCGCCGGCCATTGCCGCCCGAGGTGGCGTCGTGAGCGACCTGGAGCTCTATCTAGGGGTCGATCTTGGCCGAAGCACGCGGACGGCCATTGTAGATGGCGAGGGACGGGTGCACGCACTCGGTCGCGAGCCCTCGCATCTCGAGTCGGGCCGCAACCTGGTAGACGGACTCGTCGAGTTCGTCAACCGAACGATCGTCGAGTCGTCAGGAATCGGCACCATCCGCTCCATCGGATTCGGGCTGCCGGGACTCGTGGAGCATCCATCGAACCGTGTTGTCATGCTGCCGAACCTGAGCGACGTGACCGGCATCGACGTGGCCGACGAGTTGTCGAGCGCGACCGCCCTTCCTGTCGTTCTCGACAACGACGCAAATGCGGCCGCGTACGGTGAATGGCGATGCGGGGCGGCAAAGGGGCGCACCGACTTCATCTACATCACCCTCGGGACGGGAATCGGTGCGGGCATCGTCCAGGGCGGGCGGCTTCAGCGCGGCGCGCGCGGCTTTGCCGGCGAATTCGGCCACCTGAAAATCACCGCCGAGGGGCTGGAGTGCGGATGCGGATCGTCCGGATGTCTCGAGACGATTGCTTCGGGCCCGAATATCGTCCGGCGCACCCGAGAGCGACTGTTCTCGGATCCTTCATACGTCTATTCGCCGCTAGCCGAGAAAATGCGGGGCAAGCTGACTTGCGAGGATGTCGTCGAAAGTGCCGTCGCCGGCGACCGCCTCGCCCGCGCCATCCTCAACGAGACGGGCCTCTATCTCGGGATGACGATCGCGAACGTCGTGAATCTGCTCAACATCGAGCTCGTCGTGCTGGGAGGGCCAGTCATGCGCGACAACGACGTGCTGCTCGAAGCCGTCATCCACGAGGCGCGACGTCGGGCCTTCGGCCCGTCATTCGAATCGTGCGAGATCGTAGAGAGCGCGCTTGGTGACGATGCCGGCGTAATCGGGGCGGCGATCATGGCGCGCGACGCGATTCACGGAGCCCTCGACGTCGCCGGGCACGCGTGACAATCGCCGAGAATTGTGTACATTCGTGTCGTCCAACTGATCCCGATTGAAGTTCGAGCGTCACTGCGGCACCCGGTTCCGCAGCTACAGTCAGCCGGCACATGCCGATTCCGCGGGTTCGTCTTGCGGACACCTGAAGTTGAGCAGCCCGCCCCACAAACCACAATGCGATCGGAGTTTGGACGATGAAGTCTTGCCCGGATTGCGGCATGAACAACGAAACGAACGCCGTCACGTGCGTTGACTGCGGTTCGCTGTTCGCCGATCAGGTCGGCGTCGAAGTCGGAAAGCGGAAGCAGATCGAGCCTCCGCCGAGGCTGGAAATCAAGGGCGAGCCCGAACCGACGACGGAGACGCGCGGAAGCACCGTCCTCGTCTGCAGGGCGTGTGGTGCGGTGAACTCGGCAAACCACGTGCGATGCACGGTCTGCGGATCCGATCAACTGTCGGCCAAGTCCGCTTCGGCGGTCACCGCGACGAAGGGCGGCCGCAAGAAGCGCCTCTCGGCCTGGGATCGCAGACCGCGCAAGGGCGTCGTCGACGGCGAGTTTCCGGATGTGTCCGCGGCGTTGATCTTCACGTTCTTCGGAGTCGGAGTCCTCAAGCTGCTTCTGTGCACGGCGCTGGGTATCCAGATCGTCATGGGCCAGGGCGGACCCAAGGGTCTCCACCCGACGACCTACGAGTGGAAGTGGGCCGTCGGTCCGACGTTGCTGCTCGACGCATTCCTCGCGGCAATCGGCGCCATCGGGCTCTTCTACCTGCGCAAGTACGGCGCTGCGGTCATGTCGCTGTCGCTCGTGCTCGACGTACTCCTGCTCTCGTGGCTCGTGATGTACAACACCTGGGGAACGCTTAACATCTGGCCGGGAAGCGGACCGTATTTCTTCCTCGCTTGCCTCTGTGCAGTGTTCTCGGTCGAACTGATGATGAAGGCCTTCAAGGGCAACATGCTTTGACGACCGTTCCCGCGGCGCCGACGATTCGCGACGGGCTGGCCTATTACGCGGCGTTCATAGGTCTTGGACTCTCCGCTGCCGCGCTTGGACCTACGCTGCCCGCGCTCGCGGACAGGACGGGGTCGGATCTCGCCGACGTCGCGATCCTCTTTTCGGCTCAGTCGCTCGGCTACCTGCTCGGCACTCTCGCGGCAGGCCGCGGTGTCGATCGGGTCCCTGGTCATCCGGTCCTCGTCGGCGTTCTTGCGTGGCTCGCGGTGTCACTGCTGCTCGTCCCCGGTTTCTCGAAACTGGGACCGACCACGGCGGCGGTTGGCGCCCTCGGCCTCGGCCTCGGCATGCTCGATGTCGGCTGCAACACGCTGCTCGTCTGGCGATTTCGCGAGCGCGCCGGGCCTTACCTCAACGGACTGCACTGCATCTACGGTGTGGGCGCCTTTCTTTCGCCGATCATCCTCGCGGAGGTCACTTCCCGCGCGGGTAGCCTCACGGCCGCTTATGCCGCGCTCGCTATTCTGCTGATACCCGCCGCGGTCCTGCTCTTCGTGACGCCGAGTCCCGATCGCGTCAGGTTCGAATCTGCTGCACAGCGCGGGCAGGTCGATCGCGTGTTCGTCGCCATCGGCGCGGTGTTCTTTTTCGTCTACACGGGCGCGGAAGCGGCGTCTGGCGGCTGGATCTATACGTATGCAGTGCGATCGGGACTGGCTTCCGAAGAGGCCGGTGCGTACATCACGGCGACGTTCTGGGGCGCGGTTGCGATCGGACGTTTCTTTGCGATTCCGATCGCGGCACGTTTTCCGCCAGACCGGATGCTCGCCGTCACCCTTCCGGCAGCGGTCTCGAGCGTTGCAGTGCTCATATTCGTCCCCGGTCCGGAAGTCGTCTGGGTCGGCACGTTTCTGCTCGGGCTTACAGTCGCGGCCGTGTTTCCCACGATGCTGGCGCTCGTCGGAACCCGCACGCCAATCTCCGGCTCGGTAACGGGACTGCTGTTCGCATCGGCGAGTTGCGGAGCGATGTTCCTGCCGTGGATGATCGGCCAGGTCTTCGAGCCTCTCGGACCACGATCGGCGCTCGTGATCGTCGGGGCCAATCTCATTGTTTCGACCGCACTCGTCGCCGTATTGCGGGCGCGCCGGCCCGCGTTGCGCGCATCGGATGGTCTGACCTAACATTCGTCGGTTTTTGGCGCCGTCACGGCGCCTACCAACACTTCGAGAAGTAACTCACACGGAGCAATTGATGGCCAACGAAACGAAGAATCGTGCCCAGCGCCGACGCGCCGAGCGTGACCAGCGCGTGCATCACCCGTCGTTCTGGGACAAGCCCCTCAACAGGATCATCGTCGGCGTTCTCGCCGCGGGATTCATCGGCGTCGTGATTTATGCTGCGTTGCCCGCAAGCACGACGACGAACACCGCCAAGAGCTCGGTCACGACGCCCAAGCCCACGCCGCCAGTGCCGCCACCCACGAACTCGATGCCGACGAACGCGGCGGCAACGAATGCCGCCGTTCCACCGGTTGACCCGAATGCCAAGCTCGAGAAGAAGGACCTCAAGGTCGGCACTGGCGACCTGTCAGTAGCCACGGGCGACGTCGTAACCGTGCACTACACGGGCACTTTGAAGGACGGCACGAAGTTCGACAGCTCGGTCGACAAGGGCACGCCTTTCACGTTCACCGTGGGCCGGGGCGTCATCGATGGATGGAGTCAGGGAGTCGTCGGAATGAAGCAGGGTGGCAAACGGCAACTGGTCATTCCTCCGTCGCTCGGTTACGGAGCACAGGGAAGCGGGAAGAAAGTTCCGCCGAATGCGACGCTGCTCTTCGACATCGAGGTGCTGAAGATCGAGAAGGCCAAGAAGTAGTCTCCGGACTCTGTGCTCTTGCCTTTGCGTCTTTGCGGGACCTTTGCGTCTTTGCGGAAAACTCATCGTGAGGCGGCGTTTCCCGCAAAGACGCAAAGGTCCCGCAAAGACGCAGGGAAGGTGCAGCTCGGCCCTCTCCTTTACTAACCCTGCCGCGCGTGGCACTGTGACCGGGAACTCCCTTCCTCGAGGAATCCACTCGCGATGACCGAAACGCCGCGGCCAATTCCCGACGGCATTCTGGACTTGATCGCCTCGGCGCTCGACGACCTGAGTGCCGGAGCCCTCGACGGCGAACTTCCTTCGCTCGAGGCCGCGCAGACAGACCGCGAACGCGAGCTCATCGGCCGACTGAGAGAGGTCATTGCGGTGCGCCGACGCGTGACGCAGCGGCTTCGCCACATTGCCGCCGCGACGATTTCAGCGGTGCGCGACTCGAGCGACCGGATCGCCGTCACCGCCAACGCGAACGCCGAAGTCACGGCGTCAGCGCAAGCCTGCGACGCCACCGCGACGGCACTCAGCGAAACGGCTCGTGGCGTTCGCGCCCAGGCCAACGAGTTGCACGTTCTCATCGAGTCCGCAGCCCACGCGACGTCGAACCTCGCCGAGAGCGGCCGCGACGTAACGCGTGACTCCGACACGCTCTCTGCCGCTGTCGGCGACGTCGCTGCAGCTGCTGCCGCCATTGCGTCCTCCATGAAGGACATCGACCGCGCGATGGGCGGCCTCACGCGAGAGCTCTCGACTACTGCCAGTGCCGTGACGGCGATCAACTCGTCAATTCGAAGCATCGACGCCGGTACCGCCGAGACGTTCGCACTCTCCGGGCAGATGTCGGACGCCGCTGCCAACGGCATCGACGTCGTCCGTCAGACGGCCGAAGCCGTCGACGGAATCGCGACGGCCGTTACGTCGCTCGGACGATCGATGGATCAGCTCGTCGCCCGATCCGAAGAGGTTTCCGAGATCACGAAGATCATCCAGGGAATCGCAGTTCAGGCAAAACTCCTCGCTCTGAACGCATCCATCCAGGCGGCGCACGCCGGAGAGGCTGGCCGGGGCTTCGCCGTGGTCGCCCGCGAGATCAAGCAGCTGAGCGATTCCACGACGGCGTCGACGCGTGAGATCGAAACGGTCGTCCGGTCTATTCGAAGCGAAATCGCGCTTGCCAGCCAGGAAGCCCGAGCCAGCGGCGAACGCGCACTTCGTGGACTGCAGCTTGCCCATGCGGCGAGCTCGGCGCTCGATGCCATCTATGCAGAAGCGGAGCTCATCCGTTCACGCGTCGAGCAGATATCGGATGCAACGTCGACGCAGACATCGGAAACCGCCAACCTCAAGCGGGCAATGGGCCGCGTCGCCGAGCTTGCCGAACGGCTTCGCAAGACGGCCACGGAACGAAACGAATCCAGTCAGAAGGTCGTGGGCCGCGTCCGCGAAATCAGCACCCTGGCCTATCGCGTCCGGCTCGCCATGGGAGAGCAGGAGCAGGCCAGTCTCGACATCGTGGCCTTCATCGAGCGGCTCATCAGCGTTGCGAGCGCGCTCGAGACGGCCGTCGCGCAGCAGTCGGGCTCGACCGAGGAGCTGGCGTCCGCGATTTCGCACATCTACGAGGCGGGCCGCGAGAGTCAGGTCTCGGTCGCCGCGATGACGTATGCGAATGGCCTGATCGAGCAGAACGTCGAGGCACTTCGGTCCGAGATTTCCCAGATTCGGCTGCCGAAGCCGACGCGCGGCGGGCGAATCGCCGTTCCGCTCACGATGCGGGACGTGGATCTCGATCCGGTTCGCGGTTTCTCCGAGTCGCATTCGACCGTTCTCGACTGCGTCTTCGAGACCCTTGTGTCAAGCAGAGAAGGCGGCCGTATCACCCCGGCGCTCGCTGAGCGATGGGAAGTGTCTCCCGACGGTCAAACCTGGACGTTCACGATGCGGCGCGGCGTCACGTTCCACCACGGACGCGAATTGACTGCAGACGACGTGCTTTTCTCACTCGAGCGCGTCGCGCGCGATGCAGAGGAGGGCGCGTTCGTCATGGCTTCGGTTCGCGGTGCCCGCGAGTTCAAGGCCGGGACTGCGAGCTCGATAGAGGGCATACGCATCGTCGACGGAACGACACTGCAGGTCGAGCTCATCGAACCGATCGCTTTCGTGCTTGGACTCTTCGCGCTCACTTTCGCGAGCATCGTTCCGCGCGACCTCGTGGAAGCCGATCCGGACGCGTTCAAGCTGCACCCGGTTGGAACCGGTCCGTTCGCGGTTCGCTCCGTGGATGAAGATCGGATCGTGCTCGATCGATTCGAGGCCTACCGGGACAAGTTCCACCCGTTCCTCGATGGCGTCGACTTCTTGTTGCACATCGGGGCCGATGAATCGCTCGACGGCGTGCTCAGCGGAGAATACGCATTCACGAAGTACATTCCGCGGAATCGACTCGCCGGATTGCTCTCGGACGCGAGCTGCCGTTCGCAGCTTCAGTCGATCACGCAGCCGCATTGCCAGTACCTCCTCCTGAACCATCGCCCCGGCCGGCTATCGGATCAGCGCGTCCGCACCGCCATCGCCCATGCGATAGATCGCGAGCGGTTGCTGCGCGTCTATGCGCCGGCACCGGTTGCGGTGTTGGCATCGGGGCTCGTGCCGCCGAGCTGTCCCGGATACGACCCGGACCTTCGGCTTCCAGAATACGACCCGGATCTCGCGAAGTCCCTGATCGATGCGTCAGGCTTCGATGTCTCGAGACCGATCGATCTGGTGTTGACCGATGCGCCGTGGACGATCGGCGACGAGGCACTGGAAGGCATCCGTGAAGACTTCGGGAGGATTGGCCTGCAACTGCAGCCTCGCGTCGTCAGGCTGCTGAATCAGACGCGCCGGGATGGCGACTACGACATCATCGAAGCGTCCTGGTACGGCGACTACCTCGATCCCGACACCTTTACATTCGGCGCGTTCCATTCGACGTTGGGCTCGTTTGCGGGAACCCACGATTCGCAGGTGCTCGACGAGCTGTTCGAACTCGCGCGTGCCACGACCGATCCGCCATCACGCGACGAACTTTACCGCGAGATTCACCGCACGTTCGTCGAAGTGTGCCCGGCCGTCGTGCTCTTGCACCGTCGCGATTACATCCTCCATAGTCAGCACGTCGACGGCCTGCAGCTGTATCCGCTGCTTCCCACCGTAAGGCCCGTCGACCTCTGGCTGACTGGTCACGATCGCGGGTGAATCGATGAGCGAATTTTCCGAGGTGCTTGGACGGGGCGACTTGTCGTCGAAGATCGGCCTGCGTATAGACGACCGAGTTGCGCGCATCTCCCTGAACAATCCGCCGCTCAACACCCTGACGATCGATATGATGGGTGCGATCACGGAAGCCGTGAACACGGCCGCCCGAGATCACGGGTTGTGCGCGTTCGTCTTCGAGGTCGGGCAGAAGTGCCGCGCGTTCTCGGCCGGCATAGCGCTCGAGGACCACGGTCCCGAGGTCGCCTACCAGCTCCTCGACGCATTCCACGCGATCTTCCGGACCCTCGACTTTCAGTCGAAGCCCACGGTTGCCATCGTTCCCGACTCGGCGCTGGGGGCGGGGTGCGAGCTCGCCGCGTATTGCGACATCGTCATTGCGTCCGAGAAGGCTCGATTCGGACTGCCCCAGATCAAGATGGGTGTCTTTCCGCCGCTGGCGTGTGTCTACTTCCCGCGAATCGTCGGTCAGAAACGTGCGAGAGAGATGATTCTCACCGGAGCGCTGCTGACGGCCGAGGAGGCGCGACAGTGTGGACTCGTCTCGCACGTCGTGCCCGACGACCAGCTGCAGAAGAAGTCGGACGAGGTGCTCGACAAGCTGCGGAGTCTGAGTGCTTCGGTGCTCGAGACCGCTCGACGGGCGCTCGTCGAATGCGACGGGGTGTCGCTCGAGGAAGCGCTGTTGAAAGTCGAGGATCTTTACCTGAACCAGCTAATGAACCTGCGCGATCCCGGCGAGGGGCTGGTCGCCTTCCTGGAGAAGCGATCGCCATCCTGGCGTCACCGGTAGGTGCGACAGAGTCCCCGTCGGCCGCAGGCCGACCCAGAACCGCGAGCGTAACGTGCGGTGGGGAGAGCGGTC
>CAZXLQ010000039.1:0-24290 GCA_964641945.1 uncultured Clostridia bacterium
CGGGGGGAGGCGGCCTCGACGAGAAGGCGCTCCTGAGAGAGACCCGGAAAATCGTCGAGACGGTCATCGATTTCTGGGGAGGCGCGCCGCCTTATCGGCACTACACGTTCATCTGCCACGTGTTCCCCGGGGCGCGGGGAGGGCTGGAGCACCGCAATTCAACGGTGCTCGGCATCGACAGCCACAGCTTCCATCCGAGGAAGAAATACGAGGATCAGGTGCTGACGCTCATCGCCCACGAGTTCTTCCATACGTGGAGCGTGAAGCGGATCAGGCCTGCTGCGCTCGGGCCTTTCGATTACGGGCAGGAGAACTACACGCGGCTGCTCTGGGTGTTCGAGGGCATCACGTCGTACTACGACAACCTGCTCGTCGTTCGTGCAGGCTTGATGCCTGCGAAGCGGTATTTCAAGAACCTCTCCGCCTACATCGGGAAGCTCAACCAGACCCCTGGCCGGTTGCGGCAGAGTCTGGCTGAGTCGAGTTTCGACACGTGGATCAAGTTCTACCGGCAGAACGAGCACAGTCCGAACGTCCTCGTGAACTACTACCTCAAGGGCATGCTCGTCGGGTTGCTGCTCGACCTGCACGTTCGCGAGAGGACGGACGGACGCGTGTCGCTCGACGACATCATGCGCGAGCTCTGGAGGCGATATCAGGCAGACGGCGCCGGCATCGGCGAAGCCGAGTTCGAGGCCATTGCAGCGGAGGTGTCGGGTCTCGACCTTCGCAGGTTCTTCAAGCGAACCGTGCATTCGGCCGAGGAACTCGATTTCAATGGAGCGATCAAGCCGTTCGGACTGCGGCTGGTCTCGAAGCGAAAGGGCGAAGCCGGTGAGAACGGTGACGGTCCGACGCCGTGGATCGGCGTCGAGACCGATGCGCGGGACAACCTTGTCGCCATTCGCACGGTTTATGAAGAGTCTCCGGCCGAAAAGGCGGGGCTGAGCGCGGGCGATGTCGTGATGGCAGTGGACGGCTTTCGGGTGACGCCGGATACCTTCAAGGCACGGTTGCGCGCTATGGCGCCCGGACGGGAAGTCAGCGTGGCCTACTTCCGCCGGGATCGGCTCAAGACAGCGACGTTGACGATCGACCGGACTTTCGAGACCGAGGTCAGCATCGAGCCGATGGCCGACTCAGGCGAGCGGCCGCGCCGACTGCGCGATGCGTGGCTCGGCTCGGCGCTCGAAGCGGACGCGGTCTAGATCGCAGGGTCATTGCGCGGAGCGCCTTGGAGGGCGGCGTGAAGCGCCGCTTTGGATTTCACCTGAACGGCTATGGGTCCGCGGGGATCCAAAGCGGCGCTTGACTCCGCACTCCAAAGCGCTTCGCGCAATGCTCATTCGGTCCGGCCTGCCCGTCACGAGGGTTCTTCGCTATTCTCACTCGCGGCAAACCCGAATCAGCCGAGGAGAGCGACCATGCGAAGCGACGAACTGTTCGTGCGGGCACAGAAGTTCATACCTGGAGGCGTGAACAGTCCGGTTCGCGCGTTTCGCGGGGTTGGCGGGACTCCGCGGTTCATCGCGCGCGCCTCCGGTTGTCGCATGTGGGACGTCGACGGTAACGAGCTGATCGACTACATCGGGAGCTGGGGACCGATGATAGCTGGCCACGCGCATCCGTCCGTCATCGCGGCCCTTTCGGACGCTCTCGCGCGCGGTACGAGTTACGGGGCACCGACGGAACTCGAGGTCGAGCTGGCCCAGGCCATCTCGCACGCGGTCCCGAGCATGGAGATGCTGCGGCTGACGAGCTCCGGCACTGAGGCGACGATGAGCGCCATACGCGTGGCACGGGGCTTCACCGGTCGAAAGAAACTGATCAAGTTCGAGGGTTGTTACCACGGCCACGCCGACTCGCTGCTCGTCAAGGCTGGATCCGGAGTTGCGACGCTCGGTCTTCCTGACTCCCCGGGAGTGACGCCCGGCGCGGTTGCCGACACGCTCGTGGCGCGATTCAACGACCTGGAGTCGGTGCGGGCGATCTTCGATGCTGCTGCCGACGATATCGCCTGCGTCATCGTAGAACCGGTCGCCGGCAACATGGGCACGGTGCCGCCCGGGCCGGAATTCCTCGAAGGGCTTCGCGAGATCTGTACGGCTCGGGGCGCGGTGCTGATCTTCGACGAAGTCATGACCGGTTTTCGTGTTGCGCGGGGCGGGGCACAGGAACGCTTCGGCGTGAAGCCGGACATGACGTGTCTCGGCAAGATCATCGGCGGCGGACTTCCCGTGGGCGCGTACGGCGGACGGCGCGAAATACTGTCGCGGGTGGCGCCGGTCGGGCCGATCTACCAGGCCGGCACGCTGTCGGGCAATCCGCTGGCCGTGACGGCAGGGCTCGCAACGCTTCGACTGCTGGATGACTCAGCCGTCTACGACCAGCTCGAACGCACCACGTCGGCGATCGCGGATGGGTTGTCGGGACTGGCTCGCGAGGCTGGCGTAGCCACGGTGACCAATCGCGTCGGTTCGATGTTCACGACGTTCTTCCACGAAGGTCCTGCCGTTGTCGACTGGGACACGGCGTCGCGGTCGGATACGAAACGCTACGGCCGTTTCTTCCACGGGATGCTCGACCGGGGTGTCTACCTCGCGCCTTCCCAATACGAAGCAGCCTTCGTCGGGCTCGCGCACACGCGTGACGTCGTCGACCTGACGCTGAGCGCCGCGGCCTCCGCACTCGGTGACCTTGGGTGATGCCGGGCGACACTCAGAAAGACCGGGGTCCTGCTCCCGCTCCTGCGGGAAGACCTCACATCTTCTGGGTGTCGACACTGCTCGTGACGGTCGCGAGCCTGGGCTTCGCGTATGGGGCGGTCGTTCTGGTTCTGGGCGGCGCAAAATTCCGTGACCCAGGCTGGACGTTCGAAACAGATTCACGCGGAGGTGTACGGGTCGTTTCGGTGAGGCCGGGTGGCGCGGCGGATGGAGTCCTTCGAGCTGGCGACAGGATCTCTGCCATCGACGCGGTGACCAACTTCGAATCGCACGGCCTCGAGGCATACCTCGCGACGCTGCCCGAGAACGGCTCCTACGAGCTCACGGTCGACGGTTCCGGCCGCGGCGAGGTCCGCGTCCTGCACGTTGCTATGCGAAGATCGCCGGTGAAGGCGGGCGCTTCGGTCGTGCATTTCATCGTGGGGCTGTCCTTCCTGGTCGTCGGTTCCCTGTTCGGGCTCGCGCGTCGCGAAGTCCAGCGGCTGGCGATGGGCGTGTATGCGTTCATCTCGATGGCGATTCTCTACCTCGGCTACGCGCTCGAGCCTTATTCGTCGTCGGTCGGTCCAACCGGTCTCGCGCTGCTGTTCGCCGCGACGTTGCTTCGCAACCGCCTGCCATCGGTACTGGCCTTCCACTTCTTCTCGGAGCCGTTCGGCGACCGCTCGAACCTCCGAATCCCGTATTCGATGCTGGTCACGCTGTACGCAATCGTCGCTGCATTGACGGTGCCGACGGCGCTGGTCAGTGGAATGGCCCTGCGCGGGGGAACTGGCGGTCTCGCGTTCTTTGCCACGTACGAGACGCCAATTCGGTACTGCTCCATATTCTCCGACGCATTCGGCGTCACGATGATCCTCGCGATGATGCTGACGACCGTCTACGGATTCAATCGGGCGCTGACCAGTGAATATCGCCGTCGACTGAAGTGGATGGCGACCGGAATCGTCGCCGGCTGCCTGCCGGTTTTTCTGGTTCGGTTTGCCGAGTTCTTCGCCTCGTCGGGCTTCATCCCGGGCCACTCGAGACTGGTTGATCCGACGATCCAGGCCTACCTGACCTTGTCCTTCTTGCTCGTTCCGGCGTCGATCGCGTACGCGGTGTTGAAGAACCGGCTCTTCGACATCGCGATCGTCGTCCGCCAGAGCGTGAAGTATGCGCTGGCGCGCGGTGTGATGAGAACCATTGTCGTCCTGCCCGCGATCCTGATTCTCTGGCGAACGTGGGAAGACCGGAATCTGACGATCGCCGAGCTCCTCTTTCGGAACGCGGGCAACCTGATCCTGGCCTCGGTTGCCATCGTCGCCCTTAGATTCCGCACCCGGCTGCTCTCGCTCATAGACCGGCGCTTCTTTCGAGAGGCCTACGATACCGAGCAGGTATTGCTCGGGCTAATCGAGGCAATTCGCGCCTCGGACTCGATTCGAGAGGTCTCGACCATGGCGAGCGAGAAGATACGGGAAGCGTTGCATCCGCTGAGCTGCTACGTGGTCTTTCGCGATCGTGATTCCAAGAACGTGGAGGTCACCTACTCGAGCGGCGAGCACGCGAACGACTTCGTTCTGTCGAAGGAGTCGTCGCTCCTGCGGATTCTCGAGGGCGAACAGTCCGCGCAGTCTGTCGACACACTTCGCGAACGATTGCCGGAGGGCGAACCCGACGTGCTGACCGAGTACGGAATCGAGCTCGTAGTTCCGGTATCCGGAAGGGGTGGACGCTCCGTCGGCGTCGTTCTGCTCGGGGCGAAGGCATCGGAGGAACATTACTCGAAGCCGGATCGCCGCCTTCTGGAATCCGTCGCCGCGCAGATGGCGATCGTCTTCGAGAATGCGCAACTGCGTGAACGCGTGGCCGTCGCGCGACGCGAGCGCGCTGAGGTGCTGGGACGCGTCGACGCCCAGGGCATCAATCTCGTTCGCGAGTGTCCGGTTTGTGGCCGCTGCTTCGACTCAACCGAGTCCGTGTGTACCGACGACGGGGCGCAGCTTGCGGTCACGCTTCCGGTAGAGCGCACCATCGACGGCAAGTACCGGCTGGACCACCTGATCGGACGGGGCGGAATGGGCGCCGTTTACCGCGGCACCGACGTGCGCCTGGGGCGAGTGGTGGCGATCAAGGTGCTGACCGGCGCCCTGTTCGGAGACCAGGCGGCACTCCGGCGGTTCGAGCGCGAGGCGCAGGCATCGGCGCGTCTGTCGCACCTCAACATCGTGACGGTCTTCGACTACGGCTCGCTCGGGACGGATGGCGCATACCTCGTGATGGAGTATGTGAAGGGAAAGACGCTTCGACACGAGCTTCGCCGAGACGTGCGTCTCGCGGCGGAACGCGTCGCCTTCATCATCGACGGTGTCTGCGACGCCGTCGCCGAGGCTCACAAGGCAGGAGTGATCCACCGTGACCTGAAGCCCGAGAACATCCTCCTGACCGATTCGGAAGATCCCCACCACCAGATCGTCAAGGTGCTGGACTTCGGTATCGCCAAGGTCCTTACCGAGGGAAAAAGCTCTGACACCATCTCGAGCATCACCGTTCCAGGCTCGATAATGGGGACCTTCGGCTACATGTCGCCCGAGCAGCTAGAGGGAAGACCGGTCGACGTCCGGACGGATGTCTTTGCGCTCGGGGTGATCGTGATCGAGGCGCTGACCGGAAGCCGTCCGTTCAGCGGATCGACGATTCCGGCTCTGGCGGCGTCGATGGCGGCAGTTGGCGTTGAAATCAATCGCGCCGCACCCGAGCTGTCCGAGACCATCGACGTCCTCCGGCGCTCTGTTTCTCACGATCCCGATCGACGTCACGGGACGGTAGACGAGTTCCGTGAGGCGCTAATGAACGCGCTTCGTCTTGCCGAGGGAGGGACCGTCAACGCGGCCGGTCCAGGCGTGGAACCCGATGCTCCGACGGTCTTCGTCCCGTCCAGTCCGGGCGGTGCGACCGAGCTTCGACTAAGCGAACGGGCCGCTGAGGACGAATTCCCGTCCACCGCGGTCATCGGCTCGGAGCCTGAAGCCCGAGCATCTGCCGAGCCTCTTGAGCCGAGTCAGACCGACACCGGAAAGGAGCCTGAGGCCCAATAGATGGCGCCGGTTGCGTCGTCACTTGCGTTGACACCCCGGCGGTCGGTCTGTATCGTGCTCATTTGCATTTTCCGCCTGTAGCGCGGCCGGTTTAACTATGTTCGAATCGCTTTCCGACAAACTGCGTGATGTTCTCAAGGGTCTCAGGGGCGAGAGCCGCCTGACCGAAGAGAACATAGACACCGCCCTTCGCAGCGTGCGTATTGCGCTGCTCGAGGCGGACGTCAACTACCAGGTCGTCAAGCAGTTCATCGACAGGACGCGCGAGAAGGCGCTCGGAACCGAAGTCGTCGGTTCACTCAAGCCCGAGCAGGTACTCTACAAGGTCGTCTACGACGAGATGACCGAGATGCTCGGCGGCACGTCGTCCCGGATCCTCTTTCCCAACAAGCGTGGACCGAACGTCATCATGATGGTCGGGTTGCAGGGCTCGGGAAAGACGACGTCCACGGGCAAGCTCGCGATGTGGCTCTCGGCGAACGAACGGCGCAATCCGTTGCTCGTTTCGGTCGACGTCTATCGTCCGGCGGCGCGCGACCAGCTGAAAGTCATTGGCCAGGCCATCGGCCGGCGCGTCTTTCATCCCGAGGGCGTGGACGATCCGCAGAAGATCGTTGCACTGGCCGTGAAGGAAGCCGAGCTCACCGGTTTCGACACACTCGTGATCGACACTGCGGGACGGCTGCATATCGACGAGTCTTTGATGGTGGAGCTCGAGCAGATCAAGGCTGCGACCAATCCCGTCGAGGTGTTGTTCGTCGCTGACGCCATGACCGGGCAGGATGCAGTCAAGAGTGCGAAGGAGTTCCACGAGCGCATCGGGGTCACCGGCGTCATCCTGACGAAGATGGACGGCGACGCGCGTGGTGGCGCCGCCCTCTCGATCAAGGAAGTCACCGGCCAGCCGATCAAGTTCATCGGCGTCGGCGAGAAGTACGACGCCCTCGAGCCGTTCTACCCGGACCGCATCGCACAGCGCATTCTCGGAATGGGTGACGTCCTGTCGCTGGTCGAAAAGGTCCAGGCCGAGGTCGACGAGAAGGACGCGCTGCGGCTCCAGAAGAAGCTCGCCGAGGACAAGTTCACGCTCGAGGATTTTCGGGACCAGCTCAAGCAGGTCAAGAAACTCGGCTCGCTCGACAGCATTCTCGGAATGCTGCCGACCGGGATGTTCGGCGGCCTGAGGATGACGCCCGAGGTGACGGGCGAGATGGAGCGCAAGTTCAAGAAGACCGAGGCGATCATCGGGTCGATGACGCCGCTCGAGCGGCGCAATCACAAGGTGCTCGACGGTAGCCGGCGCAAGCGAATTGCTCGCGGCAGCGGGACCTCCGTTCAGGAGGTCAACGAAATGCTTCGCGAATACGAGGACATGCGCCGCATGATGCGCATGGTGACAACGGGCGGCTTTGGCGCGCTCGGTGGAATGATGGGTGGCAAGATGGCCGGCGCACTCGGCTCGATGAAGCCGAAGCGCAAGGTCAAGAAGAAAAAGAAGAGCCGCAAATAGGCTCTTGGAGGTGATGGCTTGCTTTCGATTCGATTGACACGACTTGGCGCCAAGAAGCGCCCCTTCTACCGCATCGTGGTGACTGAGCGCGACGCAAAGCGCGACGGACGCTTCGTCGAGAATGTTGGACACTACGATCCAATCGCGGTTCCGCCCGTGATCAAGATCGACGAGGAACGATACGCCCACTGGGTCAAGATGGGCGCTCAGCCGACAGAGTCGGTTCGGCGCTGTCTCAAGGCACAGCGGCGGTCGGCGGCTGCGGTCGCGACGGAGTAGCGGCGTCGAAGGGAGTGCCGACCGTGCGGGCGCACGTTCGGACACCCCCGGTGGCGTCGAGGGTTCGCCAATGCCCGCGGGTCGTCCGGACCGCGGATTTCGCCTTTGTTCAACCGGATCTGAGGATGCTGATCGACAGCGAGGTGGCCCATGGAAAACGGCGGATCAATGCGGGAACTCGTCGAAGTCATTGCAAAAGCTCTCGTCGATTTCCCGGACGAAGTGAAGGTCAATGAGGTCGAGGGACAGCAGACGACGGTGCTCGAACTGCGCGTCGCGCCCGCGGACCTTGGCAAGGTGATTGGCAAGCAGGGAAGGACGGCTCGCGCCGTCAGGACGATCCTCGGTGCAGCCGGCATGAAACTGCGGAAGCGGTTCGTGCTCGAGATCCTCGAGTAGTGTTTTGATGAACTCGACCGAACAAGTGAACGACGGAATCGTCATCGCACGCATTGCGCGCGCGTGGGGAATCCGTGGCGAGGTGACGGCGGACATCCTGACGGATTTCCCCGAGCGCTTCGACGAGCTCGGCACGGTGACCCTCCGGCGCGGAGACGCCAGCCGGGAAGCCGTTCTCGAGCGATTCCGCTTTCACAAGGGGCGGGTTCTCCTGAAGTTCGAGGGGATCGAGACGATGAACGACGCCATGCCGCTTGCGGGTCACGACGTGGTGATTCCCGAATCGGACGTCTTCGAGATCAAGGACGAGGATGTCTTCTACGAATTCGATCTCGTCGGTTGCTCGGTCGAGACGATCGGCGGCGAAGCCGTCGGTGTAGTGACGGGCATCCTGCACACCGGGGCCGGAGAACTGCTCTCGATTTCACGTGACGGACGGTCGGACGCTCTCGTTCCGTTCGTCGAAGCGATTTGTACGGAGGTCGACATCGATGCGCGTCGCATCGTGATCGATCCGCCAGAAGGACTGTTGGATCTGTAGCCGCTGGTCAGCGGTCGCCGTTGACGGCCAAGCGAATGCGATTCGACATCGTCACGATCTTTCCAGAATTCTTTTCCGGTCCTTTCGAGCACGGAATAATCCGGCGCGCGAAGGACGCACGGATCGTCGACATCGACGTGCACGACCTCCGCTCATGGACGTCGGACCGTCATCACGTTGTCGACGATCGGCCATTCGGCGGCGGCGCCGGGATGGTGCTCAAACCCGAGCCGCTCGTGAATGCGGTCGAGTCGCTCAGGTTGCCCCCCGAGAGGGGGCGTGCGGTGGTCGTGCTGACGACGCCACAGGGCAAGCTCTTTGATCAACGCGAGGCTGAAAGCCTCGCTTCATTCGACCAGGTCGTCCTGCTCTGCGGCAGGTATGAGGGTGTTGACGAGCGCGTGGTCAACGCGGTCGTCGACGAGGAGCTCTCGATCGGGGACGTGGTGCTCTCGGGAGGGGAGCTTGCAGCGTGCGTCGTTGTCGACGCCGTGGTGCGGCTCCTGCCGGGATCGCTGGGTTGCGATCGATCCGCGATGGAGGATTCGTTCTCGGCATCCACCGGCCTGCTCGATTGTCCGCACTACACGCGGCCGGCGGACTTCCGTGGCGTGGCCGTGCCGGACGTGTTACTCGGCGGGAATCACGCCGAGATCGCGCGCTGGCGGCGCCAACAGTCCCTGGCGCGAACGTTGAAGCGGCGACCCGAGTTGCTCGATGCTGCAGAGCTCAGTGACGAAGACATTCGATTTCTCGACGAATTGAAAGCGACGACGAAGTAAGGTGAACCGAAAATGAATACGATCATCCAATCAGTTGAAAACGCGGGCCTTCGTGCCGGCATTCCGGCATTCGATCCGGGCGACACCATCCGCGTGCACGTGCGCATCAAGGAAGGCGACAAGGAGCGGTTGCAGGCGTTCGAGGGCGTAGTCATTGCACGCAAGCATGGCGGAATCCGCGAGACGATCACCGTCCGGAAGACGAGCTTCGGCATTGGTGTCGAGCGCATTTTTCCGCTGCACGCGACGATCGTCGACCACATCGACGTGGTGAAGCGGGGCCGTGTGCGCCGTGCGAAGCTCTACTACCTTCGGAATCTGCGCGGGAAGGCCGCGCGAATCCGCGAGCGCGACACCCGACTCGACAAGAACAAGAAGTCGGCGAAGACGGCAGCCGAGTAGTCGGCCCGACGTCCCGAGCCTGCGTTCACATGGCGCGCGGCGATCTCCATTGGAGGTCGCCGCGCGCCTTCTGCTGCCCGCTTGCCGCCGCGCACCATGACCCCCGCTTGACAAGCTTCGGACCGTACACTAGAAAGTGGCAGCCGTTCGACAAGGCCGAATGTTCCTTCTGATCCGTAGATACTCGTGAGCGCGACGCGGGGTTTTCATCGCTCCTGTCCAACGCGCTCGTCGGCGTCGTCATCAGACGGCGTGTGAGCACGACGCGGCGGGACTGGATGCTCGCCAGTGGAGGAGAAAGACCATGGCACAGGCGAACGAACGAAAGCGCATACCGCTCGACCCCGAGCGAAAGAGTGCCCGAGCCCAGGAGTTCGAGGAGCGGCTCTCGCACCGAATCGTCGGCCAGGAGAGGGCGGTCCGCCGCATCTCTGGTCTCTACCAGATCTATCTGGCCGGAATGCAGAACCCGGGACGGCCGATTGGCACGTTCCTCTTTCTCGGTCCCACGGGATCGGGCAAGACGCGTGTCGTCGAGGCAGGAGCCGAGGTTCTCTTCGGAGACACGAACGCCGTCGTGAAAATCGACTGTGCGGAGTTTCAGCATTCCCATGAGATTGCGAAGCTCATCGGCTCGCCTCCGGGATACCTTGGACATCGCGAGACTTCGCCGATGCTCACACAGGAGAACCTGGACCGGTATCACACGGAACAGGACAAGCTCACGTTCATCCTCTTCGACGAGATCGAGAAGGCCTCGGACGCGCTCTGGCAGCTCCTCCTGGGCATCCTCGACAAGGCGACGCTGACGCTCGGCGACAATCGCAAGGTCGATTTCTCGCGAACGCTCATCTTCATGACCTCGAACCTGGGTGCGAAGGAGATGAGCGAACTGATCACGGGATCGATCGGATTTGCCCCGGCGCAGGGCGGCGGGATGGGCGAGAGCGACGTCGACCAGAAGATCTACCGCACGGCGCTCGAGGCCGCTCGCCGCAAGTTCTCGCCTGAGTTCATGAATCGCATCGACAAGGTTGTCGTCTTCCGGTCGCTGCGCGAGGTTCACCTTCGCGCCATTCTCGACCTCGAACTCGGCCAGGTGCAGAAGCGGATCATGCAGTCGGCAGGGGCAAAGTTCGTATTCCAGTGTTCGGACTCGGCGAAACAGCTCCTGCTGGACGAGGGCATCGATTTCAAGTACGGCGCGCGGCACCTGAAGCGAGCCATCGAGCGCTTCCTCGTCTACTCGCTGTCGAACCTGGTTGCGACCGAGCAGGTGGAGACGGGCGACCTCGTCCTCGTCGATCGCGATCCGGAGACCGGGAAGATGCTGTACTCGAAGGAAGTGGGCGGCGCGCTCGTCGGTCCCCTTGCGGAAGAGTTCGGAGAGCACTTCAAGGGAGGGCTCTCGGAAGCGGCCGGGGCATCGGGCACAACGGGCCAGCTGGGACCTGCGGGCGACGCCTGAGGCTTTCCGGCTTCCGGCGGAGCTAGTCGAAGCGGCTACTGGGTGGGAGCCCGGTAGCCGCTTCTCGCACGAATGCGCAGCCCGGGCTGGGGCGACGTGACCGAGATGGCCCGCCACGAGCCGTCGCGCTTGAGGTTCGTCGGCGAATAACCGAGCGTGTATTGATGCCCGAGCTCGTCGACGATCTGCTCGAAAGCCTCGTTGAGACCCGTCCCGTCTGATTTCGTGTTGAAGAACCGGCCTCCCGACTTGTTCGAGAAGCCCGTCAGTACGGCTCGAGACCTGAGCTCATCGGCCCGGGAAGACGCCCCGGACTGTCCTATAGGTGCCAGGTCGATGCCATACACCGTAACTCCGGCTTCCTGGGCAGCATCCACCGCGTCGTCGTACGACTCGCCACTTCCGTAGTCCGCTCCGTCAGAGAGCAGGAGAATGGCACGTCGCTGCTCGGGGCGTTCTCCGAGATGCTGCGCGGCCAGGACGATGCCGTCATACATCTTCGTGATGCCCTTCGGGCTCGCGTCCCAGACGCCGTCGTCGAGGTCGCGTCCGCCTGGCGTGAAGTCCTGCACGCGACGAACTTCCGATCCGAAGAGGTAAACGGCAACCCGGTCGGTCGGCCGAACGCGGTCCATGAACCGGGCCGCGGCCATTCGGGCAAGCCGGAACTTGAACTCCATGCTGCCGCTGACGTCGAGGAGGATCGCGACGGCGAACGGTGTCTCTTCCGCACCGAAGTACTCGATAACCTGCGGGATCCCGTTTTCGGTGACGGCGAAATCATCCATCTCGAGGCCTATGGCAAACCGGTCCTTCGTCGTGGCGACGACGTTGACCAGGACGACCTCCGTGTTCAGGGTGACCGTCGGCTCGTCCGGCTCCTGTAGCCGTCGAGCGCCGTTCGCCAGTCCCCCGAACGTCGCCACGAGGGTCACGGCACACAGGAGCCGAACGGTCAGTGACGGAGTCAGGGTCATCTTGCGTACGGTTTCAGAAGATCGGTCAGGAGAACGATCTCGCCGGCTTTCCGGATTATTCGAGCGTCGACCACGTAACGCGTCGAGCCGCTGAAGAGTTTCGCGAACTCCGCTCCGCTCGCACCAAGAGCGCGCGCGGCATCGTTCATCGTAGCGGGCTTCTCGTCGAGGGTCGGATCTCCGCCGCCTCCGAGGTCTGACCGAAGCCGCTTTGCAAGCCGCTTGATGCGATCGAGGGTCTTTGCGTCTTCGGCCCTGAGCGCATCGCCACGGGAGACTCGTTCAGCAATCTTCGAAGAGAGCTGGCCGATCTCGTCGGCTGCATCGTGCATCTTTTCCTGCTGGGCGTCGGCCCGGGCCACCCGCAGGCGGTACTCGATCTTCGGGTCGCCGATCCCGACCTCCTGCGCGGCTGCAAAGGCAGGACGGCCGTATGCGTCACCGGATTGGCCAGAGATGAGCCACACCGAGACGAGCGCCGAAACGATCGCGACCTTCATGTTGTCGAGAGTCTCCATGCTCGGACGAGCACCACGAGCTTTACCACGATCAAACGAAAATCCGCAAACCTGTGTCGTCACACGACGCTAAGCGATTGTCGGGTATCGACATAGGTGATGTCTCTGTGGTATCACGAAAATGCTCCAACGAGCATTCCTGATGTGAGAATCGGTACCGGGGACGCGAATCGCCTATGAGCCTGACGGTAATTGTCCTGATCGTTGCCGCCGTCGTCATCCTCTTGCTGGCCATTGGCGGGGGGATAATTTTCTTCGTCGTACGCAAGGGGAAGGCGAAGGAAGCGGCGCAGTCGGCGCAGCACGAGGCATTCCCAACCGGTTTCTCGGCGCCCGTCGAATCGGCTGGATCGTCGTGGGCGCCTCCGCCTGCAGTCGAGCCCGCTCCTCCTGAATGGGGAAGCGGTCCCGACATTCCGGTGCAGTCCGAACCGCCCATGGCTGCAGTACCTCCCGCACCACCGGTGCCTGAGCCCCCGGCCTGGACGCCGCCGCCACCGGCGCCTGTGCCTGAGCCGGTATCGGATCCGTTCCCGCCTGTGCAGGCCGGTATTCCCAGCTCGCCTCCACCGGTCGCGGCTGACCCGCTCGCGGCGACCCTCGGTCCCGAGAGCTACACGACGACACCAAACGTCAGTGCCATCCCGGTCTCGACGGTCGATCCGTTTGCGACCACTCCGAGTGTCTCGGTCAGGCCGGCCGGCGAAGTGGTGCCGGCGATTCTGCGGGCCCACGACGGCTCGGTGATTCAACTGGTCCGTGTACATATGCGCGTCGGCAGACATCCGGAGTGTGAGATTGTGATACCGACTCCGGGCACGTCGCGGAATCACGCCGAGTTTCAGTGTGTTAACGGTGCCTGGATCATCAATGACCTCAACAGCGGAAACGGGACTTTCGTCAATGGAGTTCGTGTGCGCACGCATCAACTCGCATCCGGCGACGAAGTCCGTGTCGATCAGACGAAGTTCTGGTTCACGCTCGGCGCCTGATTCGAGGCGGCCGGTGCAAGGCAGGTCCACGATGGCTCGCCGATCGCTCGCGTTCGCTACGGATTGATGCAGCCCGCGCTGGACCAAGCCGAACCATGTCCGGATTCCTCATCATCGTCGCGATAGCTGCAGCCTGCATCGTGTTTGGCGCTGTTGGCTTTGCCTGGTGGTTCTCGCGCCGCACGCAGTCGAACGGTGTCACGGTCGATGTAGAGCGGCTGCTGTCGGATGGCCGATACGAAGCGGCCAAGGACGTCGCGATCTCCGCGCTTTCGGTTGAGACGGATCAGGCTGAGTGCTTCGATCTTCGGATCTGCCTGGCGCGCGCACTGGTGGGTGAAGAGGATTACCAGGCCGCCGAGCGGGTGTGCCGGGAGGCGGCAGACCTCGCTCCGGCGTCGAGGCAGCGGGCGGATGCGCTTGTCGAGCTTGCGCGTGTTCAGGCACTTGCCGGTGAGCTGGATGCAGCCTCCGAGACACTGCAGACAGTTTCGCCAATGGCATGTTCGGCGGACGGGCGCGGACGCCGGGAGCTCGCCATCGCGGACATTGCGCTGACGCGACTGCGTTTCGCGGAGGCTGAGCGCGCACTCGCCGCCGCCTACGATCCTTCGCAGAGCGCCGAGATTGCGGATGACGTCGCGCTTGCACACGCGAGGTTGCAGTACCTCAGAGGAAACTTTCGACAGGCCATAGCCGAAACGACGCGGTTGCTCGACCGTTTCAAGAACGAGGACTCGCTCTCCCTGACGCTCCTGACGCTTGCACGTGCCCTGCTCGATCAGGAGCGACCCGAACCTGTCGAGGCGGACCGTGCGCTGTCGAAGGCACTCGTTCTCGTACACTTCCCGGGTTATGCCTCGGTCGTTTCGGCGTGTCACGCCCTCGTTCAGGCGCATTTTGACAACGAGAAGGAAGCCCTCGAATCTGCCGATCGGGCGTCGAAGCTCTGCGTCTCGAACCGATTCGCTGCCGAGGCAGAGTGTCTGATCGGCGACGCGATGCGGCAGTTCGGCCGGTATGCCGAGGCCCGAAAGCACTATCAGAGTGCGTTGGGACTCGACGCGGGCAGCCTCGAAGCGCTTTGGGGACTGGCGACCTGTGCCCAGATGACCGGGCTCTACCAGGTGGCCGAACCCTACTTCAAGCTCTGCATCGAAGCCGCACCGGAGCATTTTCTCGGGAGACGGTCCGAAGACGCCATCGAAGGCTGAACCCGGATCGCCGGGCATCCGTACGAAGGTTGTGCCAGACTGTAAGCGCGAAGCGACTCTGCGCGTTATTTGGAGCACCTGACGCTCGACAACGATCGTGACGCAGTCAGGCACCCGACTCAGGAGGCGCCCTCATGCGATGGACCTGGAACTCGTTCCTGCTCGCTCTCGCTTTTTCGGTGTGTTTTGCCACACTTCCGGCGAAAGCCAGCGAGACTCAGACCACGCCTATTGATCCGACCGAAGATGTCGAGCGCGGTCTGAAGGCTATCCGTGTTGGACGGTACGAACACGCCGTCGAACGTCTAGAGCGCGCAGTCACGTCGGCGCCCGACTCTGTCCCCGCGCAGCTCGGGCTCGCATGGGCGTACCTGAAGTTGCGTCAGTTCGGACCCTGCGTTCAGCAGGCGGTCAGGGTTCTCGAGAAGGCCCCCGAGAATGCTCGCGCGCACGCCATCGTGGGGGTGGCGCTGATGCGCATTGGCTTCCTGCAGGAGGCCGCCGGGTCGTTCGATGCCGCGCTCCGGTCCGATTCCGGAGAAGTCCTGGCGATCGCCGGGCGCGCCGAGCTCGACCTCTATGTTGGCAACCTTGCCGAGAGCCTTCGCCGCTCACGCGATGCCGTGGCCCGGTCACCGAGGGAGCCGGACTTTCTCTACCTGCTCGGCCAGACCGCATCGCGACAGGAGCGCTACGAGGAAGCCGCGGATGCTTACGAGCGGTTTCTGGGTGTTGCCGCGGACATCGATTCGGATCGCCGATCGCGGATTCGGGGACTGATCAATCTCTACCGCCGGCTCAACGGGCGAAACCTGTATCAGGTGAAGGGGCCGAGGAGCGTTGACGTGCCATTGGTGCTGTCGGACTCCCGGCTGCCGACGGTCGACGTCATGCTCAACGGAAAGGGGCCCTTTCGCTTCGTGATCGATTCGGGCGCCGGCTTCGTCGTGGTTTCCGAAGACGTGGCCCGAACGCTCAAGCTGCGCCGAGTCGCCGCTGGCGGCACGTCAAGAGGTGTCAGCGGAACGGGCCGGTTCTCGATCGTGTACGGCGTCCTGGACAAGCTTGCCCTCGGCCAGATGTCGATGGACAGTGTGCCGACCTACATCCGCAAGATCCACGAGACTTCGCAACGCGCAAAGGTGGATGGCTACATCGGACTGTCGGTGCTGTCGCACTTTCGGATTGCGGTCGACTATGAACGGCGCGTGCTCGAGTTGCGGCCGGCGGACGAACCGGGACAGCCGATCGCGGAAGGCGATGTCGAGATTCCGTATCGAATGACGAATGGCGGAATGATGAGCGTGAGAGCCGACATCGGGACAGAGGTCGCGCTTAACTTCATCGTTGATACCGGGGCGTCGTCGACCGTGGTGTCGTCGCGGGCGTTCGAGCGTTACAACCTCGCGGCCAAGCAGCACAAGGGCGTCGCGGTCCGTGTCGTGGGCGCCGGTGGAGTGACGGACAACGTGCCGGTGGTTGTGCTCGACCGCCTGCAGTTGCAGGGAGGCGGGCGGCTTCACGAGTTCGTGAGGGCAATCGTGCTGGATCTCGACCCAGTGAACGAGACGGCCGGGTTCGAGCAGAGCGGCATAATGGGGAGCGACATGCTTCGCTTCTTCCGGGTCGAATTCGACTTTGCGCGCAGCACGATCGTCTTCCGGCCCAACGGGCGGCACTCGCAGGCGCCAGGCCCGGCACCTCCGGCACCGGGAGACCGCACGTGACGCGTCGCGCTACCCGCTCGTCTCGAAAGTCCATCTACCTCGAGACATCGGTGATCGGGGCCTACCTCGACAATGACGAGCCGTTCCGGCGTGACCTGACGATCCGATGGTGGGAGCACGAGCTTGCTCTCTACGAGCCGTTCGTCTCGCTGCTCGTCCAGCGTGAGCTCGAGCGAATGCCTGAATCGCGCCGCTCGTCCTACCTCAATCTCGTGGAGCACCTGCCACGCGTCGAGATCGCCGACGAAGCTGCGATCCTTGCCGAGGGCTACATTACCCGCGGGATCTTTCATCGCAAGTACATCGCGGATGCACTCCACGTTGCGCTGGCTTCGTACCACAAGCTAGACTTTCTCGTCACGTGGAACTTCGGATACCTCGCCAACGTGCATCGACAGGCAAGGGTTCGACTCTTCAATACGGCTGCCGGGTTCTTCGTGCCAATCATCGTTACGCCGGAGTTCCTGGTCAGTCCGGATGTATAGGAAACCGCGATTCCTCGAAGAGCTGCACGCGATCCGCGAAGAGATGTCGCGCGAGTGCGACTACGACTCCGAACTCTTCGCCGAGATGGTCCGAAGTGGAAAGAAACCACGCGTCGGGCCCGTGCGTAACATTCGAGGCCGGAAGCTCCGCGCTCCGGGACAGGACGAAGATGCGACGTCGCAAAAGGTGGACGATGGGAAATCATGATGTCCGGTCGGTCAGTTGGACTCGCGGTGTCGCCCTGGCACTCGGAATATCGCTCTCATTCTCGTTGAACGGTGTCGCCGCGACGCGTCAGTCGCCGCCGACCGGGCCGGTCGTCGTTCTCGACGTCCCGAAGATCGTCGAGGCCGTCGACAGCGCCGTCGTCAGCATCGACGTCGCCAGCGACGTCGAGAGAGGTCGCGGCAGTGGGATCATCATCGACAAGTCCGGGTTGATCGTGACGAACTTTCACGTCATCGCACCCGGTGAAGAGAACACGCTCGACTTTTCACGCGCCGATGCCGGCCCTCCTAAGCTTGCCACGTCAATCACGGTGTATCTGCCCGATGGCCGTTCTCTACTTGCAAGCGTGAAGGGATTCGACCGGGCGACCGACATCGCCGTCATTTCGGTCGATCCGGGTGCAACGCCGCTTCCGGAGATCAAGTGGGGTGACTCGGACGATCTGAAGGTCGGGGAATGGGTCATCGCTATCGGAAATCCGCTCGGACTCGACCATACCGTCACGCTCGGTATCATCAGTGGAAAGGGGCGAGTCGGGTTCGGCGGGCAGTTCGACGACTTTCTCCAGACGGATGCGGCAATCAATCCGGGTAATTCCGGCGGGCCCCTCGTCAATGCACGCGGCGAGGTCGTCGGCATCAACACTCTCATCCTCGAGAAGTGGTCGGGACTGAGTTTCGCGATCCCGGCCAACATCGTCCGCGAGATAGTCCCGGATCTGACGACGAAAGGACGGGTCACTCGCGGTTCACTGGGGATCGATTCGTTCGATACGAGCGCGCCGTTGAGGAAGCGCCTCAACCTGCCGCCGGATCGGGCGGGCATCGTCGTGAACAAGGTCGAGCGTGGGACTCCGGCAGCAAAGGCCGGCATTCGTCAGGGCGACTTCATCGTTGCCGTCGACCAGACGCCTGTGCTGAACAAGGCGCAGTTCAATCGCATCGTGACGCGCAAGGCACCTGGATCGAAGGTCGGCATCACGTTCATGCGCGACGGCAAGGAGTACAGCATCACGGCCGAGGTCGGTTCCGCCGAGGCGACTCCTCAGTAGCGGTCGTCACACGCGAGAGCCGGCGGCTCCTCGGGGGCGTCGCCGGCGAAGAACTCGGATGCGCCTCGAACGCCGCTCTCGCACTTCGATGTGATCGCGGATTTTTCCGTAGAACCTGCGGAAGTAGTCCACCATCGACCAGAGTGCCGTGATGACGACTATCCAGAGCATCAGCCGGCCGAGACTGAACGTCAGGATTCGGGCCGTCTCGAGCGTCAGCGCACTCGAGGACTGCGAGACACGGACCAACGCGTCGAAAGCCGCGGACAGCGTGCTGAACGGTTGCGCTATGTCGATGGGCGGCGCAATCGCTACGGCATCGCCCGACACCGTGGTCCGGCTTCCCAGGATCAGCAGCGTGATTGCGACGACCTGGGTCAGCATCTTGAACTTGCCCATGCGTGATGCCGAGATCGCGAAGCCTTCTGCCGCAGCTATGGACCTGAGACCGGACACCGCGAATTCGCGGCCGATGATGATCGCCACGGCCCAGGCTGGCGCGAGGCGGGCTTCGACGAGCGTTATGAAGGCCGCCGAAACAAGCAGCTTGTCGGCGATCGGATCGAGCAGGATCCCGAGGGTTGAGACCTGACCGCGGAGCCGCGCAAGGTAACCGTCCAGCCAGTCCGTAACGCTTGCAACGAGGAAGAGACCGACGCCCAGGACCTGCTGCGGAACACCCGACCACTGACTCGGCAGTTTCGTAAGCAGGACGGCGACAATCAGCGGAACAAGAAAGATGCGCGTCAGCGTCAACGCATTCGGCAGGTTCACGGCGCGATTTGAACACAAAGATCGCTGGCGGTTCAACTCTCGTGCCCGGGCTCGGCCGCCTGCCCGCACCTTCGGTGCAACACATTGATGCAATTCGTCATCCCAGCCGCGGGTTCACGGGCCGCAGATTTGACTTGTCCGTCTGGCGGCCGCTAGACTGGATCGTCGGTTGAATTGGGGGTGACAGGTTTCGACGGAGGTATACGGAGGCGTTTGTTGCGTGCCGCGGACCATGCACCGCGTAAAAGTATGGAAACAAACAACTGCCAACCAGCAGTTCGCTCTGGCGGCCTAAGAAACCGCCACGTTCACCTCGTCATCGCCTGTGTGCCGAGACTGAACGTCACTTCAGCAGGCTAGTGTGAGGGCCCACCGATCGGAGGCCCAAAGCGCGAAACCCAAACCGGTCTAGCCCGTCTCGATGCTTGTTGCTTCCACTGTTGAGCGGGCGAAGCAAAAAGTGAAGCGAACACGCACGTAGATGCACTCGCTGAAGACCTTCGGACGCCAGTTCAATTCTGGCCACCTCCACTCGGTGACACGGGGCGGAACGAGGCGCAAGCCACGATCCGCCCTGTATCGTGTTCGGTGATCTCCGGAATTCTCGAAAGGACTGATTTGTCGTTAAGGATCAAGGATGCCCCGATCGGGGTCTTCGACTCGGGAGTCGGCGGACTGACCGTCGTCAAGTCGCTTCGGAATCGGCTGCCGAACGAGCGGGTCATCTATCTGGGTGACACTGCCCGGCTGCCATACGGGACGAGATCGCCAGCGACCGTCGAGCGTTACGCCGTACAGAATGCCAACTTCCTCGAGGCGATGAACATCAAGCTGCTCGTCATCGCCTGCAACACGGCATCGGCGGTCGCCCATGGCCGTCTCAGGGAGTTGCAGCCGTTTCTTCCGACGCTTGGAGTCATACAGCCCGGTGCGAAGCAGGCTGTGCGGACGTCTCGTTCGGGAAGAATCGGCGTCATTGGAACGGAGGCAACGGTCTCGAGCGGCGCTTACGCGAAAGCGATCTCTGGGTTCAATCCGGCGGCAGAGGTCATTTCGCAGGCCTGTCCGCTTTTCGTCTCGCTTGCCGAGGAGGGATGGACGGAGCATGAAGCTGCAACGCGCCTGATCGCCGAACGTTATCTCGAGCCTTTTCAGGCCGGTCGCGTGGACACGCTCGTCCTTGGCTGCACGCACTACCCGATTCTTCGTGAGGTCATATCTGAAGTCGTCGGCCCCGATGTCGCGCTGATCGACTCAGGGGATGCGTTGGCCGAAGAGGTCGCCATTCTGCTTGCGGAGAGCGGCCAGTTGCGTTCGCCCGACGTGCCCGGCGAGGATCAGTTCTTCGTGACCGATGCCGCGCAGCGTTTCCGGCGAGTCGCAGAGCTTTTTCTTGGCGCGCCACTCGAGCGATTCGATACTGTGGAGCTGTAGGTGGAACCGTGAACGCAAGGAGCCCCCGATGACGACGAAACGACGTACCGGACGCGCCGCCGACGAGTTGCGGTCCGTGAAGATCACGCCGCACTACACGAAGTACGCGGAAGGCTCGTGCCTGATTGAGATGGGAGAGACGAAGGTCATCTGCACGGCATCGGTCGAGGATCGCGTGCCTCTCTTTCTGCGAAATACGAACCGTGGATGGGTGACGGCGGAGTACGCCATGCTGCCACGTGCGACAGACCAGCGAACGACGCGCGAGTCGTCGAAGGGCGGTCCGTCGGGCAGGACGCAGGAGATTCAAAGGCTCATCGGCCGCAGTCTTCGGGCCGTCGCCGCAATGAACAAACTCGGCGAAAGAACCGTGACGGTCGACTGCGACGTGATCCAGGCGGATGGAGGAACTCGCACGGCTGCGGTTACGGGAGGATTCGTGGCACTTGCGTTCGCACTCAAGCGTTTGCAAGACGATGGAAAACTCACCGTTCTCCCGCTGTCCGACCACGTTGCGGCGGTGAGTGTCGGGATCGTCGGAGGGACGCCGCTGCTCGACCTCGAGTACGCGGAGGATTCGAGAGCAGACGTCGACATGAATATTGTGAAGACCGGGGCGGGCCTTTTCATCGAAGTGCAGGGAACCGCGGAATCAGGTCCATTCTCGCAGGACCAGATGGCAGCGATGATGCAGCTCGCCGGAGCCGGCATCGAAAGATTGGTTGCGGCGCAGGCGGACGTTTTCGAATCCGCCGGCATCAAAGTCGGGCTTGCAGGTCTGATGCGGAAGGGGTGAACAATGGCGAAGTCGCTTCGACGAGTATGGGGTGTGATGGTTGTGGCGGCGGCGTGCACCATTATCGCGGTCGCACAGGACGCCTCGGAGTATTCGCTGAGCCTTCCGACGGGATGGGAGCGGGCAGCTTTCACGGACGGCGCAAAGATCGACCGGGTCGAATACGTCTTCGGCGATCGGAAGAACGCTCTGCTGAAGATCAAGCGTGTGCGGCTCGAGCCGGGTGAATCGCTCGAGGCCGTCGTGACGAAAGATACGGACGGCAGCCAGCGGTTCCTTCCGAGCTACGTCGCCGGGAAGACGGAGCGGTTCACGGGCGGCCCGCACGTCGGTTATCTCGTCCAGTTCGACTTTTCGCGCGGTGGCGCCGCGATGATGGGCCGCAACTACTACCTTGCAGGCCGGGACTCGTCGGTCTGGATCCTTCAGTTTACTGGCGAGCGAACGAGTCTTGCCCAGTTGCGCAACGAGACGGATCAGATCGGTCGCTCGTTTCGGGAGAAGTGACGAGGCTCGGTTTTGTCTCGAGGGCTCTCGGCGCTGCGCGCGACCGTCCTCCGGCCCGCTCGATACCGCACGCGGTGCTGATGCTCGGCACCTGAGAAGCTCCGACGACGGATATTTCAGAACCGCGGGCGTTAGTGAGCCGGCCTACGGACTGACGCGGACAACGCGCCCCCTGTCTTACTTCAGCGCGCTACGTCACGACGAGATGGCGCCGTACGAGCGGGTGCTGGAAGTACCGACGCGCACGGGCGGCGTCGTGCGAGATCTGGTCACGCAAGTCGTCGACGGACGGGAACTTGCGCTCGCCCCGCAACCGGTGGAGAAAACGGACGCGAATCTGCTCGCCATAAAGCGGCCGGTCAAAGTCGAGCAGGTGTGATTCGACGATGACTCGCTCCTCGTCCGTCACCGTTGGCCGGACGCCAATGTTCGTCACGCTGCGGTACCAGACGCCGTCCACGAGGCTGGCGGTCACGTAGACGCCACGCGCCGGCAGGACGCGGCTTCTTGGCTCGATGTTCGCGGTCGGGAAGCGGAGCACGGAACCGCCCAGGCGTCGTCCTTCGGTTACGACACCCTCGAGCCCGTAAGGTCGACCAAGCATGCGCCGCGCGAGATTCACCCAGCCATTCTGCAGCGCCCGGCGCGTGGCAGTCGAACTGATTCTCTTGCCACGCAACTCAACCTCACCAACTTCGTCCGCTTCGAATCCGCATCGGGCGCTCATCTGACGGAGCAGGGCAATGTTGCCGCTGCGACCTCGCCCGAAACCAAAACCACGTCCGAGGTAGATGGCCCTTGCCTCGAGGGACTCCACCAGGAATCTCGAGACGAAGTCCTCGGCCGACAGCGATGCGATCTCGCGATCGAAAGGAATGGCGAGCACCTGGCCAATGCCGAGAAATGACATGCCCTCGATACGCTGGTCGAACGTCTGGAGGAGCGGCGGCGCCGATTCGGGATAGAGTACCGAGCGAGGATGAGGATCGAACGTTACGACGGTGGGGACGGTTCCGTTCTGCCGCGATCGCTCCACGACCGTCCGCATGATGGCCTGGTGGCCGAGATGCAGCCCGTCGAATACGCCAATGGTCAAGGTCGACGGACGAACGATTGCCGGGTCGGACGCTGAACGCGAGACAATCATTCGGCAACCTCCACTACGAGCCCGTCGTAGGCGAGCTCGACGCCGTCGGGCAGTTCGGCGTTGACGACGGCGTGCCGGACTTCGTGATTCATATGCGTCAGAAATGCCCGCTCGGGCCGAATTCGCTCGATGTAGCGCAGTGCCTTCGGAATCGTCAGGTGCGTGTTGTGATCCGTGAAACGAAGGCCGTCGAGCACTAGCACATCGAGGTCCCTGAGTCCCTCCACCGTCGAGTCCGGAATCTCGTTGCAGTCCGTGACGTACGCGCCCCGTCCGAATCGAAACGCCACTACCGGCAACCGCCCGTGTATCACCTCCAGCGGTTCGAAACTCTGGCCGAAGACGTCGAACGGCCCGGTGATGACGTGAGGCTCGATACTCGGCACCCCGCCATACGACGTCGGGTTGAATGCGTAGTCGTAGACGCGACGCAGGCCGTCCCAAGTGCGGGCATCGGCGTAGACAGGCATCGGCCGTCGAGTCTTGAAATTGTACGGCCGGATGTCGTCGAGTCCGAAAATATGATCGGCGTGGGCGTGCGTGAAGAGTACGGCGTCCAGATCCATCAGGCGAGCACGAAGCGCCTGCTGCCGGAAGTCCGTTCCCGTGTCGATCACGACGCTTCGACCCGCGTACTGGAGGAGTATCGAGGCCCGCAAACGCTGGTCCCGCGGGTCCTCCGAACGGCAGACCTCGCAGTCGCATCCGACGGCCGGCACGCCGGTCGATGTGCCAGTTCCGAGGAACGTCAGCGTGACCGGCCCGCCACTGCTCATTGACGAGGCGGCGAGGCCATCGAGACGTACTGCATCCGCAGATCGGTCAATACGCGCTCGAGGAGGACTCCTTCGTCGGCGGTGAGATTGCCGGCGGTTTTTTCCTTCAACATCGCGATGATGTCGATCATCTGCCGCGCGGCGCGGAGATCAGTCGGGAACTGAGGACCAAGGGGATCTGTGACCAACCCCAGATACATCGCGGCCTGCGTCGCCAACTGCACCACGAGATCACTGAACATGCTCGCATCTCCAGGCCGGCCCGGACGCGACGGAGGCACTTCGGCTTCCGGGGCGACGCCAGTGGCGGGCTCGGGCGCGGGTTGGGCGGCGCGCGAAGGGGCGGCGGCGACCGGCGTTGGCTCAGGACTGGACTCCGGCACCGCCGGCGGTGGAGCGGATTCGGCCTGGCGGTCCGGCTCGGCCGACGCATCCTGGTCGGGAACTCTCAATGAACCGTCCGCGTTGAACTTCCG
>CAZXLQ010000040.1:0-8339 GCA_964641945.1 uncultured Clostridia bacterium
CTGCCGCGTGGACCGCCCCTGAGAATCCTGCAATCCTGTCCACTCTCCCTCTTGTGAGCCATAATGCCGGCATGATCAGAGCAATTTCCCTCGCACTAATCGTCGTCGTCCTGCTCCTGCCGGGCGTCGAATCCGCCGAGATGTCTGGTCCGCCCGAGCCATCCCAAATGACAGCAGAAACAAACCCGTTCTTCGCGGTCAGCACACTGCCGTTCCAGGCTCCGCCGTTCGACAAGATCCAGGACAGCCACTACCTGCCTGCGATCGAAGAAGGCATGAAACAGGAACTCGCCGAAATCGAGGCGATCGCCAATTCGGCCGAGCCCGCGACGTTCGACAACACCATCGTCGCGATGGAGCGCTCCGGCGCCCTGCTGAACCGCGTGGGCAAGGTCTTCTTTGCGCTGGCCCAGTCGAACACGAATCCGACGATCCAGAAGATCCAGACCGAGGTGGCGCCGAAACTCGCGGTCCATCGGGATGCGATCGTTCTGAATCCGAAGCTGTTCGCCCGCGTAAAGGCGATCCACGACCAGCGCGAGAAACTAGGCCTCGACAGCGATGCCAAGTTCCTCGTCGAGCGCGTCTACAAGCAGTTCGTCCGCGGTGGTGCACAGCTTTCCGAGGCCGACAAGGCCAAGCTGCGCGAGCTCAACCAGGAGCAGGCAAAGCTCACGACCGAGTTCCGCGCGAAGCTGCTCGCCGCGAACAATGCGGCGGCAATCGTCGTCGACACGCGTGAGGAGCTCGACGGACTGAGCGACGCCGAGATCGCCGGCGCGGCGCAACGCGCGAAGGACCGCGGCCTCGAGGGCAAGTTCGTCCTCACGCTGCAGAACACAACGCGACAGCCGATCACGACGACCATGAAGAACCGTGCGCTGCGGCTGCGGATCCACAAGGCATCGGCCGAGCGCGGCCGCGGCGGCGAAAACGACACGCGACCGATAGCGACGCGCCTCGCCCAGCTCCGCGCGCAGAAGGCGAAGCTGCTCGGCTTCCCGAACCACGCAACCTTCTCGCTCGACGACCAGATGGCCGAGACTCCGGCACGCGCCGAGAAGCTGCTCACCGATCTCGTCGCCGCCGCAACGGCGAAGGCGCGCGGTGAAGCTGCCAAGATGCAGGCCATCATCGACGCCGAAAAGGGAGGCTTCAAACTCGAGGCCGCCGACTGGTCCTACTACGCCGAGAAGGTCCGCAAGGCCGAATACGACCTCGACGAAGCGCAGGTGAAGCCGTACTTCGAGATGAACCGTGTTCTCGTCGACGGCGCCTTCTTCGCCGCGAACAAGATGTACGGCCTAACGTTCAAGGAGCGCACCGACCTACCGGTCTATCACCCTGACGTCCGCGTCTTCGACGTGTTCGACGCTGACGGCAAGCCGCTCGCGCTCTTCTACGCCGACTACTACTCGCGCCCCTCGAAGAGCGGCGGCGCGTGGATGAGCACGTTCGTCGACCAGAACGGACTGACCGGCACGAAGCCCGTCGTCTTCAACGTCTGCAACTTCCCGAAGCCGGCGCCCGGCGATCCGGCGCTGCTCAGCTACGACCATGCGTCGACACTCTTCCACGAGTTCGGTCACGCGTTGCACGGGATGTTCTCGGCGGTGAAGTACCCGACGATCTCGGGAACGGCCGTGCCGCGCGACTTCGTCGAGTACCCGTCGCAGTTCAACGAGCACTGGGCGCTCGAGCCGACCGTGCTCGCAAACTACGCCCGCCACTACAAGACGAACGAGCCGATGCCGAAGGAACTCGTCGAGAAGATCAAGAAGACGACCACCTTCAACCAGGGCTTCGACACGACGGAGTACCTCGCCGCGGCGCTGCTCGACATGGCGTGGCACACTCTGCCGGCCGACGCGCCTCCGCAGGATCCCGACACGTTCGAGCCGGCGGCCCTTGCGAAATACGGCATCGCGATGGCGGAAGTGCCGCCGCGTTACCGCACGACGTTCTTCTCGCACATCTGGGGCGGCGGCTACGCGGCCGGCTATTACGCATACCTGTGGAGCGAAGTGCTCGACCAGGATACGTACTACTGGTTCCGCGAGAACGGCGGGATGACGCGGGAGAACGGACAGCGCTACCGCGACATGATCCTGTCTCGCGGCCTGACCCAGCCGGCGGCGGCGATGTTCAAGGCGTTCCGCGGCCGGGATCCGAAAGTCGAACCGCTGATCATCGAGCGGGGCCTCAAGCCGGCAACGAAGTAGAGAATAGACAGGATTAACAGGATTTCTCGGGATTAACAGGATTCTCTTCGGGTGATTTGGAGCGTTACTATCTCTACCCAAGCGGAATCCTGCTAATCCTGGGAATCCTGTAATCCTGTCAACTCTCTCTCCTGTGCTACCATTCGCGCGGTTTCTTACCTCGCGATTCCTGCATCGAACCGCCGTGATCCAGAAACTGCGCCGAGCAAGCCGGGCTGTTGCGGTGCTGTGTGCCCTCGTCGCCGCAGCGCTGTCCGTCGTCCTGCCCGTCGCCGGACTGGACCCGAAGACGCCCGTGGCAAGGTACGGCCACGATGTCTGGCAGGACGCGCTCCCGCAGAACACGGTCCATTCGGTGCTGCAGACCCGCGACGGGTATCTGTGGCTCGGAACGTACGAGGGGCTCGTCCGTTTCAACGGCGTCGACTTCACGATCTTCGACAAGCGCAACACGCCTGCCATCCGCAACAACGGCATTCGGTCTCTCTACGAGGACCGATCCGGAACGCTCTGGATCGGGACCGCGAGCGCCGGCGTCCTCACCTACCGCGACGGAGAGTTCTCGGCGTGGACGACCGAGCAGGGTCTCGCGAGCAACTTCGTCTTCGCGTTATCGGAGGACGCGTCAAGCGGCGTCTGGATCGGGACGAACGGCGGCCTCAGCCGCTACGCCAACGGCGCCTTCGAGAATTTCACGATCGCGAACGGACTCACGAGCAACCGGATCCGCTCGCTCTGGACCGCGCGCGACGGGTCGCTCTGGATCGGCACCGATGGCGGCGGTCTCGACCGGTACGTCGATGGCCGGTTCATTGCCTATACGACCGCGCAGGGGCTTCCCGCGGGCACGGTCACGGCGATCCGCGAGGATCAGGCCGGCGCGATCTGGGTCGGAACCGACGGAGGGGGCGTCGCGCGATATTTCAACGGGGAATTCACCGTCGTCACGACAGCCAACGGCCTTCCGAGCGATCGTGTCTCCGCCTTGTGGGAGGACGCCCAAGGCAGTCTGTGGATTGGAACTGACGGTGGCGGGCTCGCCCGGTTTGCCGACGGCAAGTTCCAGGTGCGATCCATTGACGGTGGTCTCTCGGACGCTTACGTCCGGTCGTTGTGGGAGGACCGTGAGGGCAGCCTCTGGATCGGGACGAACGGTGGACTGAACCGGCTCAAGGACGGGAAGTTCGTTGCCTGGCGGACGCGAGACGGCCTCTCGAGCGAATACGCCCGCGTCGTCTGCGAGGACGAACGCGGCGTGATCTGGATCGGGACCGACGGCGGGGGCCTCAACCGCATCGACGGTGACCGGATCACGTCGATGTCGCGAAAGACCGGCTTCCCGAGCGATTTCGTCCGCGCCGTCTGGCCTAATCCCGGCGGCGGCGTCTGGGCCGGCACGGTCGATGCGGGCCTGGTCCTGGTTACCGACGGGGCGACGCGCAGGTTCACTACCGCGGAGGGACTGCCGTCCAACGACATCCGGTCGGTCTGGGCCAGTCCCAGCGGCGACGTGTGGATCGGGACGGGCGGCGCCGGCTTAGTCCGGATGCGCGATGGCCAGATGGAGCGGTTCGGCGTCGCGGACGGGATCGGTTCGGGCGACGTACGCGCGGTGATTGGTGACGGGCGCGGCGGAATCTGGATCGGAACGAACGGCGGCGGCGTCAGTTACTACGATGGAGCAAAGTGGACGACGACGCGAGTGGCCGACGGGCTCGCTGGCGACGTCGTCTTTTCGATTCTGCCGGACTCGGAAGGGCGTGTCTGGGTCGGCTCGAGCGACGGATTGACGCTGCGTGATGACTCGGGCTGGCACCGCCTGACGACCGCCGAGGGTCTCTTCGACGACCTGGCGTTCTCGATCAACGAGGACCAGGCCGGCAACCTCTGGATGAGCTGCAACAAGGGCGTCTATCGCGCCGCCGTCGACGACCTCGTCGCCGTTGCGCGGGGAGAACGCGCACAGGTGCGCTGTGTAGCCTATGGCCGACCTGACGGCATGGGCAGCACGCAGTGCAACGGTGCTTCACAGCCCGCTGGTTGGCGAGGACGCGACGGTCGCATCTGGTTTCCGACGGTCGCGGGCGTGTCGGTGGTCGATCCAGCCGCTATCCGGCTGAATGACATTCCGCCTCCCGTCATCATTTCGAAGTTCGTCGTGGATGGAGTCCAGAGGCCGCGGCTGGATGGCGCAGACCTGGCTGCGCGAAGCGGACGCTTCGAGTTCCACTACGACGGCCTGAGCTTCCTCGTCCCCGAGAAGGTCCGCTTCCGTTACAGGCTGGAGGGCGTCGACGAAGACTGGGTCGACGCGGGTCAGCGCCGTGTCGCGTACTACAACCCGCTGCCGCCGGGTGAATACACGTTCCGTGTACAGGCGGCGAACAACGACGGCGTGTGGAACGAGGTCGGCGCATCGATGCGATTCACGCTTCCACCGCCGATCTGGCGCCGCTGGTGGGCGATCGCGCTCTACATACTCGCCATCGGCGGCGCGGTGTATGGACTGCACCGGCTCAGGGTCCTGGCACTTCGCCGACGTACGGAACTGCTCGAGTCCGAGGTTACTGCGCGCACCGAGGCCCTCGCCCGATCCGAGCGGCGTGCGCTCGAGGCGAATCGGGCGAAGTCGACGTTTCTCGCGAACATGAGCCACGAACTGCGGACGCCGATGAACGCGATCCTCGGCTTCGTCCAGCTCATGCAGCGGGATCGCGGGCTCACCGGAGAACAGCGGGAAAACCTGTCGATCGTCGAGCGGTCCGGCGAGCACCTGCTCGCGCTCATCAACGACGTGCTGTCGATCTCGAAGATCGAGGCTGGGCACATCACGCTCAATGAACACGCGTTCGACCTTCCGCGGATGCTCGACGGTTTGCGCGACACGTTCAGGCTTCGCGCCGAGGCAAAGGACCTGACGTTCGACGTGGAGGTAGGCCGCGAGTTGCCACGCTTCGTTCGAGGCGACGAGGCAAAGTTGCGGCAGATCCTCATCAACCTGCTCGGGAATGCCTTCAAGTTCACCGACGAGGGCGGCGTCGTCCTGCGGGCGACGTGGGAGGAAGCGCGCGCGGTCTTCGAAGTGGAAGACACGGGTCCCGGCATCGGGCCGGCGGAGATCGACAAGGTGTTCGGCGCATTCGTCCAGTCGGAGAGCGGCCGGATGGCGCAGGAGGGCACGGGGCTCGGCCTTGCGATCAGCCGCAGTTTCGCGCGGCTGATGTCGGGTGACATAAGCGTCCGATCGGCGCCGGAAGTGGGAACCACCTTTCGGGTCGAGATTGCACTTCCCGCCACCGCCGAGTCGGGCCCGCACCCGGTCGAGCGGCAGGTGATCTCGCTCGAACCCGGCCAGTCGCCGGTGCGGATTCTCGTTGTCGACGACACGCTCGAGAATCGAAAGCTGCTCGTGAAGCTGCTGACGAGCGTGGGTTTCTACGTCCGCGAGGCCGTCAATGGTCGCGAAGCCGTCGAGCACCGCATGCGATGGCATCCCCACCTGATCTGGATGGACATCCGGATGCCGGTGATGGACGGAGTCTCGGCGACGCGGGAAATCCGGCGGCTCGAGGCCGAAGGAGGCGACGACGGTCCGCTGACGCCCGTGAAGATCATTGCGTTGACGGCCAGCGTCTTCGATCACGAGCACGGAGTCGTGCTCGACGCCGGGTGCGACGACCTGGTGACGAAGCCGTTCAAGGAGTCGACGATATTCGAGAAGCTCGGCGAGCACCTTGGCGTGACGTTCGTGTACGAAAAAACCGGACGCACGGGTCCGCTCGAGCCTGCGGACCCCGATGCGGCGCCGGTGCTGACGCCGTCGCGTATGGCGGCGTTGCCGCGCGAGCTCGTCGTACAGCTCGCGCGCGGCGTGCAGGTTGGAGATCTCGAGGCGATTCACGCAACGATCAACCGGATCTGCGATTGCGACGAGCCGCTCGGAAACCGGCTGCGCGAGCTCGCGCGGCGCTATCAGTTCGAGGAGATTCTCGAGACGGTCGATCGCGCCACCGACAGCACCCGCAACGTGAGGTGAGAAAGAGTTGACAGGATTAACGGGATTATTCGGATTAACAGGATTCTCCTGGGGTTGACGGAGCACCGTCCGAAGAACCATGAATGAATCCTGTTAATCCTGAAAAATCCTGTTAATCCTGTCCACTCTCCTCTTCTACGATGACTGCACCGAACGAAGAACTTGATGACCTGATGAGCGACGAGGACGACGCCGCGCGCCTCGGCGCGAGCCGCAAGGTCAAGGTCGGCCTCGGGTTCGCCGCGGCGCTCGGGGCCGTCGCCGTCAGCTCGGTCGTGCTGTTCCGGCTCATGAACAGGATGCAGGTCGAAGGTGCCGAGAACATTCCGGTCGAACACGAGAACGTCCTTTACTGCCTCAATCACAGCTCGCTCATCGACAACTTCGCGTTCGAGAGCGTGGCATACCTGCCGAAGGTTCTCTTCCAGCCGAAGTACCTGCCGGTGAATCTCGCGGACCGCAAGAACTTCTTCGGAGACCCGAAGTCGCGCCGGGTAAAGGATCGCGTGTTGCGGCTCCTCGGCAAGTATTTCTTCTCACACCTGCGCGCTTATCCGGTGGATCGGAGGCGCGGCGACCTCGAGCAGGTGGACGAGTGGGTCGAGCTGCTCAGGCAGAACATCGTGGTGGTGTTTCCGGAAGGCACGCGCTCGCGCTCGGGGACGATCGGGACGGGAAAGCCCGGGGTTGGAAAGCTGATCTACGACGCCCGTCCGATGGTGATACCGGTGCGGATGATGGGAATGGAGAACGTGCTAGGTGTCGGACGGGTGATCCCGAGGATGTTTCAGACGGTGCAGGTCTACATCGGGAAACCGCTCGACATGTCGGAGATGCTCGGACGGCCGCTGCCGGTGGAGCGCGGAGCCGAGATCGATCTGTATCGTGACATTGCGGACCGTGTCGTGAGGGAGATCCGTGCGCTGGGCCCGCAGGAGACGTAGAAGAGTTTCTCGCAGAGTCGCAGAGTAAGACGCAGAGTCGCAGAGTCGAATACGTGTAGTAGATTCACGGGGCGAAGGTTGGCCCAGCGCCTCTGCGAAACCTCCGCGTCTCTGCGAGAAACCTCCGCCGCAAAAGGAGCCATCCGATGTTGAAACGCACGCTTGTCCTCGCCGCCATGCTCGTAGTACTCGTTGCCGGGACCTCGGCCGCGCAGGGCGCCGCCCAGAAACCGACCGGAAAGGAACCGCCACCCGACTACTTCCCCCTACCGGGCGGCGCCTGGTGGAAGTACCGGTCGACGACCGATGCCGGCGCGACCTCCGAATTCACGATGAAAGTGATGGGCGACGAAAAGATCGGCGACGTCACCGCCATCCTGGTCGACATCGAGAGCGCGTGGCCGATCCGCGAGTGGTACACGAAGGGCGGCGGCATGGTCTCGTGGCATCGGGAGTCGTATCTGAAGAACAACCAGTCGGTCGATTTCACTCCGACCCGCATTGCGATGAAGAACCCGCTCGCAACCGGCCAGACGTGGTCCTGGAAGGGCAAGGGCATCATGGACGTTGCGATCGACGAGACCGCGACGGTCGGAGGAGTCGAAGACGTCGTGACGCCGGCGGGGAGCTTCAAGGCCTACAAGGTGTCGACGACAGTCGTTCAAGGCCCCACCAAGGTCCAGAAGACGTACTGGTACGCGAACCAGATCGGCCTCGTCAAGGCGATCACGGATACGGGTTCCGTTCGCTCGACGACCGAGTTGCTCGAGTGGTCGTTCCGGAAGCGCTGACCTTCAGAGTCTCGCCGAACAGAGGCACACCGCGCGTGCAACGCTTCTCGGGGAATCGGACATCAAGGGATTATCCAGGCTGCCGGCCGGCCCCGCGGCCCCGCCTAAACTGCTTCTGGAGGATCATCATGTCAGCTGGACTCGCCCCCCCAATGACCATTCTCCGTCTCGCGATCGCCCTCGCAGTAGCGTTCGCCCTCGCCGTCGTGCTGCCCTCGGCCTCGACGGTCGCGCACGCTTCCACCGCAGTGGCGTCGGATGACGACGGCGACAAGAAGAAGGACAAATCCGATCGGAAGTCGGACAATCGCGACAAGTCTTCAAAGGATGACGACGAAGACGACGA
>CAZXLQ010000040.1:8439-10246 GCA_964641945.1 uncultured Clostridia bacterium
GTGCAGGCGACCGAGCCGGCGCCGAAGCCTGATACTGCGGCTCCGGCAGCGCCCGTGACGGCGACCGCAACGGCCGGGTCCCTCCTGGCCTCCGGCGCATACCTGCCCATGGCGGATGCCATTGCTCGCGCACGAAAGGCCGGCGGCCAGGGCGACGTCCTTCAGATCGATCTCGAATACGACGCCTTCCGGGGATTTGCGACCTGCGACGTCACGTTTTCGTCCGGGACCGAATACGAGATGAACGCCGAAACGGGTGAAGTGCTCGGTGAAAAGCAGAAGGATCCGCGCAAGCTCGCTCTCCTGGCGGCGCTGTCGACCGACGCCAAGGACCTGAAGGCCTTTACCGACATCATCGATCAGGTGGTCAAGGCGACCGGGCAGGCCGTGCTCGAGATGGAGTTGAAGCACCTGAAGGGGCAGCCCGGCGTCGTCTTCGAGGTCGTGACCGCTGACGGCATCACGTCTCACTTCGACGCGGTAACGGGCAAACCCGCCGCGGGGGTGTAGGACGGGAGATCGACGCGGAATGAGTGGATCGAGGCGGGTTGAGCGGATCAGAAGAAGCGACTGACTGATCCGCTGAATCCGCCTCGATCCGCACAATTCGCGTCGCACTTTCGCTTTCCCCGGGCAAACGCATGTGCCACCACATGAATCACACCGGCATGCGCCGAGTCGTGATGAAGCCGTTTGCCGTTGCGATGGTCATGGTCCTCGTGCCGCTTCTGGCCCTGGCCCAGGACTCTCGCCCACGCCGGGTCACCGGTGAAGACAACCCCCAGGAAGCCGAGCCCGTCGCCCTGGAGGGCGCCCTCGTAGAGATCCCGACCGTCGTGTCGGATCGCTCCGGCCGTTACGTTCCAGGGCTTACCGAGCGCGACTTCGAGGTGTACGAAAACGGCGAACGCCAGGACATCGCGTTTTTCCGCGACGATCGCGTCCCGATCCACGTCGCGCTCGTCATGGACACGAGCAACTCGACCCGGCTGTCGCTGGCTGACATCCAGGACGCGGCAATCGAGTTCACGAACCTGCTTCTGCCGGGCGATCGGATTCTCGTCGTATCGTTCAACGACGAAGTCCGCGTCGAACAGGAGTTCACGAGCGACCGTGGCCAACTCGTCACCGCCATCCGGCGGACGACCCCGCGCAAGGGCACGCGTCTCTACGACGCCGTGTACGAAACCGTCGCCCAGCGCATGCGCGGCATCGACGGCCGAAAGGCAATGGTCCTGCTGAGCGATGGCCAGGACAACATGAGCGACCGGTCGTTCGACGAAGCCGTCAAGGTGTGCTCCGAAAGCGACGTGATCGTCTACGGCATTCGTTACCCGGCGAAGTGGCAGGTGCTCGCCGGCAGCGCCGGCGGTCCGAACCCGAATCCGAACACGTCGCCGTCGCCGGGGTCAGGCAAGCTCAAGAAGCGCAAGAAGGGGTGGCGGATTCCCAACATCCCCGGCGTTCCGGGCATTCCCGGTGTCGGCTGGCCGCTCCAGGATCCGTGGAACGCGAATCCGCAGAGTGGCGGCGGCCGCAAGGTCATCAATCCGTTCATGGAGACCGTGACGGCGAACTCGGGCGGACAGCTCTTCTACGCGAACGCCGTGAGCGACATCAACGGGCTTTTCGCACAGGTGGCCGAGGAACTGCGGCACGTCTACGTCCTCGCCTATTCTCCGTCGAATCCACAGTCGAACGGCGGCTACAGGTCCATCCAGGTCCGTGTGGTGTCGAATCCCGACGCAACGGTCCGCCACCGGCTGGGATATATGGCCACGCCATAAGACCCGGAACCGCGCGCGAA
>CAZXLQ010000040.1:10256-24042 GCA_964641945.1 uncultured Clostridia bacterium
GGAAGATTCAGTTGAAGCACAATCCTGCGTGAGCATGGCCGCTTGCTTCGCGCGCGGTTCTGGGTCTCAGATCTTGTACTTCTTGTGCAGGATGATCGAATAGACCTCTGCCATGAGTGCGAGGACGGTCCGCACCGACATCAACCAGCCGAGCGACAGGAACTGCAGCAACAGGCCCGCGAGCTGCGGGAAGATCAGGTCGGATGCATCCACGCCCGCCTCGAGCGTGCCCATCGTCTTGCTGCGATTCGCGAGATTGAAGCTCGACACCTTGGCGGCTATGGCGCCCCACGTGGGTTTGAACGCGGCCTTGCCGATCTCGTCGACGCCCCGCGCGACACCCATCACGATGCCGAGCAGAACGGTGCCGGCAAACCAGGGCGTGATGTAGAAGAGCAACGACGTGAGGATGTTCGCGATCGACCGGAGCGCGATCACCTTCGACGCGCCGATCCGGTCGGCCAGCCATCCGAAAAACGGTCCGACGAACAGCGGCACCATCGTTTCGGCTACGATCTTGATCCAGCCCAGCGCGCTCGGCGTGACCTCGAGCTTCACCGCGAGAATCGTGAAGAACTCGCCGGTCACCATGTAGGCCGGGGCCGTGAGCGCGAGACCGAGGAACGTGAATGCGAGGACCGGCGGGCCCTTGTCCTCGACGGCTCCGGGAGCGGCGAGCATGCCTGACTTGGTCTTCTTCTTTTTCTTGTCCTTTTTCGGCTCTTCCTTGATGACGACCCATACGAGAATGAAGGACAGGAGCGACAGGAAGGTCGACGTAAGCAGGATGGTGATTAGCGCCTTTCGAAGGGCCAGGGCTTCGACGGCCTTGGTGAGGTCGTCGATGGGGACGTCCTTGAGCGCAAGGGTGCGCTGTTCGACACGCGTTACCTTGAAAGGCTCCGGGTGCGCCTCGGTCCCCGGAAGCGTCTGCTCGGCCGAGACGTCTTCGGGCGCGGCCAGGATCTGCTCGATTTGTTCGCCCTTCTTGTTGGTTTCCTCGAGGACCGCGACGTTGAGCGTCACGTTCGTCTGCCCGGCGAAAAAGAGCACTAGTCCCGTCAGCACGAACGCCGCGACAGACTCGCCCACGCCTCCGGCCGTCGACTTGATCGTCTGATACCACGAATAGGCCTTCGCGATGTGCTTCTCGTCGGTCGAATCGGCGATCAATGCGGACGTCGACGGTCCCTTTGCCGAATCGGCGATGCCACGTACGACGCTGACGCCGGCAAACATGTAGGGATTGAGTGCGACGGCGTACAGAACGCTGACGAACGTCCGGAAGCCGAGCGCGAGCATGAAGATCTTCTTCTTGCCGTATTTGTCCGCCATCGACCCGAACATGGGCCTCAGCACCAGCGGGACGACGTTCTGAATCAGCGTAAGCCCCATTATCGACGCGATGTCGAAGCCGAAGATCAGAAGCGCGAAGAGGGGCACGGTGGTCTTGACCATTCCGGACGAGACCTTCGAGATGAAGGACTCGGCCATGAGCGCCAGAACCACGGGGTTGAATGCGCCGCGTCCGGTAGAAACCTGCTCGGCGACGACCGACGGCAGCACCGCTTCGCCCGCGGGAACGGCGGCTGGAGCGTATGCGACCGCCGGCACCGGCATCTTCAGAAGGCCGGTCTTGGCGAGGAAGTTGCGCGCGAATGTTCCAGGTCCCCCGGCGACGGCTTCGAACTCGGCAGCGAGTTGCAGGGCCGTCTGCTGCCGGTGGGCCGGGTCCTTCCTGAGCGCGCGATTGACGACGGCCTCGATGCCTTCGTCGATGTCCGGCCGGAAAGTTTCGGAGAGGTCGGGCGGCGTTCCGTAGAGCTGGAGCTCGGCGACCTGCGCCGGGGACGGTGCGAGGTACGGCGGCGAGCCTGCGAGCAACTCGTAGAGGATGCAACCGAGGGAGTAGACGTCGGAACGCGAATCGAGCTGCCGGTCGAGGATCTGCTCGGGCGACATGTACTCGGGCGTGCCGAACAGGCGCGCCGTCGGCGCCATCGTCACGTTGCCCTCGGCAGCGGCACCAGTGAGCTTCGCGAGTCCGTAGCCGCCGACCTTGATGATCTCCTTGCCGTCGGCGCCGACTTCGACGTAGATCGAGTCCGGCTTCACGTCGCGCAGCACGATGCCGTTGACGTGCGCCGTGTGTACGGCGCCGCAGATCTGGTTGAGCAGTCCGACGATGCGCGGCACCGACAGGCCCCGCTCGCGACGGATGAGGTCGCGCAGCGTCTGTCCGCTCAGAAGTTCTTCGACTAGATAAACGGCGCCTTCCGCCGTCGTGCCGAAGTCGAACACCTGTACCGAGTTCGGATGGCGGATGCGAGCGGCGACCTGCGCCTGCCGCTTGAACCGCTCGACCGCCATCCGATCGCGCACGAGATCCGGCCGCAGTACCTTGACGGCGACCTTGTCGCCGAGCAGCACACGCTTCGCTCGATAGACAGTACCCGTGGATGCCTCGGCGATCTTGCCTTCGATCTCGTAGCGACCGTCGAGAACGATCGCCCCACCTGCGGCGACGGGAGCGTCAGGCCGCGGGGGCGTGACGGGGATCAGCTCTCCAGTCTTACGAACCCGGAACGATGCGTTGCCGGGTGGCTCGAAAGGAGGAGGAGGTGGTGGTGGCGGCGGTGGAGGGGGAGGGGGAGGTGGCGGCGGGTGTGGGGGTTGGGGTTGGTGGGGGCGGCGCTGCGGGCGGCGGCGAGATCCGATCGGTCTTGTCCGATGCCGGAGGACGCGGCGATGCAGAGGTTGGCGGCAGCTTGAACGTAGCGTCCGGCTGCTGGCCAGGCTCTGGCGGACGCGAAATGCGGTCCGTCGCATCGGACGAACCGGGCGCGCCGGGCAGCCGAGGAACGGCCTGACCGCTCACCGTCCTGAGTCCCGCATCCGAGCCGAGGACGAAGTCGAGGCTGCAGTTGCCCACCGACGCCGTGTCGCCAGGGTTGACGTCCGTCCCCTGCTCGCCAACCTGCCGGCCGTTGACGAAGATGGCGTTGCGGCCGATGTTGAAGATTCGCCAGACGTCGTTTGTCCGGCGCAATACCGCGTGCTTGCGGCTTACGGTCGGATCGTCGAGGACGAGTTCGTTGTCGTCCGCGCGGCCGATGTCGATCTCTGCGCCCGTGACTGGAACCGAGATCCGCTTGCCGCCCGGCATCGTCACTTCGATGCTGTCGATCAGCGGGGGTGCCGGCGCGGCCGGCGCTTCGGGCAACGGTGACGGACGAACGCCCGACGACTGATACCCGAACGTGATCCGAACCTTTCCGAGCTGGATGACGTCGCCGGTTTTCAACGCGTGTCCAGCCGGACCAAGCTTCGCGCCGTTGACGAAGACGCCGTTTCGGCTGCCCGCATCGTAGACCGAATAGTGGTCGCCCTCGCGACGGATGATCGCGTGCTTGCGGCTGACCGTCGGATCCGGAATCGCCAGCCCGTTCTCGGCCGACTTGCCGATCTCGAGCTCGGCGTCCGACAGCGGCACCTGCATGATGTCGCGATCCGGAAGGATCACCCGGAGCATCGCTACCGGCTGACCGGACTCGGCACGCGGCATTGGAAGCGGAGTACCGTCCGTGACGCAGAATTTCTGCGAGTCGGCGTACTCGGCGCTGCAGACGGGGCATCGTTTCACTCGGCTCGACCTCTCGGTGCTGTTGCTACGCGGCCTGTCGCGGCCGTCTCGTTATCCTGCGCGTTCGAGAATGAACTTCGAGATGCGCGATCCGGCTTCCGGAACGCCCTTGAAGCCCGGGAAGCAATTCACTTCGATGACCGAGAATCCCTTCGGCGTCTTCACGAGATCCACACCGTAGAGCTCGAGTCCGAATACCTTGCCGCAGCGGCGCACGAGGTCCTCGAGCTCCTCGTTGTCACCGACCGGCGTTCCCTTCTTCTCTTCCTTGGTGGTTGCGGGAAAGATGCGCTTGATGGCGTAGACATAGTCGCCGATCGCGTAGGCCTTGTAGTCGACCGGCTCGTGCTCCTCGAACTCCTGGGCGAGGATGAGCCGCTCGCCGAGGGCCGCGCCGTCCTCCCCACCCTCGTCTTCGACTTCGCCCGAATCGGCGGAGCGACGCGCGATGAGGTCGTCGTATTCGGCCTCGTTCATGCAGATCTCGATGCCCATGCCGCGACGCCCGCGCCAGGGCTTCACGACGATCGGTGTCGTCTGGACTACCGGTCGCAGCGTCTCGATCGAGTCGGTGACGAACGTGCGAGGGGTCGGAATACCGGCCTGCAGCAGCATGAGGCTCGTCAGCACCTTGTCGCGAACCTTCATTGTCGCGGGATATTCGTTGAGGAGCGTCGCGCCCCGATAATGGGCCGCGGCTGCGAGCGACTCGGCGAGTGGCGAGTGTGACTTGAACAGGTAGGCGTCGTAATCGAACGCGAAGTTCTGGAGGTCGATCATTCCCGAGCGTTCGGTCACGATGTCGAGCTCCGCGCCGCCGGCCTTGAGCTCGTTGACGATGTCGTGAGAGACCGACGACGGGCTGCGGGGTGGTTCCATCAGAAAACAGATTCGCATGATATCTACCGCCTTTGTGCGCGCGGTAGCGCACGGGTCAAGCGTCCGAAACGGAAGTTGTCGCACGACGCGGAGAGGCGCCCGAAATCGGGAATCACCCGTGCGCTACCGCGCACGGTACTGATGCCACGTAGTTTTTGTGACAGCTCCACGGGATTCTCAGGAATTCGCCGCGCTGCCGGACTCGAAGTCAGGTCCAGGAGGGGTGATCGTGAACCTGCCCTGTGCGTAGTCGTCGATGCAGTCCGCGATGAGCGGCGCAATGTCCGGCACGCCCTTGTAGCCGGGGAAGTAGTTGACGTCGACGACAACCGGACCTGTCGGGCTCTCGATGATGTCGAGACCGAAGAGCGCCAGTCCGCAAACCTCTCCGACCTTGTTCGCGATGCGCCGCACCTCGTCGGAAACCTCGACCGGACGCCCGACCTGCGTGAAGCTCGACTCGGAGAACGTCTTGCGCACAGCAAACACCTGATCGCGAACGCAATAGACCTTCGTGTCGAGTCCGTCACCCGGGATCATCTCCTGGATGATCATCGGCACAACCGGCTCGGGGATCGACTTGAGGTCGTCGGGCGTGTTGACGAACGTGATGCCCGCTCCACGATGGCCCATGTACGGCTTCACGATGAGTTTCATCGTCTGCGCGAGCTCTTCGAGCAGTGTGAAGTCGTTCGTCACCCAGGATCTCGGCGCCGGCACGCCCGCGGCGCTCAGCATCCTCGAGACGATGATCTTGTTCTGGATGAGCGCGCAGCTGCGATACGGGTTCATGACCCGTGCGCCCTGCGTGAAGAGCGCTCCGCCGAGCGACAGGGTCAGCTCGGTGTGCGACTTCAGGATGTAGAGCCCGTCGTCGTGCTCCAGCGTGTCGCACTGCTGGAGAATCTCTTCTGCGATCGACGAGTCGACCTCGTAACCACGCTTCTCGAGCAGGTCGTAGGTCTCGACGAGAATGGGGCTCGGTACCGGCGGAACTCGCCGGACCACCATGAAATGCAGTTTCATTGCGTCACCTCGGTTCGGTGTTCTCTATGAATCGCAGAGCATTCAAGCGCTATCGCGTCGATCTCTGCACAAAAAGGAGCGGATGGAGGTCCGGCCGTGAAGCTGAGCTCAGGTCCGGTTGGCGATTCCGAAGATGTAGTCCCCCAGGCGACGTCCGGCGTCGGGAACGCCCTTGAAGCCCGGGAATGTATTGATGTCGACAACCCACGGTTTGCCGTCGTTCATGATGATGTCGAGGCCGTAGAGGTCCACACCGAATGCGTCGCCGCAACGGAGAGTCACGTCGCGCATCTCGCCCGACACCTCGAACGGCTCCCCTAGCTTGTCCTCGTAAGTCCTGGCCGGCCAGACGCGGCGGACGCCGAACAACTCGTCGCCGATCCGGTAGATCTTGTGGTCGCGGCCGTCCGATTCGTAATAGGTCTGCGCGAAGGTGATCCCGAAGTCGTCCGGGATGGCGTCGAGCTCGGCCTGGGTGCGGACGATGTGAACGCCGCGACCCTGCGAGCCGAAGTACGGCTTGACCACGATCGGTCCGGTGGCGAGGGCACCGGAAAGCTGCGACGGGGAATCGGCCATCCACGTCCGCGGCAGCGGAACGCCGGCCGGCAGCAGGGCAGCCGTCGCCGAGTACTTGTCCTTCATCAAGGTGACGGCCGGCACCGGATTGATGATGCGAGCGCCTGCCTGGTGCAGCAGCCCGGCGTAAACCATCGCAAGACGCGTGCTCGACTTGAGGATGTAGAGATCGAACTCGGGCCGTACATCCGCGACGTCGCGGGCGCGGTCTTCCGGGTAGATGAGCTCCACCGACGCGCCGTGCTCCGAGAGGCGGGCGATCATCTCGGCGACGACCGGGCCAGGCTTTTCCTTCTGGACGGTGATCAGCGCGAGCTTCATCGCGACGTTACCTCAGCGACGCGGCGCTCGCAGAAGTCCGCGAGTCGCTCGTTGGCATCGGGCACGGACGTGAAGTTCGGGTAGTCGTTGACCTCGATGACGAACACGCCGGCATCGGTCTCGATGCAATCCACACCGAACAGGTCGAGTCCGAAGAGGCGTCCGCATCGGCGGCCGAGGTCGGCGAGCTCCGGTGTCGTTTCGGCAAGGCCCGACTTCTTCGCCTCCGCGTCATCGTCGGCACGCTTGTTGAACGGCGACGGTTTTCGGACTGCCCAGACGTCGTCGCCGATCCCGTAGAGTTTCAGGTCGTAGCCATCCGTCTTGTGATAACACTGGGCGAGCGCCACCGAATCGCTCCAGTCGAGCGCGCTGAGCGCGTCGGCCGAATCGACGACCTCGAGCCCGCGGCAGTTGTCGCCGAAAATCAGCTTGATGATCAGCGGATAAGCCGACGCCGGGATCGTGTCGGCGAGACGCGAGGGAGTCCCGAACCACGTGTCGGGTGTCGGCAGCCGGTCCTTTGCGAGCGCGATGCTCATGTCGGCCTTGTTGTGCACCGCCGAAATCGCCGCCCGGCGATTGATGGTAGGGACTCCGCGAGAACCCGCCCATTCGAGCAGAGCGAGCAGCCCCCAGCTCCGGCCGCGCGCCACGATGAGGTCCAGCCCCTCGAGCCACGAATCATCGTCCATGCGAAGTGCGGTCGCTTCCGGGTCGATGGTGCGTACGGAATGGCCGCGCGCGCCGAGAGCCTCGATGAGGCCCGACGGTTGCGCTTGCGAGAGGTAGCGTCGTTCGACGAGGACGCCGAAGTGCAGGGGACCTGACATGGCGGGTTCGGCCTCGTGGCGAGAATTCGGTCCGGGCGATTATACACACAAGCGGCGCATACGCTTGAATTTGAGAGCGGCGAAGGCCACGGCTTTCGGTGCCCCACTGCGATTTGGTGTCCCAGTGGCTCAGAGGCTCCGTGTGCGAAGCTCTTCGAGCGGTCACCAAGAGCTTCGCACACAGAGAAACGGAGTCACCGAGGCACGGAGGTGCCCGGTCCGGTGCTATACTCGCCGCGAGTTCACCCCTTGTTCACATGCGCGTACGCGGCGAACTTCATTACCTGCTCAACGGCTCCCAACGCATCGTCACGCTCGATTCCCCGAAATTCACGGTCGGGCGCGGCGATGAGAGTTCGCTGTGCCTGCAGGACATCGTCGTCTCGCGCAACCACGCGGAGATCGTGCGGCTCGGGAACGACTTCCTGCTTCGCGACCATGGCTCGACGAACGGCTCGTACATAAACGACATCCGCGTCTCGGAGCGCATCCTCGTGGACGGTGACGTCGTGCGATTCGGCAAGGGCGGCCCGGAGTTGACCTTCCACTGGTATGAAGAGTCACTGCCGGCGACGCTTTCGCGTGACACGCGTCCGGGTACGACCGAGAACCTGGTCGATTCGCTCGTCGGGAAACTGACGGGCGAGAAGGTCGATCCCGCCGAGGAAGCCACTCTCCGTTGCGTGCTCGCCGAAACCTACCTTCGCAAGGGAGATCACACGCACGCGCTGAACGTGCTGGGCAAATACACGGACGAAGGCCTGCTCTCGACCTTGCCGGGCTCGGTGCGCGCCACCGTCTTGCTCTGGATCGGCAACGCCAGGCTGGAGGCGAAGCAGTACGTTCCTGCGGCGACGGACCTGCAGCGTGCGTTCGATCTTGCCACGCAGGTTGGGGATCCGCAGGGCGTCGCGATGGCACAGATCGGACTAGGCGAAGCAAAGATCGGCACCGGCGACCTGCTGGCGGCGCGCGACCACCTGCAGCGCGCAATGCTCGTCGCGCGGCGATCGGACAATGTCCGAATTCGTGCAAGCGTGCACCTCCTGCTCGGCAAGATCGACTGGAAGGAGATCGACATCGACGGTGCGCGTTACAACTGGCAGCGCGCGGCCCGGTTCGCCGAGGGATGCAGCGACGACCGGCTCGATGCCAGCGTCAAGCTGCAACAGGCCTTCATGCTCTATGCCGAGGGACGCCTCGGTGAGGCCGTCACGGCTTACCAGGAAGCCATCAAGATAATCGAGGAAGTCGGCAACATCCGGCTCCTGCTCAAGGCCTACAGCCAGCTCTCGCGTACGCTCGTGCGTCTCGGTTCGTGGGGCGAGGCCGAACAGCTCATCGAGCGGCGGCTCAAGACGGCGCGCGCGCAGAAAATCGTCAAGCAGGAGGCCGTATCGCTCACGGACCTCGCCGAGATTCGCCTGGCGCAGGGTAACGTCGCGGAAGCGTGGGAGTCGATTCGTTCGGCGCTCGCGAGCCATGGCCACACGGTTTACGCGCGAACCCAGAGGGTCTATGGCCGCATCCTGCTCCAGCGCGACGAACGGCAGCAGGCATCAGTCGAGCTCGAGAAGGGGCTCGTTGCAGCGCGCGCGCGCGGTTCGGTCGAGGAGCAGGTGCTCATAGGGCTCGACCTCGCCCTGCTGTTCGTCGAGCTCGGGCAGTATGACGTTGCGCGAACCCGACTCGAGGAAGCGGAGTCGATCACGCCGCTCGATCCGGCGCTCGTGCTCATGGGACGGGCCTTTTTCGCGCGCGGTCGACTGACGATGGCGACCGGTGCGCTCGCCGACGCGAATCGGTTCTTCACACAGAGCCTCTCGATCTCCGAGACCATCGGCGATCCGTACCGCGTCGCCCTGAGCCATTCGTGGATCGGGCACCTCCGGCTGCAGATGAGCAGGCTCGAGTCCGCGCGCGGTCACCTCGAGGAGGCGCGCGCCGGCTTCGCGAAACTCGGGGCAGCTCTCGACCTCGCCCGTGTAGAAGCGGCACTGAAGGCCGAGGCTTTCGCGAACGTCCGGTCCGAGATGACGCAGGTCTTCGAACAGGGCGGCCTGACGCTCGGCGCCAGGTTCTCGACCGCACGGTTGTCGAGCGGTTCGCGCGAGATCGACGGTCAGCGGAAGGGGCCGCAGCGGATTCTGGTGGCGCTGGCGGCCGAGCCGCTGACGTCCATGATCACGCGCGGACTCGAGGTCGAGAATTACGTCGTCGATTGGGTCCAGGACGGCCGAACCGCGCTCGAGCGCTCACGCGATCCGAACAAGAAGTACGCGTGCCTCGTGCTGGACGCCCTGCTCGAATACCGCTCGGGATTCGACATCTGTCGTGAGATTCGGAAGCTGAACCTGGAAACACCGGTGGTGCTTCTTGGCGGCCGCGCCGGGGTCGAGGACAAGATCGAGGCACTTCAGTCCGGAGCGGACGACTATCTGCCAAAGCGCAAGATGGTGTTCGAAGAACTGCTCGCCAAGATGGAGGCACTGCTGCGATAGCCCCCGAGCTCGTCACAGCGAATCGTCATGCGTGTAATCATCATCGGGGCTGGACGGGTTGGCTGTGGAGCGCTCGGCATGGCGTTCGCCATGCAGGGTCACGAAGTGGTGCTTGCGGCGCGCCGGGCCGACGAGGTCGATTCGATCAATCAGCTCGGCTACGACGTCGTGACGAAAGGTGCGATCGAGGCGCGTCTCGAGGTTCGGGGAGTGCACGCCGTGATCATGGCGAGCCCCGAGTTCAATGCGGCCTTCACCGAGGCGGACGTCGTCTACACGTCGGTGCGACCCGACAATCTTCCGGGCGTCGCGCAGCCGATTGCCGATGCGCTCGTTCACCGCATTACGGCGGGGGTCGAGCAGCCGCTCGACATCTTCTGCTGCGAAAACCTCAAGAATGCGGGATCGCAGCTCGAACGGCTCATCTTCACGAGCATTCCGTCGTCGCACGCACGACAGGTGCAGGACTGGATCGGATTCAACTCCGCGATTTCGGACCGGATCGTCTCGGGGCTCGAGCTCGACGAGAACGGCCGGATCGTCATCACGGCGGATTCGACGGGCGACGTTCTCGTTGACATCTCGCAGATGAAAGGCGATTTCGAGCTGTTGCCGCCGTTCAAGGGGATCGACAATTTTCCTGCGTGCATCGAGGAGAAACTCTACGTCCTCAACTGCGGCCACGCGGTGTGCGCCTACCTCGGATTTCACAAGGGCTACACCTACATCCACGAAGCGATGGAGGACGAGTCGATCAACCGGGCCGTGGTCGGCGCCATGCTCGAGTCGCAGCAGGCGTTGCAGAACAAACACGGGAAGACGCTTCATTACGCGGGGTTCATCAACGAGATTCTGGCGAGTTTCTCGAATGCGGCGCTCGGCGATACCGTGTCGCGCGTGGGACGGGATCCGATCCGGAAATTGCAGGCTGACGACCGCCTCGTGGGACCGGCGAAGTTGGCCTATCGATACGGGATCGAACCGAAGAACCTGATTCGCGGGTGTGCGGCGGCTATGACCTACATGCCGAAGGACGATCCGCAGGCGGAAGAGCTGCAGACGATGGTCGAGGACAAGGGCTTCGAGAAGACGATCGCGGCGGTGAGCCAGTTGCAACCTTGGAATCCGCTGTCGAAGCTCGTGCGGGAGGAGATCGCGAGGCAGGCGGTGGGGTAGGCGAGGGCTCAGCGGCTCTGTGTCTCTGAGTCTCTGCGTGCGCAGCGTCTGAAAAGAGCTTCGCACACAGAGACACAGAGCCACGGAGGCACAGAGGCAAAGCCTGCAGCGTCGCTCTCGTGCTGTGCTAGCATCGCGCGCATGAACCTCTTCCATCGCGTTGCCGCCGTTGTCCTGGCCTTGGCTTCCGCCGTCGTGCCCGCCGGCGCCGAACAGCCTCAATCACCGCCCGGTCCCCGCGCCGCGGACGTCGCGTCGATGGACGCCATCCTAGCCGCCCTCTACGACGTTATTTCCGGCCCGGCCGGCCAGAAACGCGACTGGGACCGCATGCGCTCTCTCTTTGTCGACGGCGGCCGGCTGATTGCGATCGGCAAGAAGCCCACAGGCGAATTCGTTCAGCGGATGATGACGGTGGAGGACTACATCAGGACATCGGGGCCGTTCCTGGAAGAGAAGGGCTTTTTCGAACGCGAGATCGCGCGGCGGGTCGAGCGATTCGGCGGCGTCGTGCACGTCTTCAGCACCTACGACGGCCGGATCAAGGCAGACGACCCGAAGCCGTTCGTCCGCGGCGTCAACTCGATACAGTTGATGAACGACGGAAAGCGCTGGTGGATCGTGACGGTGTACTGGCAGGCCGAGTCCCCCGACAATCCACTGCCTGACGAGTTGCTGAAGTAGTCCGATGACGCGGATCGCGGCCAGGTGGTCCTTTGCCGTCGTGCTTCTGGCCCTTGTTGCCGGAGCGCAGCCGTTGGCCGCGCAGGACACGACGTCGCCAAAGCGCTTGATCGTCACTGGCGAGACTCTCTCAAGCAGCGAGCCGCTCGCGCTCGTCGGATCGTGGCGATACCGATCCGGCGATGATCCCGGATGGTCGGAGCCCGCTGCGGACGATTCCGCGTGGGAAGTGCTCGAGACGCCACGGATGAGTCCCGGCAACCTTCCGTCGTCGGGCTGGACCGGCATCGGCTGGTTCAGGATCAGGGTCGAAGCAGTCGAGGAAGTCGTGGGAAGACCGCTGGCGCTTCGGCTCGATCATCCCGGCGCGTCGGAGGTGTTTCTGGACGGAAGGCACCTGGGCGGATTCGGGACCGTGGGGGCGGACGGCGAGTCCGAGAGAACCTTCGATCCCAACTTCCTGCCGTTGGCGTTCGCTTTCGACAGGTCTGGCGAGCACGTGCTCGCGATTCGTTACTCCTGCACAGCGAGCGTCCGGCCGTGGCTCCCGCGAGTACTGGTCGCGGGGCCGATTGCAAGCATCGGCAGTCCTTCGACTGCGTATTCGGGCTACGAAACGGACCTCAGTTTAAACCTCGGCATCAACGCTGTGCTCTCGACGCTGATGCTCGGGTTCGGCCTGTTGCATCTGCTGCTGTTCACGTTTCATCGCGGGCAGCGCGCCAATTTGTATTACGGGCTCTTCGGCGTCCTTTTTGGAACGCTGATCGCGGCAGGCTTTCTGCGGACCGTGCTGCATTCCGGATACGAGCTCTCGTTGCTGTTGGTGTTCGCCGCGCGGATTCTAGTTGCCGGCACGTTCCTTGCCCTGGTCGCGTTCTTGCGATCGGCGTTCGCGTTTCAGCTCGGCTGGACGTTTCGCGTGCTTTTCGGCCTGTGGATCATCGCGGTGGTGGCTTCACTCGTGTTTCCCCAGGTCTGGTTTGCCTTCTACGGGATCAACTTCGCCATCGGTCTGTCGATCGCAGACGCGATGATCACCATCTCGAGGGCGCTGCAACGCAGGCTGGATGGAGCCTGGCTGATCGGACTTGGCGCCTACTGCATAACGTTCGCTCTGACGGCGCAGCTCATCGCCCAGTTCTTCAACATTCAGGGACTTTGGCCTCAGGCCATTGCGCTGGCGGGCTTTTTCGGCCTTCCGATTTCGGTGTCGGTATTTCTTGCCCGGCAGACTGCCATGACAAGCCGCGCGCTCGAGACCAAACTCGTCGAAGTCGAAAGGCTTTCGGAGCAGACGCTCGAGCACGAGAGACGCGAGGCCGAGGTCAGGGTTCAGCGTGAGCACGAGCGGGCCGAAATGGCGCTGCTGCAGGCCGAGAACGAGCGAAAGGCCAAGGAACTGGAAGAGGCGCGTCAACTGCAGCTGTCGATGCTGCCGTCGACGTTACCCGTGGTCCCCGGCATCGAGATCGCCGCGTACATGAAGCCGGCGACCGAGGTTGGCGGGGACTATTACGACTTCCACGTCGGACCTGACGGCACGTTGACGATAGCGGTTGGCGATGCAACGGGGCACGGCCTCAAGGCCGGTACGCTCGTGACGGCGACCAAGGGGTTGTTCAACGCATTCGCGTTAGAGCCCGACATCGTGGCGACGTTTCACCGATCGTCGCTCGCGCTCAAACAGCTGAACCTGCGCTACCTCTACATGGCGCTGACTCTTGCGAAGGTGAACGGAAACAGGATCCGGATCGGCGCGGCGGGCATGCCGCCGATGCTCGTATGGCGCGCGGCGACCGGCGAGGTGGAAGAGATCGCGCTTCCGGGGCTGCCACTCGGCGGAGCCGCGCGGTTTCCATACCGGGAGCGTGAAGTCACGCTCGAGGACGGAGACACGGTCGTCCTCATGAGCGACGGTTTTCCCGAGCGTTTCAACGAGGGCGGCGAGATGATCGACTACGCGCGAGCGCGCGACGTGCTCAGAGAGGCGGCCGGCGAATCCCCCCAGGCGATCATCGAGCGCTTCGTCGCTGAAGGCGACGCGTGGGCTGGAATCCGGCCGCAGGACGACGACATCACCTTCGTCGTCCTGCGCTTCGGTGTGAGTGGACAGGATTGACGGGACTTGAGGCCCAGAACCG
>CAZXLQ010000041.1:0-24022 GCA_964641945.1 uncultured Clostridia bacterium
CGCTCGCGGCTCGAAAAACGGGGAACACCCGAAACAGCGCATTGCCGGCCGCAAGAGATTACGCTCGGGAAAGGCTCTCTGTCGGACGAACCTCAGCGGGCTTTCGCGCGGACGTATCGGAGGCCCCCTGGCTCGTCGCCCGGTCCGTCCTCCGCGAATCCGAGCGTCTCGAGCACCCGTCTCGATCCGGCGTTGTCCTCCGTCGTCCGGGCAACGACGCGGTGCACGTCATCGTGCGCCGTCGCCCATCCGATGAGCCCGCCGACCATCTCGGTCGCGATGCCCTGGCGGTGAAACTGCGGGAGAACCGAATATCCGGTCTCGATTTCTCCGGCGCCGTCCGGAGGCCCGAAGAACCCTCCGCTGCCGACGAGCGTTGGCACGTCGTCGAGTGTCGCCACTGCGTACCAGCCGAGCCAACCGGCCCACGTCGGATTGGATTCGAGCAGGTCGAGAAAATACGGCAGGGCGTCGGCCGCCGATTCTGGCGGCCAGTTCGCAGGTACCCGGGCGCCGAGTTGTCGCGCGAACTCGGACCTGTCCGACAACTCGGCCCGGACGAGCTCGACTGTCGCCGGAATCAGTCTCAGGCGTCGCGTTGAGATGACCGTCGCATCGGAGCCGTCCGTCACGGCATCAGGCTCTTTCGCAATGCCTCGTGCGCGTAAGGGATGACTACTTCACTGACGAGCATTCCCGGTTTCACGGTCGCTACGGCCGCCGCGATCGCCGACCGGACAGCCCCCACCTCGCCCGTGACGACGACCATTCCCTTTCCGCCTGGCTGATTGCGCGCCTCGATCAGATCGACGTTGGCGGCCTTGACCGCCGCGTCGCCGGCGAAGACGGCCGGCGCAACTTCCTTCGTCTCGATAATCCCCAGTGCCTCGATGCGATCGACCTTCACACGACCCCTGATTGCAGGCGGGAGCTGCGGATGGACGTTCTGGATGATGAAGTGATCGAGCACAACTCCCTCGGCGGAGGTCGTTCCCGCGCGCATCGCCGCTTCGACGTCAGCTACGGAACCGCCGATCATGATGAGGTGCTTGCCGCGGGGAATGCTCAGCGTCATGAGCAGTTCGACGGCCGCCATCTTGAGCATTGCGTCTGTTGCCTCGATGCCTCGAGCGATCGAGCTCACTTCGAGAAAGCCTATGGCTTCTTCAAATCCGGCCATACGTCCACTCCTTCACGATTCTGGTGCTGCGCATCGACGACGCCTGCAAAGTGTCAGAGTCTACCCTTCCGCGGCAACGTGCCGGAACCCCCGTTGCACCGATGGGGCCGCCATGGCCCGGTCAAGCCTCGACAGGTCTCGAGCTCCAGCCCGATTCCGCGCGAGATTTGTCTGTGGTAGTTTCCTGCCGTTTCGGTCTCGCTTCGATAGCGCCCAATGAACCTCACGGACGTCGTAGGAACCGTCGTTGACGGGAAGTACCAGGTCGAGCGCATGCTCGGTCGCGGTGGCATGGGGGCGGTTTTCTTCGCGACGCATCTTGGCACCGAACGGCCGGTAGCGCTGAAGATCATCGTGCCGCAGTACGCGGCGGATGCCTCGTTTCTCGAGCGTTTCCGACGCGAGGCGCGGGCGGCCGGCCGATTCCGCCACCCGAACATCGTCGACGTGACCGACTTTGGACAGGCGGACATCTGCGGCCACCGCGTCGCCTACCTCGTAATGGAGTACCTCGACGGGTGCTCGCTCGAAGACGTCCTGATGGAACAACCGGTCGTTCCGGTGGACTGGACCGTGGAGGTCTTCGATCAGCTGGCACTCGGAATAGGAGAGTTGCACCGCAAGGGCATCATCCACCGCGACCTCAAGCCCGGGAACATCTGGCTCGAGCCGAATCTGCGCGGCGGCTTCACGGTGAAGTTGCTCGATTTCGGGCTCGCGAAACTGCACGATCAGGAGCCGGTCGCGGTGGCGTCCGACACCGAGGAATCGGCGAGCGAGACATCCCCGATCGAAGCGACCATCGTGAGCGGCGTCGGAGCCTCGGGACCGTCGATAGAGCCCACCATAACGGATCCGCCGGCCTCGGAAGCGCCAACGGTCGTTGGCAAGAGGCCGGCAGGCGTCTCGAGCGACGGATTGCCCTTGTCCGAAGCGCCTACGGTAATCGGAGCTCGGGCAGCAACACCGGTGAAGGCCGATGATCCGGCCGCCGAAGCGCCGGCGACTCCTGAAATCGCCGTGAAGGAAACGCTGCTTCACGGTTCGGCGAAGCCAACGGCCGAGCCCCCCAGTTCCCCGGTCACCGAGCCTGCTGGTGAGCTCACGGTCGCGGGTTCCGTCCTCGGCACGCCGGCCTATATGTCGCCGGAACAGTGCCGCGGCGAGGTTGTCACGGCCGCGAGCGACGTCTACAGCCTCGGCGTGATTGCCTATCAGATGCTCGCGGGTGCCCCGCCCTTCGAGGGTGGCATGGCCAAACTGATGGCGCAGCACATGCACGTCGAGCCCCAACCGCTGACCGAACGCAATCCGGACGTGCCCCGGGCCGTTGCTGACGTCGTAATGTCCGCGCTGGCCAAGGATGTTGCAGCGAGACCCGCCACGGCCGAGCTGTTTGCCGCAGCTCTCAAGTCGAAGGCCGAATCACCACTGGACCTGGTCAGCCGCGCTCTCGTGATGCTGATCGAGCACGCTCCGGTCTTCTTTCGAACGACCGCGATCCTGCTCACGCCATTCATCGCGCTGGTAGCAGCCGAGGCCCTGCTCTACTTCACTCTCGTCGAGTCCGACGAATACGGGTCGACCGCCCGGTTTGTCATGTCGGCCCTCGGTCCCCTGAACTGGATCGTCATCATTCTCGGTACGATCTTCGCCCGTGGCGTCATTACGCTCCTGATCGGGCAGATCCTTCTGGCGCCATTGAAGAAGTTGCGCGTCGAGCTCGTTTTCTCGCTCCTAAAGCGCATGCTCGTTCCTGCGCTGCAGGCCGCAGTCATCATCGGGCTGGCAGCGTTGCTGCCCGCCACGATCGGATTCGGACTGCTCAAGGTCCTGGTTTTTCCGTCGCTCCTTCCGGCTCATTCGACGATGGGATTCATCGTCGAGGCGATGGGAGCGGCCGGCTCAGTTGCACTCGGCGTGTCGCTGGTTGGGATTGCGTACCTGGTCGCCTGCGAGACTACCCAGCTGGCCAACGTGATACTGGTGGAGGGTCTGCCGATCCGGCAGGCACTTCGACGGTCTCGGGAACTCAGGCGCCGGACAACTCCCGACACCCTCGTCGTCGGATTCTTCGTGCTCATCCCCCTGTTGACGCCGACCGTCATCGAGCTCGTGCAATGGGAGATTGTGAGCGGGCCCGCAACCGGAGGCATCGCGGCGGCTGTTGTTTGCGCAATCCGCCTCCTCGCGATCACGTTCAACGCCGTCCTCATTGCGACTCTCTACTTCAAACAACGTCAGACGGCCGGCGAGTCGATCGAAGCGGTGCTGGCTTGCCAGTTCGTGAGCGAGCCGCCTCCGAAAACGGCCTGGCAGCAGCGTCTCAACGTCTCGCTCGAGTCCCTCCGATCCGGCGACCGCAGCTCGTACACGTCGGGCGTCAGGTCCGGTGCCCGATCCGGTGCGCGATCCGGTGCGCGATCCGGATCAGAGCCGCCGAAAGCGAACGGATGACGCCGGGGCGGACGGTCGAGTCCGCTCGACGGTCATGACTCGACGACGATGCGGAATCCCGTATCCGAGTGACGAAACCCTGGGGGAGCCGAGAATCGAGCGGCTGAACGGCAGAAAACCGGCGGCGTTCGCCACGAACCTCCCCGCCGGATTCGTGCGGTGCCCGAGCAGGGACCCCGTGGATCGACGATAGCGCTCGTCGAATACGTGTCGCGCGCATGCCAGTCGCGACACCACTCCCAGACGTTGCCGTGCGTATCGATGATCCCGAAGTTGTTCGAGAGACCACTCGCGCCGACGGACGTCGTTCGGCCGGTAGCCTCGCCGCGCGGCCCCGACGCGAATTTGTCCGAACAGAGATACGTAGCCAGTTCCGGGGTCAGCGTCTCGCCGAAGGCGAACGGCGATTCGGTGCCGGCGCGACAGGCGTACTCCCATTCCGCCTCGGACGGAAGGCGGACAGTCCGGCCGCTCGCAGCCGACAGCCGCTCGCAGAATTCGGTCGCGTCGTACCACGAGACGCGCTCAACCGGCAGGTCTCGGCCCGAAAACCCGGACGGAAACACGTCGAGATCGATGCGGGATTTGGGCAGCAACGCGACAGCCTCCCACTGGCTCTGCGTGACCGGCGTGACGCCTACTCGAAAAGCCGAGACCGTCACCGAGCGCCGGGGCTGCTCCTCCTGAATCCAGCGAAGCGCCGTTGCAGCGGCCGCGTGTTGCAGCTCCCGGCGAGCGGACAGTGCCTCGGCATTGGTGGCCCCCATCGAGAAAGTGCCGGCTGGAATGGCAACAATGTCGAGAGAGACCCCGCTCGAAATCGGGAATCGCTCGACGGCCGCCTCGACTCGGCGCTCGCTCACGACTTGTCCGGTTGAATCGACGGTCACGACACGTGTGCCGATGCGCCGGTAGCCAGCGTGCTCATCACACGGCGCAACCTCTGCATCGGGGACGCCGTCGACCGGACGCGACTCCGCTTCGGCGCGGGCAATCCGCAAGCGGGCGAGGTCCGCGAACGGACTTGCCGGATACGCTGCGAGAAACGCCCGCAACTCGTCGAGATCTCCGGACTTGCTGGCGGCCTTCCAGAATTCGAGTTCCGAGAGACTCGCGGCGTCACTCCCGAAAACAAAAGTCTCGTCATCAGCCACGGCTTTCGAGCATCGGTTCGGAAGTGGTCTAAGTCAAGCTACCGGGCGGACTATCGTGGGACGGCTCAGGGCCAGCGCCCGCCTCGACTTTGCTGAGACGCTCATGGACGAACTTGTCACATCATCCGTGACGACACAGGCGTCGCACGCCTCACGCATCCTAGAGAGACGTTCACGATCCTTCGTCAGGTCTGGAAGCACGCCTTCGTACAGACGGGGCCAAAATCAGACCGCCGATCACCAGCAGACCAAGGACGGAGAGCATGAGTCCGATCGATAGGGCGCGTGGGCTATAGAGGAATCTCACCTCGTGAAGGCCCTGCGCGATCCGAACGCAGCGGAATACGCTTTCCGTCGGGACGATCTCCGCCGGGACGCCGTCCACCTCGGCCACCCAGTTCGGATCATAAAGGTCGCGCAACTTCACGAAACCACCGCCTGATGGCGCAATTGCACGGACTACGATCTCCGTGGGCGTTTCCAGGACGATCTCGGAGACGGGACTCTTTGGACCGCCAGCGCCGCCTCCCGCAACAACCGCATCACCGGTATCGAGCCGGTCGACGCCGTTCGGTTCGCCCGCCGGAGGCGGAGGCTCGGATTCGAGCACGGCAATGGCTTCGGTATCGGTGGCGGCATCGAATAGCGCATCGAGCTGGGCGGCGCGATCCGGCTGCACGGCCCATCGCCCGACGACCGTGGTACGAGGCGACGGCTCCCAACTGTAGAGCGCCATCGCATCATTCGATTCCACCCTCGCGAGCTCCTGCGAATCCGGGCCCGGTCGAGCCCGCGCGACGACGTATCGCACGTTCGAGCGCCGCAACATCCTGATTCGAGCCGCACGATCGACGTCGAACGATCGTCCAACGAGCTCGACGTAACGCTTGGGTGCGAGAAGTGCCAGATCCAGGGAAAGGGCATCTCGGCGCGCATTGCCCATCAGGAAAAACGGAAGCGCCGTGTTCCAGACCGCGGCGTCCGGCGCTGGTGCGGGCGACGGATTCAGGGAGCTTCTCGTCAGGCCGAACTCGTACTCGAGCTCCAGGTTGCCCGCAATGAAAATGCGGTCCGTCGGATGCTCGTTTGTCTTCTGAAGCCAGCCCGGCGGACAGAGCTCGTCGAGAGGCATTGTCGGATTGAGGCGCGCGTTTGCCGCGGCGAGATCCAGTACGATGGCTACGAACAGCGCCGCTCGCAGCCAGTTCGCATACGGGTTCGATTTCGCGACGAGCCAGATGCACAGGGTCGCGAGCACGCTGACGCCGAGAACGCTCGGCACGACCAGCAGAAACTGGTCGACGAGTCCGGCTCCTTGAGCTGCCGGCAGAGGCAACTGAAGCGTCGTGGCGAGCTGACTTGCCGCCGCGACGGCGCCGTCTCGCCACGCGCCGCACCAGATGAGGACGCCCGCGGCAAGCGTGGAGAGAGCGAGCCCGGCGGACACCCCGACGAGCTGCCTCCATCGACTCCGATTCGCTGACGGCTGTGCCAGTTCGTCCCAACCCGCTGCGGCAAGCGCTGCAAGTGCGATGACGAAGTAAGCCATGAACTTGAGCGGGATTCGCGATGCCGAGAAGACGGGAAGCACCTTGAGGGCCGGGTAGATCGGAGTCGATGCGCCAAGCGACAGGACGATCGCGAGTATCGCCACCGCCGCGAGGAAAACTGTCCACCGGGAATGCCGGGTCGTGGCAACGCCGACGAACGCGAGAATGGCGGCTCCGACGCCACAGTAGAGAGAGATGAAGACCGGGTCGCCCATTCCGTGGATCGGGAAGAACCACTGCCCCCAGAAGTCTCCGCTCGACAGTGTGCTCCCGAAACAGTTCGGCACGATGATCTCGACAAGGGCATACAACTTCGGCTGGTAGTTGTCCCAGAGCGTTCCATCACCCCTGAGCGATCTGCCAGACTGGTCGTACGCAGGCAGCAACTGAACTGCCGCGACGATTCCTCCGAGGATTCCGGCGCCGATGACCGACAGTGCCGGCCCGATGTTTGCCTTGAACGACTCTACGTCCGATGAGGCGCCGCAAACGACGTACACGACGGCGAGGAACCCAGTCGTCACCAGAACGAGGGGCTCGCCGGCGAGCGCGAGCAGCGCGAAACCAATCGCCAGAACGGCCGCCCGGCGACTCTCCTGTCGCTCGACCAGGCGGTCTGTCGCCCAGAATATCCAGGGAACCAGCGCCGTCGCCCACGAGAGATTGAGCATGTAGCCCATCGAGAGAAACGGTCCGGACGCCACGAAGATCGTCGCGGCAAGTGCGGCCGCAACGGGCGACGCACGACGTCGGGTCCAGAGGAACATCCCGATGGCTCCGAACGGGAAAGCCAGGGCAACCGCAAGGTTGAGCCCGAATGGATCCGGAAGGAGGAGTCGCGGAAGGATCGTGAACGGGAACAGGATCTGGACAGACGGGTCGGCGATCACCGCCTGACCGAATGCAACCGTCGGATTCCACGTCGGCAGATGTCCGGCGAGGACTGTCGAACGCAGCCACCGTGTGAGCGGCCACGTGTAATTCGTCAGATCACGAAGGTAGAAGATCCGATCCGTCGAAAAGACTCCGCGAAGCAGCCAGACCGAAACGAATACCGGCAGAAGCGGAATCCACCGCTGCACGGCTTGGTGGACGGATTCAAGCTTGCTGACGGCAGGTCGCTCACCAGCGCCATTCGGATCGGAGGTTGTCATGTGGAGGTTCACGGGCCTCGGCGCCGGCGACGATAGCACGGCAGCAGCGCCGGCAATACGACTTTTGCCGGTGGACTGGCTGCGCGGGTCGAAGGGCGGCACTGGAGTGACGCCGGTTCGCGACGGTCAACCCGGCAGTCAACCGGTTCGCGGAGGCAGGATCGTCTCCGCTGCCAGAGAAGGCGCGCGAGGCGCGCAATCCGCGTCTCGCGCGGAGAAAATCCGACGCCAATCAGATGTAGGTCAGGTTTCGATACTGAATCGCGCCCTCGGGGTCTTCGTACTCGCGCGTTCCGAGCGAGATACCGTCCCAATCGATAGTGACGAGCGCGAGACCGCCGTACAGGTGTTCCGGGCGCTGGATCGTCAATCGCCCCCCCGGCGACAGGACGAGCATCGCCATTCGATCGCCGATCTTGTCGCTTGCCAGAACCCGGATCCTGGGATCGCGCTGATAGGGGCGGATCCTGGACGTTCGGCTGACTTTGACGAGGACTAGGGTCCTCTCGGTGTCATTGTCCAACTCCGGCATGAGCCAGTAACGTCCGAACGACTCTTCCGCGACCGAGGCGCGCTCGACGACCGATACTCGCTCGCCCTTCGCGCACACCACCTTGTGGTGCGCGAAGAAATGCGTTCCCCCTCCGGCTCCACGGTCGAAGTACAGGAAGGGCTGCTGGCCATCCGTCAGCTCGATTCTCGGAAGAACGTCGCTTTCCGTTGCCGTGAACACTTTCACGATCTGCCTCCGTTCGGTCGCGCCCGACAGGCGCGACTGGTTCTGACATTCACGGGGGCAGGCGATGGAAGCTGGTCGTGGGCCCGACACTCAAGAGTGCCGGAAAGCAAAACGGTCACCGCAGGGGTGACCGCCATCTGCCGATTTCGAGTGAGCCGTGTAGGGATCGAACCTACGACCCGCTGATTAAGAGTCAGCTGCTCTACCAACTGAGCTAACGGCCCAAACGCATCGATACTACGAATCACCCCAGACCTTGTCAACCCCGCCGTGGAACCTGTTCCACGACCGTCCGAGACACAATTCGCCGGCCCAGTTACCGCCCAAATCGGCAAAACAAAGTCTTCAGAGATTCTCATTGACCTCGACTCGGTGGAAGCGCAGAATGAAAGCGTGTAAAACGTTCGTTTCATAGATTGAGGTTGGTTTGGAGAAACTTTTTTCAACGAACGAGTTGTCGCGCATGTGGAATGTCTCGGAGTCCACCGTCAAGCGATGGGCTGATTCAGGCGATCTGCAGTGCGTAAAAACTCCGGGGGGACACCGGCGTTTCCACCTCGACGAGATCGTCCGGTTCCAGCGATCCCAAGGCTTCGATGCCGTCGGCAGCCTCATGACGCCAGGAGAATCGTCCGAAGGTGTGCTTCCGGAGATGGAGCGCGCCCTCGAGCGTCGTGATTACGGAGCGCTCGCGGATCTTTTCTCGCGCCGGGCGCTCGACGGTGATGCTGAGGGCGTCGGGGCACTCCTGGCGCGTGCCTACCTTCGCGGCATTCCGGCTGTCGACCTCCAGGAGCAGGTAATGACGCCGGCCATGCATCGCATCGGGGAACTCTGGCGAACCGGTGAACTGACCGTCGCCGACGAACACATCGCCACTCGAACGGCCGTAGATGCACTGACGAGGCTCCAGCCGGAGATGCTGCGCCGCCCGTCCAACGGAAAAACGGCCGTTGTCGGATGTCCGGAAGATGAGCTGCACGAAATGGCCTCTCGCTTCATCTCGTTTCTGCTCGAGCTGGAGGGCTGGACGGTCACGACGCTCGGCATGAATACGCCGTTCTTCTCGTTTCGCGACGCGGTCGAACGGTACCGTCCGGACCTGGTCTGCATAAGCTCGACCCTTCTCAACGACCTCGATCGGCAGTCCCGCGAATACGGCGAGCTCTGCACCCTTGCACGCGAAACCGGCGCGCGGGTCGTCATTGGCGGCGCCGGGTTTTCTGAGCCAGGGGTTCGTGCGAGATTTCCGCACGACGCTTACTGCGAGAACCTTCGCGACCTGCTCCGCTTCGTCGCGAGGATGTAGGTGGCCTCGGACCCGAAGCTGTCCGATATCGTCGTTGTCGGAGCAGGGTTCGGCGGCCTTGCAGCCGCGGCCCTGCTCGCGAAACGTGGGTATTCCGTGGTCGTCCTCGAAGCAGGGGGATTGCCCGGCGGTTGTGGACAGACGTTCCGACGTGGTCCGTACCGATTCGACGCCGGCGCAACGACCATTTGCGGCGGCGCGCAAGGTGACATGCCGCTTGCGAGACTTGCCGCGGAGCTCGAAGTCGATTTCAGCCTGAGTATCGTCGACCCGGGAATGTCGGTATGGCTGGACAACCGGCGCATCGACCGCCATACGGATCGCGAGGCGTGGATCGACGAGGCATGCCGTCATTTCGGTAGCTCCCAGCGAGGCTTCTGGGAGTATCTGTTTCGCGTGGCTGACCTCGGGTGGCGCATCGCACGGAATGCCGACCGGTTCCCTCCTTCGAACATTCGGGATCTGGTTCGGACCTTTGCAGGCGCAGGGGTGGACGGGCTCCGACTGCTGCCGGCGTTCGGCACATCGACGGCACGGGCGATGTCCAGGCGTCTCGGGACCGCGTCGTCGACGTTTTCACGCTTCGTCGACGAGCAGCTGCTCATCACGGCACAGGCCGACGCCGCTAGTGTGCCGCTTGCGATCGGCGCGATGGGGCTGACGTACACGAACTTCGGAAACTACGCGTCGCCCGGTGGCGTCGGCGGCCTGGCGGAGACCCTAGTGACGGTCATCAGGAGGTTCGGCGGAACGGTTGCATACGGCCACAAGGTCGAGCAGATCGAAGCTGTCGATGGCAGGTACCGCGTGCGAACGCGTCGCGGTGAGTATCTGGGGCGCCGCGTCATCTCGAATCTCACGGTCTGGGACATGGGACAGGTCGGTGGCGGCGCCATAGGCGAGCATTTTCGCAACAGGCGCGCGGCGCGGCTTCCGGCGTGGGGCGCGTTCACCGGTTATCTCGCCGTGCGGGATACGTTCGGCAGCGATCTGGCCCTTCATCATCAGGTTGTCTTCGACGAGCCGCTCCCGGTGACGGGTTCGCGCTCGATATTCGTCTCGATCTCGCCTCGCGGTGACACGACGCGGGCGCCAGACGGTCGTCGAGCCGTGACAATCTCGACTCATACCGATGTTGCGCCTTGGTGGGAGCTCGACGGCACGGCGCATGAGGACGCCAAACACAAGGTGCTCGAGGCCGCAATCGACCGGGTGACGCGTTTCAGCGATCTCGGCAGGTTCGACGTCGAAGCAACACTCGCCGGCTCACCTCGAACGTTTGTCCGGTACACGGGCCGGTCCATGGGTCGGGTCGGTGGCATACCGTCGACATTTGCCGCCCTGACCAGCGCAAGTCGTGCCGCGACGCCGTTTACGGGCCTGTTTGCCGTCGGCGACACGGTATTTCCGGGACAAGGCATCCCGGCAGTCGTGCTCGGTGCTCTCAACGTCGTCGGGCGCATCGGCGAAGCGGACAGGAAACTTGTCATTATTGACGAACATTCTTCTTGGTCTCTTCCGGACGCGGCGTTATGATTCTCGCTGTTCCGAATTGGCAACCAGTGAGTGGAAGTTCGCATCGGAGGCGGTGTTCCATTCAATTCATTGATGCGTGGTCGGGGAGTCGTTCTCATTATGGCTAGATTTCTATTCGTTCGACGGGCCGTGGCTGCAGTTTGCGCCGCGCCAATGTTCGCGATGGCAGTGCTCGCAGGTGGCGGTGGCGGTGGCGCCGTCGTTGCGCCAACGGTTCACGATTCCTACCTGCCGATCGAGGTTCCCGGGCTGACCCTCAGCAACTTTGGAGTAGTGGACGGAAAGCTGTTCCGCGGCGATCAGCCCAAGGGCGACGAGTTTCGTCAGCTCAAGGCGCTAGGCGTCAAGACGGTCATCGATTTGCGCCTCGACGCAAAGAAGAACTCGCGCGAACTGGCCGAAGCAGCCGGACTCACCTACGTCAACATTCCGATCGACGACAGCAAGCGGCCAACCGACCAGGACGTCGTCACCTTCATGAAGGTGCTCGACGAGACGGACGGACAGGCTTACGTGCATTGTGCCGGCGGCCGACATCGGACCGGATCGATCATCGCGGTCTACCGGATGACGCAGAATGGGTGGAACGTGGATCAGGCGTATCAGGAGATGCTGAACTACGATTTCTACACGCGTTGGGGCCACGGCGGCTTCAAGGACTTCGTGTTCGAGTACTACGAGAGGATGCAGGCGGACCCGCAGAGTGTCCCGGTCGCGTGCGCGGTCCCGGCGAGCATGAAGCTCCAGATTCCAGCGCTCAAGTAACTCCTCTCATCAGTCATCTGACGCTGGAGCGGCGCGATCCCGATGCGGGTCGCGCCGTTTTTTCGTACTCTGCGCCTTTGCGAGAACTTCTTCGACGGATTGAAGAGTTTCTCGCAAAGGCGCGAGGAAGCAGATGGAATGTGACCCATTACCAGCGGTGCGCGCCGGTTGCAGCGGTTCTCTGCGGCAGCGCATAATGCTCCGTTCCTCACGGGCAACCCGGCGGCACGTCTAAGCTGACCTACGGATACGTGATTTGACGGACACTCGTCACGCCTTGACCGGGCCAAGTGGTCGGAGCTCCTGATGTCGGAAGCGCCGCGCCGGGGCTTGGGACTCGGGTTCGCCGTTGCCGGGCTGCTCTCGGCGGCGCTGTCCTATTTTGCGTTCGACTTTGGCCTGATGGGCGGTCCGACGTGGCGTCCCGCGCTGGTTGCCGTCGTGATCGGCGCAGTCTCGGCTGGCACGGTGACGGCCGTCGACCGGGTGATCCGTCGCGAACGCCGCAAGGGTCCCGTAAAGCTCAAGGGCCCGTGGGCGTGCCCTTCGTGCGGTTCCGCTTACGTTGCCGAAGCGACGATGTGCTCGGACTGCGGCGTGCCGCTCGCCGGCGACCGCAGCAAGGCAGATTCGGCTCGCACATAGAAGGGACAGATAGACGCCGCCGGCCCGACCGTTGCGGCTGACACTCCACTGTGTCACATTTCGGGTTCGTCGGTCACACCTCCGCTGAACGGTGATCCCGTTCCGTTTCTTGTCGCGCAAGCGCAGACGAAGCGCGACCTGTCGATGGAGTCACCATGTCAACTCGTCACGTGTCGATTCCGAATGCCGCACTTGCGGTCATCGTCGCGTGCGGTCTGACGACCCAGCTTCTCGCTAACACACCGGCTCGCTTCGTCTCGCACGAACCTCTACCGTTGACCTCGCCGTCGACCCTAGAAGGCTCGAGCGGTGCTCCCGTCGTCACGCCGTTCGGTTCCATGCAGGCGGTGCGCTTCGAGCCGAATCTCGGACAGGCCGACGCGCGCGTCCGGTTTCTGGCGCGAGGGAGCGACAGGGCCGTTTTTCTCACCAATGATGCGCTGGTGTTGTCGATCCCCGATCGGTCCGCGGATCCGGTCGAGTTATCCCGCGATTCCGGCTCGGGCCCTCTGCAGACGGATCGTCTCTCGGCGGCTTCGGCAGGTGGCGGCTCGGCGAACTCGCTTCGGATCACATTCGAAGGCGCTCACACTGGCGCTGCCGTTGTCGCAGAAAATCCGCTCGATGCGGTCGTCAACGACCTTCGCGGCAGCGATCCCGAAAAGTGGCTGCGCGGCATTCCGACGTACGGCACGGTTCGGTATCGCGACATCTACGACGGCATAGACGCCGTGTTCTACGGCGCGTCCGGCGGACTGGAATACGACCTCGTGGTCCAGCCGCGAGCCGACGTCTCGGCAGTAAGACTCAAGTTCGATGGGCATATTCCATCGTCTCTCGACCCGTCGGGCGATCTGGTCTTCGAGATCGGCGACGCTCGAGTCCGGTGCCGGCGCCCCGCGGTGTTTCAGCCGGCGGCGGGCGGGAAACGGCCGGTCGCCGCGTCGTACGAGCTTCGAACCGACGGAACCGTCGGCTTTTCGCTCGGGTCCTACGATCGATCCGTGCCGCTCGTGATCGATCCGGTCATAATCTTCTCGCGTCCGATCGGCAGTTCGGCAAACGATGACTTTGTTTCGTCGTCGTCGTGGACGGCATCCGGCCGGCTTATGGCCGCGGGATTCACCCTTGGGTCCGACTTTCCCACTACATCCGGTCCGAACGAGCACCGATCGACGGGAGGTAGTGACATCGTCGCGCTCGAAATCGATTCGAACACGCTCGAGCTCGTGTCGTCGTCGTACCTTGGCGGGACGGGCTACGAATACGTGTACGCCATGGACGTCACGCCAGTTGGCGTCATTGCGATTACCGGCGCTACAACGTCGCGGGATTTCCCGCTCCGGTCAGCCTTTCAGTCGACGTTTCCCGACGTCGATTCCTTCGCCACTCAGGGCTTCGTGCTCGTGTATCGGCCTGACGGCGCGGAAATCGTCTTCTCGACGTACCTCGGTGGATCCGAGTCCGAGTCGTTCGAAGGCATTTCATTCGCTCCCGGAGGCGACCTGGTGGTCGCCGGCACCACCGACTCGGAGGACTTTCCGGTCGTCGCAGGTCTCGGCACTCCGTTCAACGGAGGTAGCAGCGACGCCGTCGTGGCGCGTTTTTCGCCCGCTGGCATTCCCGTATTCAGCACTTTTCTGGGCGGCAACCTGCGCGATCAGGCCACTGGCGTCGCCGTCGACGACTTGGGCGCCATCTATGTGACCGGGTCTACGTCGGGTCCGGATGCTGCCAACGAATCGTTCATCCCGTTCCCGGTCGTCAACGGTGTGCAGCAGCAATTCGGGGGCGTGTGGGATGCATACGTCGCCAAGCTGAGCCCCGCTGCCGAAGCGATCGTGTATTCGACATTTCTCGGTGGCCGGGGCAGCGAATTCGCACGGGATATCTCGGTCGACGGCGACCACTGCGCCTACGTCACGGGCACGACCGATTCGGGTGATTTTCCGACGACATCGACGTCGGCCACGACGATCTTCTTCACTGACGTCTTCGTCACCAGACTGAATGCATCCGGATCAGCGCTGATCTACTCCATCGTCACCGGCGGTACGCTCAACGAATACGTGTTCGACCTCGACCTCGATGCCGCTGGCATGGCCACCGTATCAGGTACGACCGACTCGATCGATCTTCAGACGGTTGCTCCGATCCAGTCGGCGACAGGCGGCGGTGCTCGTGACGGGTTCCTGCTTCAGGTCATGCCAACGGGTGTCGTCGCCGCGTCGACCTACTTCGGGGGGCCTGGTGTCGATCAACTCGACGGAGCCGTTGCCGACGGCTCGGGAGGCCTATTTCTCATTGGTAGGACGACGAACCCTGCGTTCCTGACGTCAGCGCTTCCTGCGACAGGACCTGGAGGCGGCAGCGACGCGTTCATCGTCAGGTACGTCGCTTCACCAGCCGCCGCGCCTCCATCGGCGCCCGCGATGCTCACCGCTGGCCCCTCGGTCTCCGGCGGAATCGATCTCGCATGGGTCGACACCAGCGCCGACGAGCGCTCGTTCAAGGTCGAGCGACGGCGCGCCACGGACCTCGTGTGGGAACAGATCACCATCGTCGCGGCAAATCAGGTGGCGTTCATTGATCTGGATGTCGACTCGAGCGTCGGCTACACGTATCGCGTTCGCAGTTCGAGCAGTCCTCTCGATTCGGATTATTCGAACGAGGCTACGGCGACTGCTCCAGATGTGTCAGGCGCGCCGGCGCCGCCCGCGTTCGTTGTTGCCCGGCCGTCCGTCGGAGGGTCGGCTTCCATCGCGTGGTCCGACAGCAGTCGCAACGAGACCGGCTTCGAGGTCGAGAGAAGCGTTGCCGGAGGGCCGTGGTCCCCAGTGGCAACGACTGTCGAGAATGTGACCTGGACCGCTGACCCTTCACCTCCGGGTCAGATGGCGTTGCTGTACCGAGTCAGGAGTTTCAACATCGCGGGCGAGAGCGCCTGGAGCCTGTCGGCCGAGATAGATGTTCCGGCGCTCCCGTCAGCGCCAACGGGACTCGTTGCTCAACAGTTCATGCAGGGAGGCGTCGCGAACCTCTCGTGGGCCGACAACAGCGACAACGAGACCGGATTCCGGATCGAGCGGATGATCGGTCCCTCCGGTCCGTGGGTCGTCGTCTTCGTCTCGCCGATGAACTTATCGTATGCCTCTGACACATTCCTCGAGCGGGGCGTGCAGTACATCTACCGGGTGTGCGCGTTCAACAGCACCGGATCATCGGCATTTTCCGCCGAGATCGGACTGGTTCTCGCCTTCGGCGGCTCCAGCGGATCCCTGACGATCATATCCTCGAGCACGTCGTCAATCGGCCTGCAGTGGTTCGGCGTCAGCGGCTCGACCGGTTTCGAGATCGAGCGCCGTCCATCATCGGGCGGTCCGTTCGTGGTCGTCATGCGAAGAACGCAGACCACGATCAACGGCTCTTATGTGGACACCGGTCTGCCGCCAAATACGTCGTTCGTCTATCGAAGCCGTGCCTACGGCGGAAACCCGGGCTCGGGAGTTCTCTACGGCGGTTACACGGCCGAGGTCACCGGTACCACCGGGCTCATGACGATGCCCAGCGCCGTGATCTCGGTGGATTCCAGCGCCGATGCTAACGTCCGGAATTCGGTCCTCACACTTCGCGAGGCGATCCTGATCGCGAACGGCAGCCTGCCCGTCGGTTCGCTGACGGCAGGAGAATTGGCCAGGATCAGCGGCACTCCGGGCACTCCGGGCTACGACGAAATCGTGTTCGCGATCGGAACGGGACCTGTGACGATCGGGTTGGCCTCGGCACTGCCAACGGTAAGCGACGCAGTCCGGATCGACGGACGCACGCAGCCGGGTTACGCCGGGACGCCTCTCGTTCAGCTCTCCGGCGCCGGAGTTCCTGGCGGGACGGCGAACGGCCTGCTCGTCAGCAACGCTGCGGTCACGATTCTCGGGCTCTCGATCACCGGATTTCCTGCGGACGGCGTTCAGATCGTAAGCGGTTCGGGATCGACGATCTCGGATTGCATGATCGGCACGAACGCGGCAGGCGACGCTGGACTCGGAAACGACGGGGACGGCGTCTCGACCGTCGACTCGAGCAGCTGCACGATCTCGGGCAACCTGATTTCCGGCAACGGCTCGGCCGGCGTCAACCTCACGACTTCGGGATCCGGGATCTACGGTTCACACGTCATCACAGCGAACCGTATCGGCACGACGGCCTCCGGACTGGCAGCGAATCCGAACGGCGTCGGAGTGCGTTTCGACTTGAACGTCGGCGGAACCGTCGGCGGACAGTCTCCGACTGCCCGCAACATCGTGTCGGGCAACAGCGGCGACGGTGTTCTGGTTGTCGGAACGTCGACCGGATCGGTCAACGTCTTCGGGAACTTCATAGGTATTGCGACGGACGGCGCATCGCCGCTGCCGAACGGAGGCTATGGCATCCGAAGCTCCAGGAACTTCACGTACGTTCGCTACGGCAACGTTGTCTCGGCAAATGCACTCGGCGGAATCCTCATCGAGCCGTCCGAGGTCGCAGGTCCCGACTTTTTCGTCTACGAGTCATTCATCGGGACCGACGCGACCGGAATGCTCGCTCGCGGCAACGGGGGCCCGGGCATCGACATCGACGGTCACAACTACGCAACCGTCGGTTCTGCACTCGGTCACCAGGGAAACGTAATTGCCGGGAATGCGGGTCCGGGAGTACGTGTCCGCAATTTCTCTTTCGGCGTATCAATCGCCGGCAACGCGATCGGCACGGACCGATCCGGGCAGCTTCGGATCGGCAATCTCGGCGACGGCGTGCTGCAGGACGGGCCGTTGAGAGCTGTGGTCGGCGGTTATGCCCTCGAGTCCCGCAATCGGATCGCCTTCAACGGCGGCGCCGGCGTTCGTGTCTTGAGCGGGTTCGACAACGGCATCGTATCGAATCAGATCTACGGCAATGGCGGTCTCGCGGTGGATCTGGGACCGTTGGGTTCGACGCCGAATGATCCGGGAGACGTGGATACTGGCGCGAACAACCTACAGAACGCGCCGGTTCTGACCGGCGCCTCATACAGCGGGACAACACTTTCAGTCGCGGGAACTATCGAAACGCTCCCGGACCTGATTGTCCGCATCGAGTATTTCGCGCAGCCTCCGGCGCCGGAAACCGGGGCGGTCATGCTCGGATTGACGGTCGTCTCGACAGGCACGACGGGAATGGCCGATGTGTCGATTGTCGCCCAGAGGCGGGTGCCCATTGGCTCGCGGATATGGGCTACTGCGACTTCGGGGGTCACCGAATCGCAGGTTCGATCGACCTCCGAGCCCTCGAACACCGTCCCGATACTCGGTGGCGCGCCACCGCCGGGCTCGACGACCGTCGGAGTCTACGTCCCGGCCACGGGATCGTGGTTCGTCCGCAACTCGAACTCGCCCGGACCGGCCGACTCAACCTTCTCGTATGGTCCTGGCGGCGCATTTCACCCGATCGAGGGCGATTGGGACGGCGACGGCACCGTGACGCCGGGCATCTACGACCAGTCGACGGGAGCCTTCTTTCTTAGAAACGCCAATCAGAGCGGCGGAGCCGACATCGTCTTCACTTTTGGCGGAGGAGGACTCGGATTCGTCCCGCTTGCCGGGGACTGGGACGGCGACGGAGTCGACACGATCGGGCTCTACGTGCCGTCGAGCGGAGTGTTCTTCCTGCGCAACGTGAACGGAGCCGGAGCCGCCGACGTGGTCTTCACGTTCGGACCCGGCGGCGCGCCATTCGCGCCGCTGGTCGGAGACTGGAATGGCGACGGTATCGACTCCATCGGCCTCTACGTGTCGTTGACGGGCACTTTCTTCCTGAAGAACACAAACGCGCCTGGCGGCGCCGATCTTGCCTTCTCGTACGGGCCTGCAGGCGCCGCCGCCGTAACCGGCGACTGGGACGGCGACGGTGCCACGACCGTCGGCGTGTACATCGGCGGCACCGGTGCGTGGTTCCTGCGCAACGCGAACAGCCCGGGCGGTGCCGATCTCGTCTTCACCTACGGCCCTGCGAACGCTACGGCGATCGCAGGCAATTGGGACGGGATCTAGGTCTGACGAGAGAATGGATGGCGGAGGGTGGGGGACTCGAACCCCCAAGCCCTTACGGGCGTCGGTTTTCAAGACCGGTGACTTACCAATTAGCCTAACCCTCCGGCCGGGACGGAAGTATACGCAGTCCGGAGTCTCCCGCGCGAGTCGATGCCAATCCTCGCAGACTTCGAGGCTCCGGGCGTGGCGACCTCGACGCTATCGCGCGGCAACGAACTCGCGACAGGACGAAGTGTATGCGGATCTTGGTATACTCCCGCCTCTCCAACCGAAAGGACGTCCTGATGACCGAGACTTCACACAGCACCGAGGCAACGACGGCCGAGGTTGAACCGGAAACTACGCCGACCGCCGACCCGTCCGAGGTCGCGGCCGAAGCTTCGTCCGGCGACGGCCCGTCACCCGCCGCGGACCGTCGTGTCCGTTATTGTCCGAAGTGCCACGCGCGATACCTCAAGGCGGCCGACGAATGTGTCTCTTGCGCCGTGGCACTCGTCGACGAGCAGCCGCGCGACTTCGCGCTCTTTCGTCCCGAGCTCGACCTGCCGTTCGTCGTCTTGCTGGCGCTCTACATCTGGGGCTACAGCCGTCTGAACGGTGAGGCGCAGAGCTTTGGCCTGATCTTCCTGATCGTCGGGTTCGCAACGCTCGTCACCTTTCGGGCGATCAGCTACGTGGAATGGCTCGGCCGGCGCTGACTCGTGTATCCTCGGGGAGATCCGCGGCAGGATTTGAGTTGAGGTCTGTACTGCTATGAGCTCCACAGCGTCCGCGACTGCTGCCGAACTCGCCGCCCGGATCGAAGCCGGTGACCTGCTTTCGGACGACGAGTGGCTCGTCGCCGTCAACGAAGTCCCGACCGACGAACTGCTTCGACTTGCCGATGCCGTCCGCTGGCGACTGCATCCCGAGCCCGTTGTCTCGTACGTCATCGATCGCAACGTCAACTACTCGAACGTCTGCTCGGCCATCTGCTCGTTCTGCGCGTTCTATCGCAAGCCTGGACACCCCGAGGGATACGTCCTTCCGAACGAACAGATCTTCCGGAGCGTCGAAGAGATGTTCGAGCTCGGTGGTAGCGGCGTGCTGATGCAGGGCGGCCTGCACCCGGATCTGCCGCTCGACTACTACGAAACCCTGCTGTCGGAGCTGAAGCGACGCTACCCGAGCATCTACCTGCACTGTTTCTCGCCGCCCGAGATCATCAACATGCGCGACGTCTCCGGGCTGCCGCTCCGTGACGTGCTCGAGCGACTCAAGGACGCCGGTCTCGATTCCATCCCCGGCGGCGGAGCCGAGATCCTCGTCGACTCGTTCCGCAAGCGACGCGCGACAAAATGCACCGGGGTCGAATGGCTCGAGGTCATGGAGACCGCGCACAACCTCGGCATCGGCTCGACCGCGACGATGATGTTCGGGATGGGTGAGAAGCTCGAGCATCGCATCGAGCACATGCGGATGCTCAGGGAAGTCCAGTCGCGCACCGGCGGCTTCTACGCGTTCATCATGTGGACTTTCCAGCCCGACAACACCCCGCTTGGACGTGCGTATCCCGACCGTATTCCGGAGGACGAGTTCCTTCGATGGTTCGCAGTCGGCCGCCTCTACCTCGACAAGATACCGAACCACCAGGTCTCGTGGCTCACGCAGGGCCTCGACGTTGGCCGCCGCGCGCTGCACGGCGGAGCGAACGACCTCGGTTCGATAATGATCGAAGAGAACGTGATCTCGGCCGCAGGCGCCAACCACAAGGCGACCGAAGCCATGCTGCGCGGCGTCATCGAAGCCGAAGGATTCCGGCCCGTGAAACGCAACGCGGCCTACGAGCGACTTTCCGATTGAAGTCCCGCCGACGGGCCCGTTGGAGCACCGTCGGCGTGGACGTTGGGGACGACCCGAGATGACGACGAAACTCACTCCCGAAGTCTTCAGAGCCCGGCGCGAACGGTTCCTCGACGCGCTCGGCGACGGCGTCGCGATCCTTCCCGCTGCGCCGACCCGTTTGCGAAGCAACGACTCGGACCACCGGTACCGCGCCGACAGCGACGTGCTCTACCTGACGGACTTTGCGGAACCGGAGGCCGTCGCGGTCTTCGCGCCAAAGCACCCGGAACACCAGTTCGTCCTTTTCGTGCGCCCGCGCGATCCCGAGCGCGAGGTCTGGGACGGCCGGCGGGCCGGCGTCGAAGGCGCCGTTCTCGAATACGGCGCCGACGTTGCGTTTCCCATGTCGGAGCTCGACGCGAGGCTTCCGGAGTACGTCGACGGGCGGGAGCGACTCGCCTACCGGCTCGGACGCGACGAAGCCTTCGACCGGCGCGTCATCGAACTGCTGGTGAGCTATCACACGACCCGCCGCGCGAAAGGACCAGCTCCGCACACCATCTTCGATCCGGGCGAAATCGTCCACGAGATGCGGCTGCGAAAGTCTCCCGAGGAACTCGCGGTGATGCGCAGCGGCGCCGCCGCGAGCGCCGAGGCCCATCGCGCGGCGATGGCTGCGGCGATGCCTGGAATGCACGAGTACGAGCTCGAGGCCCTGATCGAATACACGTTCCGTCGCCTTGGCGGCAACGGGCCCGCCTACCCGTCGATCGTCGGGTCGGGCGCCAATGCGACGATCCTGCATTACATCGAAAACACGCGGCGAATCGAGGACGGCGACCTCGTGCTCGTCGACGCAGGCGGCGAGTTCGGTTACTACGCCTCGGACATCACGCGAACGTGGCCGGTCTCGGGCCGATTCTCGTCGGAGCAGCGCGCAATCTACGAAGTCGTCCTCGAAGCCCAACTCGAGGCGATCGCCCGCGTCCGCCCTGGCGTCACGCAGCACGAGATTCACGAGGGTGTCGTTCGAACGATGACCAGGGGACTCGTACAGCTTGGACTCATCGACGGCCCGGTCGACGAAGCGATCGAGAAGGGAACGTACAAGACGTTCTACATGCACAAGACGGGACACTACCTGGGGCTGGACGTGCACGATGTCGGGAAGTACAAGACCGGCGATGAGTGGCGACCGCTCGAGGAAGGCATGGTCATCACGATCGAGCCCGGACTGTATGTCGCGGAGGATTGTGAGATGGTGGCGCCGGCCTGGCGCGGAATCGGCGTACGGATAGAGGACGACGTGCTCGTCACGGGGGATGGCCACGAGGTGCTTTCCGAAGCTGCACCGAAACTCGTCGCCGACCTCGAGCGAATCGTGGGAAGCGCCGCCTCGGCCGTCACCGCGAGGTAGACGAACTCAACCGGATCCTCGTCGAACCGGTGGTCCCGGTCATGGTAACGTCGGGGCTTTCTCGGTCACCGATCTGGAGGACTCCTCGTGCGCTATCTTCCGAGTGTCGCGATCTCGCTGCTTTTGGCCACCGTCATCGTGACTCCGCAATTCGCCGTCGCCGGCCAGCAGCCCGCGTCGCCGTCGCCTGTGCTGACGCAGGAACGCCGTGAAACTGCGGGCCGGATCATCGGCGCGGCACTTGTCGACGATACGGGCTGGAACCGTCTCGCGTATGTCGGCGACCGGATCGGGCACCGGCTGAGCGGTTCGGCTGCGCTCGAGAAGGCGATCGTGTGGGCGGCAGACGAGATGCGGCGTGACGGCCTCGACAACGTGCGGACCGAGAAGGTCATGGTCCCACACTGGGTGCGCGGCGCAGAGAGCGCGACGCTGCTCGAACCGGTAGAGCGCGATCTCTCGATGCTTGGTCTGGGAAACAGTGTCGGGACGGGTCCGGAGGGCGTGACCGCCGACGTCGTCGTCGTCAGCAACTACGACGAGCTCGACCGGCTCGGCGAAGCCGTGCGCGGCAAAATCGTCTGCTACAACGTTCCGTACACGGATTACGGCGCAACCGTGCAGTATCGCGGATCCGGAGCCTCGCGGGCGGCGAAGTACGGAGCCGTGGCAGTGCTCGTGCGGTCGGTGGGCCCGGTTAGTCTCGACACACCGCACACGGGCGCGCTCAGGTACGACGAAGCAGTCGCGAAGATTCCGGCGGCCGCAATAACGATCGAGGGCGCCGAGACTCTCGGGCGCATGCAGTCCCGGGGCGAGCGCATGCGGCTGCGGCTCGTCATGAATGCGCAGATGCTTCCCGACGTCGAATCGGCGAACGTGGTTGCAGAGCTGAAGGGTTCGAAGTATCCCGATCAGATCATCCTGCTTGCGGCGCACTACGATTCATGGGACACGGGCACGGGATCGCACGACGACGCCGGCGGGTGCATTCAGATCTGGGAGGCCATCCGGCTGCTGAAGAAGCTCGGGCTGCGCCCGAAGCGGACAATTCGCGTTGTGCTCTACACGAACGAAGAGAACGGACTCCGCGGCGGTGTAGAGTACCTTGCAACGCACCGCGCCGAGCTCGCGAACCATCTGCTCGCGGTCGAAACGGACTCGGGCACGTTCAAGCCTGAGGGTCTCGCGCTTACAACTACGAACGAGGGGCTTCGTGCCCTGATGGCCGACATCATGAGTTTGCTCGAGCCGATCGGCGCTGGGAAGCTCGCCGCGAACGGCGGTGGGGCCGACATCGGGCCGCTGATGCGCGAGGGTGTTCCCGGCGGCAACCTGGACGTCGACAGCTCGACGTATTTCCACTACCACCACACACACGCCGACACGCTCGACAAGATCAAGCCGATCGATCTGAAGCTGTGTATTGCGGCGCTCGCGGTGATGGCCTACATGGCGGCGGATGTAGAAGTCTGGCCGTCGACGGGGAAACCGGCATGACGAGTCTTCGAAACCGAACCGTGATGATCACCGGCGCTAGCTCGGGAATTGGCGAGGCCTGCGCGCGGGCGTTTGCCGTGGAAGGCGCCCGCCTCCTGCTCGCCGCCCGGCGCGTCGACCGGCTCAAGTCGCTTGCCGACTCGCTCGGGGATGGCCTGGACACCGAAGCGCACGTCATCGAGCTCGACGTTCGCGATGCCGCCGCGGTCGACGCCGCCTTCGCGGCACTGCCGGCTGAGTGGGCCGCGGTCGACGTGCTCGTGAACAATGCGGGTCTCGGCCTCGGTCTCGGCAAGTTGCACGAGGGCATCGTCGAGCACTGGGACCGGATGATCGACACGAACGTGAAGGGCCTGCTCCACGTGACGCGGGCATTCGTGCCGGGCATGGTCGAGCGGGGCCGCGGGCACGTGATCAACATCGGGTCGATCGCCGGCCACGAACTGTACCCGGGTGGCAACGTGTACTGCGCGACGAAGTTCGCCGTCGATGCGATCACGAAAGGACTGCGCATGGACCTCGTCGACACACCGATCCGCGTGAGCACGGTGGATCCGGGGCTTGTGGAGACCGAGTTCAGCGTGGTGCGTTTCGAAGGGGACGTCGAGCGAGCGAAGCGCGTCTATGAAGGCATCGAGGTCCTGACAGGAAATGACGTCGCGGACGCCGTGGTCTACTGCGCGTCGAGGCCGCCGCACGTTCAGATCAACGAGATCATCATCACGCC
>CAZXLQ010000042.1:0-1855 GCA_964641945.1 uncultured Clostridia bacterium
ACGAGGCGCTCGCGCGGGGTGCGTGGAAGCTGCATGGCCGCGAGTTTACCAGAGCGTCATTCGCATCTGCGCGGGCAGCATGCGGCGATTGAATTCCACCCGGAACGAAGGGAGGTTTCCATTCGGCGATTACCTCCCGGAACGGCGACGTCGAGTCGAAGGCGTATCGAATCGGATAGGCAAAGGCGCCGATGCCGCGGGAGCGGCGTACGAACATGCCAGCGCAGTGTGGCTGTCTCACCGGGTGTACTCGACCGCAACCGCGTTCCCGTTCGGGTTGACGAGGAGAATGACAACCTTCGTCCCGGGACCAAGGAACTGTTCAGCGAAAGCGCCAATGGTCTGACCAGAAACCAGTGGACCCTTCTGGATCACCTTCGTGTTGTTCTTCTTCAGGCCGGCGGCCATCGTGAATGAGAGCCCCCCATAGAGGACCCGGATCCCGCTCGTGAAACCGGTACCCTGCACGACGAGTTTCGTCGCCGAGACCTTCAGCTTGCTGACAGTGGGCAGCACGCCGCCAACTTCGTTCGACGGGGGGCTCTCGCCGTCATCGGTCACGCTTGTGACGACGAAGAACGACCCGGCGGGAGTGGTCGAAACATCAACGGATGTCTGGTCGGGAGGCACCGAGATGAAGAGGTTCGACAGAACAGGTTGCACTCCGGACTGCGTCGAGGCGTACACGTTGTATCGAAGCAGTCCAGCCGACTCTCGAGACGGCGACCGCTGGTTACTCGCGGGAGCGGCGTTGTTGAGGAGTCGAACGGTCGGCGGGGCATTCGGATCGGAAAGCGTCTCAAACTCGAGGAGTCTCGCTCCCTGTTGGAAGACGCGCTTGCCGATGTCGAGGACACCGGTGACTGAATTGTTTCGGTAGCTGCATTCGAGGACGCCGGACGTCGATGCCGACGCTTCGAGTTGGAACGGGCCGGCCGTGGGACTCGACGCTGGAAGCGATACCACCACCACTCCCTGGTCCGTGCTGTCGTCCTCTACGTTCCGGTTGATAGCAAATGTCACAATCCCGGGTTGGCCTACCGGCGGCTTCGAGATGACGTCGACCCCGACTGCGCCAGGAACAGCGCCCACGAACTCAAGTCCGAACGGAATCTCCAGAGAGAACGTGGCATTCGGCGCTTTCGGCCCGCCGCAATCACGCGTACTTCGGACTGCTACCAGAACAGTGGCACTTGGCCGCCCGTTCGTCGGCGTGTATCCGACTGTGGCAAGGGCGATTGAGAGGTCCGGCGTTGGTCCGGCAGGTTCGAGAGTACACTCGACGACGCTTCCCTCATCGTTCTCGCTTCCATCCTGACTCAGGTCCGGCTCGTTACTGCCGACGCAGATTTCGTTGTCCGGACCGACACCGCAGTCCACTCCGAACTCGGCCCGCTCGTCGCCCAGGTACGTGCAGAACTCGATTGCTTCGGGACCGCCCACTTCCGTGTCGCAACTCAGAACGAAAACGTCAGACAGGCCGCCTCCGAATGTCGGCTGAATGGGGTCGACCAGCGGCAGGTCGTTCGAGTATGTCTCGCCCACAACCGACACGCGCCCAAGGCCGTCGAGAGCGATTGCGTTCCCCGTTTCATAGTCGCTGCCGCCGAGGAACAGCGAGAACTCGAGCGACGTCCCGCCCGGGTGCAGCTCCGCAACAAACGCGTCCCGGCTCCCGCCGGTGACCTTCGTCACAACCGACGACGCACCAGGAAAGTCGGTCACGTCGGTTTCACCGGTCAGGTACGAGTTTCCGGCCGCATCGACGGCGACCGCGCGGGCGAGATCGACGCCGGAACCCCCGAGATACGTCGATCCGACGCGCTGGCCCGTCGGACCATACTTCGCCCAGAAA
>CAZXLQ010000042.1:1955-21608 GCA_964641945.1 uncultured Clostridia bacterium
CGTCGATGACAATGTCCTTTCCGTGGTCGAACTTCCCGCCGCCGAGGTAGGTCGCGTACGCGAGCGTGTCGCCGTCGGGTGCGAGCTTGAGGACGAAGGCGTCCGGATCGTTGGCGTTCGCGCTCGCGAAGGCCGTTTGAAACGCGCCCGCTGTCGCCGGAAAGTCACTCGACGTGGTCTCGCCCGTCACGAACACATTGCCGCTGGCGTCGACGGCGACGTCGAACGCCTGGTCGTCGCGCGCGCCGCCGATCGTCGTCGAATACACGAGTGCCGTGCCGTCGGGATTGAGCTTCGAGACGAGGATGTCCCGCACGCCGGTGCCGGCCGGCTTCGTGGAGCCGACCACGTAGGCGGCTCCCGTTGCGTCGACGGCGACCCCGCTGACCGTGATGTCCTTTGTCGATTCAGCGAAGGCGAACGTGTAGCCGATCTCCGGGTCGATGACGAGCGGGAGTGAGCGGTCGTATTCGCCGAGCCGGAAGCCGACACAGCCGTCGTTGCTCGTGAAATAGCTGCACGGAACCGTCCTGTGCATACCGTCGATCTCTTGATATGCCACCGGCCGTTCGAGTCGCACGTCCCCTGCGACGAGGGCGCCGTCCGGTTCGACATGGGGCACCAGTGCGCCGTTGAGAGTAAACGACACGACTCCCGGATCCACGCCCGCCGCCAGCACCAGGTCATATTCGAGGCTGCGGTCCTTGCCATACCAGACAAGGTCGACGCTCTCGTACATCTGTTCGACACGGACTGACGAGTATGTCGGGACGTTCGTCGTCCAGGCCGACGGATCGTTGCCGACGAGGTAGTTGGCCTTACCCGGTAACTCGTCCGTCGCTGTCATTCGAGCGGAAGCCGATGCCCCGATGAACTCGAGCGTCACGGGCGTCGCGCCTCCTTCGAGCACGGCGCCGGTAGCGGTCAAGGTGGCGGCGGACCCGCGCGTCAGGAAACGGACGCCGGCCGGCCCCTGTCCGACGTTCGGCTCGAAGCTGATCGGAAGGCTCCCGAACGACGGATTCGCCTGCGACGGTGCCGAGACCGCGATGGCCTCCGGTCGGCATTCCGCTCGGGAGGGGACCGGTGCCGCAATCGAGCCGGCTGCGGGAATCGCAACCGCAACGGCCAACCCGCATGCAGCGGTCACGCGCCAACGAGCCTGGGGGCAACGCGTCGACTTCATCGGACTACTCCTGTGTTGTAAGCGAATCGAGGCAGACGAGCAGCCGCCCGTCGGCCGACTCCTGGAAGTGAACCGCGCCGGATTCGACGCGGCGGTAGATCTCCCTCGGCGAGAGTCTCTTCTCGACCGCTGCAGTCTCGGGTCGCGCCGCGAGAACCATCGACCCGCACTGCCCGCACCAGACGCGCGCGGTTGCCGGGAGGCGGATGACGACGGTCTCCTCCGTTTCCACTGAGAATTCGGTAATGCGGGTTCGGATCATGACCTGACAGCGTTCGCCGAGAACCTGGTACCAATCGATTGCCAACGGATCTACAATGCGTGGCACGCACTATGACCGGTCGACGGATCGGTGTCCTGAACCCGCCGTGAATCTTCAGTGAAGGGATTTATGAAGGCGGATAACCACAATCGGGACAGTCATCTATACGAGTTCGGGCCGTATCGCCTGGACCCGGTCGAGCGCCATCTGCTTCGCGATGGCGAACCGGTTACCATTCCCCCGAAGGCCTTCGACACTCTTGTCTTTCTCGTCGAGAACCGCGGACACGCGGTCCGCAAAGACGAATTGCTTGCGGCCGTCTGGCCCGACTCCTTCGTCGAAGAGAACAACCTCAACCAGTACATCTCGGTTCTCCGGAAGGCACTCGGGGACAATGGCGACGGACACCGGTACATCGAAACTGTGCCTCGATGGGGCTACCGGTTCGTCGGCGAGGCACACGAACACGACGACGACGAGCACGAGGTGACCGTGCACAGGCGGACCCTCGCTTCGGTCGTCGTGAGAGACGAGATGCCCGCCGTGCCCGCTCCGGCATCGTCGCGGTTTGGATCGACAGCAGTCCTCTTATCTGGCGTTGCGCTTGTCATCGCCGTCACCGCGCTCGGAATGTCGTGGGGCGGCAGTCGGGCTGCTCCAGCTGACACGTCGCTCGATGTCCGATCGATCGCGGTTCTGCCGTTCCGGGCCCTTGGCGATGCCACTGAAGAGAACGCGTACCTCGAGCTTGCAATGGCAGACGCCGTCATCAGCCAGCTCGGACGACTCAAGCGCGTCAGCGTTCGATCAACCAGCGCCATTCGACGTTACGCCGATGTGGAGCCGGACCCTGTTGCCGCCGGGCGCGAGCTCAGCGTGGATGCGATTCTGGACGGCCGGATCCAGACGTCGGACGGACGGATCCGGGTCACCACTCAGCTCGTCAGCGTGCGCGACGGCACGTCGCTCTGGACCGAAACGTTCGACGAGAAGTTCTCGGACGTTCTGGCCCCGCAAGACGCCATCGCTGCTCGCGTGGCGCACGGGCTCGCGCCGGTGCTCGACGGTGAGGAGTTGCGGCCGATGGCGCGGCCAACCGAAAACGCGAAGGCTTACGAGCCCTATCTCAAGGGCCGCCATCTCTGGTCGAAGCGGACGACGGAGGCCGTGCGCGCGAGCATCGAGTGCTTCAGGGCGGCGATCGAGGAGGATCCGAACTTCGCCCTCGCCTACGTCGGCCTTGCCGATGCATATGCAATCCAGGCGGCGCCGCTTGCCGAACCGGCCCTCCGGAAGGCGCTCGAGCTCGACGACACGATCGGCGAGGCGCACGCCTCTATGGGCTTCTACAGGATGTTCTACCACTGGGATCTGCCCATGGCAGACCACGAGTTGCGCCTTGCGATAGAGCTCTCGCCGAACTACGCGACGGCGCATCAGTGGTACGCGATCTCTCTGGCCGTCCGAGGGCGCTTCGAGGAAGCGAAGTCCGCGATGGCGCGGGCGATCGAGTGCGATCCGGTGTCGCCGAACATGCGGGCGGACATGGCGCAGCTCTGCTACTTCGCGGGCGAGCACGACGCAGCGGTCGAACATTGCCGGATGGCGCTCGAGCTGGACCCGAATTTCCTCTTTGCGCACCAGTATCTCTTCGCCGCGCACGCCGGGGCCGGGCGTCGTGACGAGGCGGTCGCCGCGCTCGTTCGTTCGATGGAGCTTGCGAAGGAACTGCCGGAGGCTGCCGCCATTCGAGAAGCCTATGCCGCGAAGGGTTGGGATGGGCTCCGCCGATGGCGGATCGCGAGCGGGCGTGAATCGGCGTGCTCGCTGGCCGGACTCTACGCGCAGGCAGGCGAAGTCGACCGCGCGATCGAGCAGCTCCGGAAGGCGTACGACGCGCGCGACTTCTTCGTGATCTTCATCGGGGTGGACCCGGATCTCGCGCCTCTGCGGAAGGATCCGCGCTACCTCGATATTGCAAGGCGCGTCGGGTTGGTCTGAGGGAATGAGAAGAGCTTCGCACGCGGAGGCACAGAGCCACTGAGGCACAGAGGACTGACCTGCATCAGACCCTGCCGTTCTGTCTGCCTCTGCGCCTCCGTGTCTCCGTGCCTCTGTGTGCGAAGCGCTCCCTCTTTCAGTGTCCGCGTGACTGAGGCGCTTCGAGATCGATCGACCCGATGAGCTCACGAACCGACGCGACCCCCGTCCGGCCGAGATAGTCCGACAGCCCGTCGACCGCCCTCACAGTCGCGAGCGGGTCGTAGAAACTCGCCGTCCCGATCTGCACGGCCGTCGCTCCGGCGATGAGAAACTCGACGGCATCTTCGGCAGTCGCGATGCCGCCGATGCCGATGAGCGGTATCTTCACGGCGCCGGCCGCCTGCCAGACCATTCGCACCGCCACGGGCTTGATCGCCGGTCCGGACAGGCCGCCAGTGACGTTCGCGATCCTCGGCCGCCGTGTATAGATGTCGAACGACACTCCGACGAGCGTGTTGATGAGCGACAGCGCGTCCGCGCCGGCCCCCTCGAGAGCGCGCGCCATCCCGGCGACGTCGCTGATGTTCGGCGAGAGCTTCACGATCACCGGCCGCTTCGCAACGCGCTTCACGGCCTCGGTCACCTGGGCCGCGGCGCGCGGATCGTTGCCGATGATCAGCCCGCCTTCCTTCACGTTCGGGCACGAGATGTTCAGCTCGTAGCCGTCAATCCCGTCGCCGTCGTTGAGGATATGGATCGCCTCGACGTAGTCGTCGACCGTGTAGCCGAACACGTTCGTGAGCACGCGAACGTCGTACTCGCGCAGTCGCGGCAGCTTCTGCTCGATGAACGCGCGGGCGCCGATATTCTGCAGGCCGATGGCGTTGAGCATGCCAGCCGGCGTTTCCTGGATGCGGGGCGGGGGATTGCCCTGCAGCGGTTTCGCCGAAAGCCCCTTCGTGCAGATGCCCCCGATTCGCGAGAGATCGAAGAGCGGCTCGAACTCGAGGCCATAGCCGCAACAGCCGGATGCCGTAAGGATCGGGTTGTGAAAGCGGATGCCCGCGACTTCGACGGGGAGGCGCGGATCGCGCGTATTGTCGCCAGCGCTCACCATACGATTGCCTCCGCCGGAAACACGGGTCCTTCGGTGCAGACCTTCTGGTACTTGAACGGAGGCGCAAACGAGCCCTCGCAGACCTCGACGACACACGCGACGCAGATGCCGAATCCGCACGCCATGCTCGCCTCGAGCGAAACGAAGCAAGGCGCTCCGCGTTCGGCCGCGATTGCACCCACACGAGCCATCATCGGCCACGGCCCGCACGTGTAGACGACGCTGCCACTCGGGCCGGCGTCCGCGGCGAGATCGCGCTCGAGCGGCGCCGTCACGAACCCGCGCTCGCCCGCCGATCCATCGTCGGTCGTCACGGTCACCGGGCAGCCGAGTGCTTCGAATTCATCGAGCGCAGGCAGGTCGTATCGTGTGCGTCCGCCGAAGTAGACGCGGACGTCCGCGCCCTTCGCCACGAGATCGCCCGCCAGCATGAAGAGCGCCGGCGACCCGACGCCTCCTGCCACGATGAGCGCACGCCGGCCTTCCTTGACCACGGAATCCGTCGGGTAGGTGTTCCCGAGCGGCATGAGGACGTCGACATTCTCGCCCTCGCGCACACGCGCGAGCGCCTCGAGGCCGCGACCGAGCACGAGGTAGATGAACTCGACGGCGCTGCCTTCGGCCCGATGGATCGCCAGCGCCCGCCTCAGGATCGGTTCGAGCAGGCCCTGCGGTCGTAGCATGGCGAACTGGCCGGACAACACGTCGACCGTTTCGGGCAGACGAAGCCGGATGTGGAAATACCGGGGCGCGAGCTGTCGATTGAACTCGACCGTGCCGACGAGATCCTTCATCTACGACTGCTCCGCCGCGTGCGACTCGGTCTCCTCGCCGGACATCTCGTCGCGCATCCGGTGCTCGTAGGCGGCGCGAATGAAGTCGACGAATAGCGGATGTGGCTCGAGCGGCCGGCTCTTCAATTCGGGATGGAACTGGCAGCCGAGAAACCACGGATGACCGGGGATCTCGATGACCTCGACGAACTTGCCGTCGATGGACTTGCCCGAGAACTTCAACCCGGCGCTGGCGAGTCGCGTCTCGAACGCCGGATTGAACTCGTAGCGATGGCGATGGCGCTCGTGAATTTCGGACGCGCGATAGACGCGCTCGGCGAGCGAGCCGGGTTCGAGCCGGCAGACCCAGTCGCCGAGTCGCATCGTGCCGCCCATCTCCTCGACGTTCACCAGATCGCGTAGCTTGAAGATAACCGGGAACGGCGTCGCCGGGTCGAACTCGGTCGAGTCGGCGCCCTCGATGCCGCACACGTGGCGCGCGAACTCGATCGTCGCGCACTGCATTCCGAGGCAGATGCCGAAGAATGGCGTACAGTTCTCTCTCGCGTACTGAATCGCCCGGAGCATGCCCGCGATACCGCGCTTGCCGAATCCACCGGGCACCAGGATCGCATCGAGGTCCGCAAGCTCGTCGCGCCATTCGTCGGTCGTCATTAGCAGCTCCGACTCGATGAACCGGATCTTCACCTTGACGTTGTTCGCGACGCCGCCGTGGGTGAGGGCTTCGTTGAGGCTCTTGTACGAGTCGGTCAGCTCGACGTATTTGCCGACCATGCCGATCGTGACGTTGCCTTCAGGATTCTTGATCGTGTCGACTAGTCGCTCCCACGCCGAGATGTCGCGCTCGCGCGTCTCGAGGTGCAGCATCCGGACGAGCTTGTCGTCCAACCCCTGCGCGGCGAAGCTGAGGGGTACTTCGTAGATCGTCGGAACGTCCTGCGCCGAGATGACCGCGTCCTCCGACACGTTGCAGAAGAGCGAGATCTTGCCCTTGATCTCTCGCGAGAGCGGTTTTTCGCTTCGGCAGAGCAGGATGTCGGGCTGGATTCCGAGCCCGAGCAGTTCCTTGACCGAGTGTTGCGTCGGCTTCGTCTTCAGCTCTCCGGCGGCGGCGATGTACGGCACGAGCGTGAGGTGGACGAAGACGGCGTTCCCGCGGCCGACGTCGTTCGCGAGCTGGCGGATGGCTTCGAGGAACGGCAGGCTCTCGATGTCGCCGACCGTACCGCCGATCTCGACGATGACGACGTCGTTGTCGGCAGTGACGGCCTTGATCGCAGACTTGATCTCGTCGGTGATGTGCGGAATGACCTGGATCGTCTTGCCGAGGTAGTCGCCGCGCCGTTCCTTATCGATGACCGCCTGGTAGATGCGCCCGGTCGTCCAGTTGCTCGCGCGGCTCAGCCGGTTCGACGAGAAGCGCTCGTAATGGCCGAGGTCGAGATCGGTTTCCGCACCGTCGTCGAGCACGAAGACCTCGCCGTGCTGGAACGGCGACATCGTCCCGGGATCGATGTTGATGTACGGGTCGAGCTTCTGCAGCGTGACCTTGAGGCCGCGGGCTTCGAGCAGCGCTGCGATCGATGCGGCTGCGAGCCCCTTGCCGAGGCTCGAGACGACGCCCCCAGTTACGAAAATATATTTGGTGCTCATGCGGTCATCCTTGACGGTCGGGTCGTTGCGATCGGAAATCATATCGGGTTCACGAGGCTGCGCGCTTCCAGGAGCGCCCGGACGTGGTCGAGGTCGTCCTGCGTGTCGATGCCGAACGAAGGTTCGCGGACCTCGACCACCAGGATGTCGTATCCGCGTTCGAGAATCCGGAGCTGTTCGAGTTTCTCGATTCTCTCGAGCGGCGACGGGGACATTCGAGCGAACTCGAGGAGGAACGCGCGACGGTAGACATAAAGTCCGGTGTGGCGCCGGATGGCGGAGAGATCGACATCTTCGGACCGCGGCCCCTCGCCAGTTGACGCAGCGTCGCGAGGATAGGGGATTGCAGCCCGGCTGAAGTAGAGTGCGCGGCCGTCGTCGCGGACGACGACTTTCACGACGTTGGGATTGCGAAAGTCGACGATCTCGTCGATGGCTTCGCACGTGGTACTGCAGACGGCGCTGGAATCGGCCGCGAGCGCCTCGACGGCGGCGTCGATTGTCGAGGCCGGGAGCAGCGGCTCGTCGCCCTGCACGTTCACGATGAAGTCCGCGTCGAGCGTGGCGGCGACCTCAGCCAGTCGATCCGTTCCCGTTTCGTGCCGCCCGCTCGTCAGGACGGCCTCGTAGCCTTCGGTTCGGACCGCGGTCGCGATCCGCTCGTCATCGGTCGCCACGATGACGCGATCGACCGTGCGAGCCGCGGCGGCGCACTCGCACACGCGAACGACCATCGGTTTTCCGGCAATGTCGAGGAGAGGCTTTCCAGGGAGACGGGTGGAGGCGAATCGGGAGGGGATGAGAGCGATCGCCGTGTACTGCTTCACGGGATTCCAGCATGCAGGATGGGAATCACGCGTGTCAAACCAATGGCCGACAACTGGTCAGTCCTTCGCGTCTTTGCGTCTTCCTTTGCGACTTTGCGAGAAACTCTTCAAGTCGTCGAAGAAGTTCTCGCAAAGGCGCGAAGGAAGACGCAAAGACGCAAGAGGAGCCGCGAGCCTGCGAAGACTCAGGCGCCTCGGTAGTCCCCGACCAGGCGGATCTCACCGGTCGGCGCCGGAGACCCGCCGGCTGGCTCGACCGTGATGGCGAACTTCTTCGGTTCGCCCGCCGCGGTCAGTCGCTGGATCTCGACGATTGCCGTTCCGTTCGCGTCCGTGTTGAACGTACCCGCGGGAATCGGCGCGCTCCCATCGATCAGCCACAGTTCGTAAGTGCGATTCGGCTCGACCTTCGGCAGATTCCGGGCGACGAGCACTCCGGTTTTCTGCTCCGGATGCCAGTGGACGTCGATACTCGGTTCGGGTGCGGCGCCAGTCGCCGTAAGCCGGGTCACCTTCAGGGCAGGATCCTGCGTGACCCCAAGCAGCCTGTTGGCCCGCTCGAGATCCTGGCGCTGTTGCGCTTCGGCAGCCCGTGCCGCTGCCAGCTGCCGCACGGTAGCCTCGAGCTCCGAACTCGATCGATACAGGGCGAGTCCCAGGAAGATGGCAGCGATCGTCGCGGCCGCCGCAAGCGAGACAAACGCGGCAAATGCACCGAAACGTGATGGTGGCGTAGATGCGACGGGTTCCGTTCGAGGCCTGAAGGGAATCGGCGCCGGACTACGGTCACCGATCTCGGCCACGACCTTGGGCCGCAGTCGGACAGGCGGCTGAACCGGTGTCGCGGCCCATCCCAGAAGCCCCGTGACGTTTTCGTACGCCCTCAAGTCGGCAAGATCCGACGGATTGCCCTCGGCCACGCAAGCCTCGGCAACAATCAGATCGTCGCCGTCGAGGGCGCCCAGGGCATACAGGGCGAGAAGTTCTTTGCGGTCATTCGACATAGCGGCACATATGAAGACGGATTCCACGACTTTCAGCGAGGGGCCCGGGTGTCGGAGCCGAACCCACACGCTCATCGGAACCTACGGGCCCAGTCACTGGAAAGGATTCGTTGTCACTCCGGAAAAGAAAGTCCGCTTTCCCCGGCACTCGCCCGGATGACGCGGTCGAGTGCCTCGACACTCTCGCATTCCGCAAGCTGCCGGGCCGTGACGAGGCACAGCGTACGTCCGTCGGACTTCGCGAGAACAGCGGGCAATTCACCGGCTGCCGCTGCCGTTTCGGCGTCGACTTCGTCTCGATGCAGCACCGTCACGGGCACGCGATAGGAAAGCCGGCATTCGGCCCATTCCGATCGCTCTCCGAACAGTCCGTGCGTCAGATCACACAACGTGCACGCCCCGATCGAGAGCGCCTTGCGCGCGCTGTCCAGAAACGCGGCGACCCGACCGGCATCCGCGTTGTAGATCAGGAGCAATTCGTCGATCGGCTCGTCCGCCATTCGGGTCTCTTCCGCTTCGTGAGATTTGTGTTTCAGGAGTAAACTAGCCGCCAAGCACTCGGTTCACTCTTCGATGTCCCCGTCGGGCCGAATCCCGGCCCCGTCACCATCCCGCAGGAGGTGCGACGATGCACAGGACGATTGATTCCCTGATCGCCGACCAAGAAGTCTACAGTGTCAGTCCAGGCACCAGTGTCGTCGATGCTGCCAAGTACATGTCGGAGCGTAATGTCGGTGCCGTAACCGTAATCGACGAGACGAAACTCGTCGGCATCATCTCGGAGCGCGACCTCATGAAGCGGGTTGTTGCCGAAGGCCGGGATCCGAAGGAAACACGCGTCGAGGACGTGATGTCGCGAAGACTGGTGCACGGGTCGCCCGGCGATACGTACGAGGCGTGCATCAAGAAGATGCTCGACAACAAGTGCCGGCATCTTCCGATCACGAACGGCGACCTCGTCATCGGCATGGTCTCGATACGGGACCTCTATCGGGTCGACGCGACCGAGAAGGCCGAGGTGTTGGAGTACATGAACGCGTACGTCAACTCCGCGCCGTCGATCTGATCCGGGAGTCACGGCAGGAAGGCCTGCGGCCGGCGGCTCAGGCGCGCTGGCCGCCAGGTCAGCCCTTCACCATTGCCCGGAGGATGAACAGCACGTTTGCCGGCCGCTCGGCCAGTCTGCGCATGAAGTACGGGTACCAGGCGCGTCCGAACGGAACATAAACGCGCACGTTGAAGCCTTCCTCGACGAGCTTGAGCTGCCGGTCGCGTGCGATCCCGTAGAGCATCTGGAACTCGAAGCACTTCTGGTCCAGTTTCTGTTCGCGGGCAAACCGGATCGTCGCGTTGATCATTGCCGGGTCGTGCGTGGCGATCCCGTGATAGATGCCGCTAGGAAGCAGGATCTTCATCAGGTCGACGTAGTTCGCGTCGACCTTTGACTTCGCCTGGAAAGCGACCTCGGCCGGTTCCTTGTAGGCGCCCTTGCAGAGGCGTATCCGCGAGCCGATTGCGAGAAGGTCGCGGATGTCCTGTTCGCTGCGGAAGAGATAGGACTGGATGACGATGCCGACGTTGTCGTGATTTGCCCGGACGGATCTGAAGACGTCGAGCGTTGCCTCGAGGTGACCCGAATCCTCCATGTCGATTCGCACGAAGTTGCCGGTCTTCGCGGCGTGCTCGACGATCTTCGTGAGGTTCTCGATGCAGAGCTCTTTCCGGATGTCGAGGCCGAGTTGCGTGAGCTTCAGCGAGACGTTCGAGTTCAGGCCGTCCGCCTCGATCCGGTCGAGAATCCGGCTGTACATCTCGACTTCGGCGGTGGCTTCCTCCTCGTTGCGGATGGCTTCGCCGAGGTGGTCGAACGTCGCGGTGATCCCCTTTGAGTTCAACACCTTGATCGCCGCCGAAGCCTCGTCGACGGTTTCGCCGGCAACGAAGCGTTTCGTGACGTTGTTGAAGAGGGCGATGCTCGTGAGCATCTTCTTCGGCGCTTCGCGCTCGGATAGGTAGAGGAGGATCTTTTTCATCATGGCGGTGGCTCGGGAGGGTCGCGCCATTCTGCATGGAATGGTGCGCGAAGGCAATATCGACACTCTGCGCCTTTGCGAGTCCTTTGCGTCTTTGCGAGAAACGGATCCCGTAGTTCGTGTTTCTCGCAGAGGCGCAAAGGGACTCGCAAAGGCGCGCAGGCCCGGCGCCCTGATTGACCTCGCGAGACTCTCCTGCCTCCAACTCTCCGCTTGACAGATCCCGTTGCCCTGCCTATAGTTGCCGTTTCGCGAAAACAACGAAGGACGAAACAGAGAGCGGTATGGCGAACCACAAATCATCGATCAAGCGAATCCGTCAGAACGAGAAGCGACGCGCGGTCAATCGCGCCAACGGCAGCCGGATGCGCACGGAGATCAAGCGGCTTCGGTCGGCACTGGCGCTCGGCGACGTTGCGGCAGCCAGGGAACTTCTTCCGGCGGTGATGTCAGTCATCGACAAGTCGATCCAGAAGGGCGTCGTTCATCGCAACGCGGCCGCTCGCTACAAGTCGCGCCTGACGGCGCGCGTGAACACTGCCAAGCCTGTCACCAAGTAAGCTGGATTCACGTCTCGAGAAAGGCGCGATGCCCGCAAGGGCCTCGCGCCTTTCGTGCGTCCTGTCCGTGGTCCGTTGTTATGCGTGCCGCTCGAGCGTGCAGATCGAGCTGTGGCGCTTGATCCGCAGATACACCGACTCGAAGACCCGGAACGGATGGTTCATGTTCTCGGCGCCGAGGTAGGCGACGGTCAGATCCTGCGCTACGGCGAGATCGAAATTCTGCCGGCCCGTCGACACGATCACCGCGCGGTTCTTGCCGAGAATCGATGACTGGAAGACGCCGTCCGTGACGATCTCGCGGATATGTGCGATCTCGAGCACGCTGGTCCCCGGGTGCACGCGATGCATCTGCGAATAGAGCTCCGGCGTCACGACGAGCGCATACGGACCGTAATGCCCGGCCTGCACGAGGGATTCCGTGGCCCGAACGACATCGCTGAACGGCTGACCCGGCACGGTCCAGTCGCCGAGGTCGAGCGTGAGTCGCCCTTCGACGGTCGTCAGTCCTTCGTAACCCATTTCCGAGTCGCCGAAGAATACGAGGTGGTCCTCGCGATCCGCGCAGAAGGCCGCGGCGCCAGCCGCGATCGCCGTGTCGAGCGCGACACCGGTTAGTCGCGACGTCTCGAGGTCTCGCCAGTGGAGAATGAAGTCCTTCGAGATGATCGGGATGATGCCGGCCTCGCGACGAACCGAACGCATCGGATCCGGGTCGCCTTCGCCCGTCAATCCGAGCTGTCCCATGGTCGTGCCCGTGAAATGATCGTGCACGATCGTCTGCACGCCGGCACCGAGCGGACCGTGGATGTCGATGATTCGCCGGCCGACGAGGCGACGTCGCGCAACGTCGATGACGACCGCCTTCAGGTGCTCCCATTCCCGCTCATCGAGCGGGTTCTCGTCGTGCGCGAAAACGGCCATGTTCGTCACCTCACAGTCCTGGAGTTCTGTATCCCGCGGCCCGATCGCGGGCGCGTTGGATTTATCACAAAGTCAGTTCGCAGACCAGAATCTCGAGCTGCAGCCGTGGCGTGCCGACGGAGCTCTTGATCGCGGCGTCGACCTCGTCCATCCGTAGCAGTCCGTGCACGATGGCATCGGCGGAAACTCGTCGCACCTGGGTGTTGAACTCGGACATCTTCCACGGAGGAAGCTTCACGGCCGCCTGCACTTCGGCGGCAGGAGCCTTGCGGAGCATCAGCTCCTTGGCAACGAGCATCTTGCGGTACGTGGAGGCGAGCAGTCCGAGCAATCCGAGCGGATCCTCGCCCGCGTCGAGCTGGCGGACGACGACCCGGATGGCACGCGCGCGGTCGCGCGCGAGAATCGCGTCGGTGAGATCCCAGACCTGATGCTCGCGCGATCTCGCGATGAGCGATCGGACGCCCGGAACGTCGATCGTCCCGGTACCGGCGTGCGAAACGAGCTTTTCGATTTCGACGGACAGCCGGGTCAGCTCGGTCCCCGCGAGATCGACGACGGCGCCGATCGCCGGACGGTCGATCCTGGCCCCGAGCTGCTTCACCCGCGCTTCCACCCATCGGGCGGCGTCGGCCTCCGAGAGCTGCGCGAAGCTCACGGTCGTGCACGACTTCGTCAGCGCCGTGGAGGACTTCTTTCTCTGATCGAGCGCATCGGCGACGAAGACTACGGTCGCCGAATCGACCGGGGCCTTCAGGTAGCCCTCAAGTGCCTCCTGCGATCCCTCGCGGAGCGACTCGGCATCGCGAACGACAACGAGCCGTCGCGCACTCATCATCGGTACCTGCCGCGCGACGTCGAAGATCGTTTCGAGGTCGTGCTCCGCTGCCGAGAACGCATCGACATTGAACGCACGAAAAGCCTCGTCGACCGTCGCCGTCAGCAGGGCGATCGATTCACGCCGAAGGAAACGCTCCGGGCCGAGAAACAGGTAGAGCGGATCGACTCGCCCGGCCGAAACGGCGGCCGCGAGGTCGTTAGGGGTTAGACCCTGGGTCTTCGATCGGCTTCGGGACAGCGGAAACCTCTGATTCGCGTTGCTGGCTCAGAACGCGCCGTTGAGAATCGTGGAGATGACGCTGGCGGCGAACTCGCGCGCGATGCGGTCAAAGGCCGGGTCCTCCTCGTTGAAGAAGGACTGCGGATCGCCGGCGAGCTCGTATTCGCCGCGAAAGACCATCCGCTGATTGTCGAACACGACCCTCGAGCGCTTTCGATCGCGCAGGGTCACGCCCGTAACGATCACGACCTGGAACACCCGCGTGCGGCCCGTGTCGTCGAGGAGCGCGCCGCCCGACCTGACGTCCTTGATCTCGCCAGACAGCACGAGATCCGCGGTGTTTTCGTCGGTCACGATCTTGAAGTGCCGGTTTCGCCGGAGCAGCTCCTTCGTGACCGCGTCGGTGAAACGCTGCTCGACGCGGTATCGCAGGCTCGGATTCAGGAACGTCGGGATCGCGATCGTCGTGTATTCCGAGCCGATCGACTCTCCGGTATCGACGCGTTTGTATTTGCATCCCGCGGCAAGCGCGGCAGGAATCGAGAGGGCAGAGACGAGGACGTCGCGTCGTTTCATTTCACCACCACGTTTACGAGCCGGCCCGGAACGACGACGATCTTGGCGATCGCCTTGCCTTCGATCAGCGCCACCACTTTTTCGTCCGCGAGTGCGGCGGCCTCGAGCGCCTCACGGGTCGCGTCGGGCGCTACGAAAACCTTCGAACGCAGTTTCCCGTTCACCTGGACGGGAATTTCGACCGAATCCTCGCGCGCGAGGTCTTCGCTCCATTCGGGCCAGGATGCCTGCGTGAGCAGCCCGGTGTGCCCGGTCAGCTCCCAGAGCTCCGATGCGACGTGCGGTGCGAATGGCGTGAGCATCCTCGTGAGCGCCGAAATCGCCTCGGCAACTACGGCCCGATCGTTTGCGTCTGGTGTGGCCGTGGCTTCCGTGAAGTCGTACAGGGTGTTCGTTAGCTCCATGAGCGCCGCGACCACGGTGTTGAGGCGGAACCGGTCCTCGAACGCGTCCGTGGCGCGGCGAATGGTCTGGTGCGTCTTGCGCCGTATGGCGCGCTGGGCCTCGGTCAGGTCGGCTCCCGGCTCGCCGGCGGCGAGTATGGATTCGTGCCATCGGGCCACGAGTCGCCAGACCCGCGCGATGTAGCGATACGCACCCTCGATGCCTGGGTATTCCTGTTCGCCGGAGGCAGACTTCTTGACCTCCCAGATCATGTCCTTCTCGGGCGGCGACGCGAACAGCACGTAGAGACGTGTCGCATCGGCGCCGAACCGGTCGAACATGTCGTCGGGCTCGACGACGTTGCCGACACTCTTCGACATCTTCCGGATCTCGCCCTTTTCCTCCGAGAACATGCAGACCATGCCCTGGTTCAGCAGGCGCTTCGCGGGCTCGTCGTGCGTGACGAGGCCGATGTCGCGCATGAACTTCGTCCAGAAGCGGCAGTAGATCAGGTGCATGTTGGCGTGCTCTTTGCCGCCGACGTACTGATCGATCGGAAACCAGTAGGCGATCTTCTCCGAGTCGAACGGTTTCGTGGCGTTGTGCGGATCGCAGTACCGGTAGAAGTACCAGGACGAGTCCACGAACGTGTCCATCGTGTCTGTGTCGCGACGTGCCGGCTCGCCGCACGTCGGACAGTCGACGGCGACATACGACTCGACGTGGTCGAGCGGGGAGCCGCGTTCACCGGTGATCGCGACGCCGTGGGGAAGCACGACTGGAAGCTGGTCGTCGGGAACCGGAACCACGCCGCAGGTCGAGCAGTGGACCATCGGGACTGGAGTTCCCCAGTAGCGCTGTCGCGTGATCGTCCAGTCACGCAGCCGGAACCTGACACGCGCAGTCCCGAATCCCTCTTTCTCCGCGAGCGCCGCGAGCGCCTCGCGAGCCTCGGCCGTGGGCATTCCGTTGAACTCGTCCGAATTGCAGAGGACGCCTTCGCCGGCTGTTGCCACTTCGACGGTGTCGGCGAGCGTTGCCGGGTCTACGCCTGCTGGAACGATTACGCGGCGAATCGGGAGGTTGAACGCGGTCGCGAACTCGAAATCGCGTTCGTCGTGGCCCGGCACGCTCATCACTGCGCCGGTTCCGTACTCCATCAGCACGTAGTTCGCGACCCAGATCGGGACCCGCTCGCCGGTGAACGGATTGAGCGCAAAGCTGCCGGTAGCGATGCCGCGCTTGACGAGCTGCTCGATATCACGGGCGGATCGTTTCTCCTTGCGAATGGACTCGACAAACTCGGCGACGTTGTCGCGATCGAGGGACTTCTCGACGAGTCCGGCAACCAGCGGGTGTTCGGGTGCGAGCATCACCGCCGTGACTCCGAAAATCGTGTCGATACGAGTCGTGAAGACCGTTATCGACTCGTCGCTGCCTTCGACGGCGAATGTGACGTCGGCCCCGAGGCTCTTTCCGATCCATTCGCGCTGGGACGTGAGGATTCCATCGGGCCAGCCGTCTTCGATCTGCGCCATGTCCGAGAGCAGTTGATCGGCATATTCCGTGATTCGCGCGAACCACTGCTCCTTCTCCTTCTGAACGACTTCAGAACCGCAGCGCCAGCATTTGCCGTTTTCGGCCTGTTCGTTCGAAAGAACGATCTCCTCCCTGGGGCACCAGTTGAGCGGGCCGAACTTGCGGTATATCAGCCCGCGTTTCCACATCTCGATGAAGAACCACTGGTTCCAGCGGTAGTACTCGGGCTCGCACGTCGAGATCTCGCTCGTCCAGTCATAGCCGATGCCGAGGCGCTCGAGCTGGCCCTTCATCTTCGCAATTGATTGAGAAGTAAAGAGTTCCGGGGCCATGCCGTGTTTGATCGCGGCCTCTTCGGCCGGCTGCCCGAATGCATCCCAGCCGAACGGATGGAACACGTTGAACCCGCGGAGCCGCTTGTACCAGGCGAGTGCATCGCCTATCGAGTAGTTCTCGACGTGACCCATGTGAAGCCGGCCGGAGGTGTAGGCGAGCATCTCGACGACGGTGAACTTCGGACGTGACGGGTCGGGCACCGCGTGAAAGGCCTGCTCGGCTGTCCACCGTGCCTGCCACTTCGCCTCAATCGCTTTCGGGTCGTACTTGTCGTTCATCATGATTGGTTGCGGATTCGTTTTGTGCATGAAGCCGGCATCATACCGTGCGATTCGTTGCCGTCTCAACCTCAGCCGGCACTGTGGCTTGCGAAGAGTACGGAGCGGTAGGACCTACAAGTGGCAAGAGCGGAACGTCGGTTCTGATAACGCGGGACTTTTCCGGACCCACGTGTTGACATCGGGAGCCTCGAACTGTTATAAACGACCGATTCGATTCGACTTAGGCACCGTTCCTGCTGGAGCGGCTCCGCCAAGGCACCTCAGAGAATCGTGAAACAGAGGGACTCGATGAGGAACTCCCCAGCGAAGGCCGGCTCGAAGAAGTCCGCGCCCAAGAAGTCCGTAACGCCTTCCATCAAAAGCACTTCAAAGAGCCGCGCCGTTGCGCGGGTGCCGGTGGCGTCCGTGAAGGCCAAGCCTTCGACGAAAGCTTCGGCAACGAAAGCGACTGTGTCCAAAGCCGCTCCTTTGAAGAAATCGGCCCCGGCAAAGGCACCGGCGAAAGTCGGGGCGAAGACGGCGAAGGCACCTTCGAAACCGGTGGCGACAAAGCAAACTGCCGTGAAGAAAGCGGTGCCGGTGAAGAAAGCGCCGGCTGCACGAACGATTCCGGTCGCCAAGTCGGGCTCGAAGGCGTCGCCTGTGACGGGCGTCAAGCGTACTCCGTCAGCCGTGGCCCCGTCGAAAGCGCCGAAGGTGGCGAAATCGGCGAAGCCCGTGGCGAAGGCGAAACCGTCGCCCCCGGTTCGAAAGGCCACTACCGGTGCGACCGTCCCGAAATCCTCCAGGCCCGCCACTGCGCCGAAGAAACCGATCGCGAAGCCCGCTGCAATACCGGCGAAGAAACCTACTGAGTCCAAATCGAAGCCTGTCGCCAAGGCAGTCGGAAAGGCCGCCGTGGTCACGAAGGCTCCTTCCCAGGCGAAGCAAGCGAAAACTCCGATCTCCAGGCTGCCGGTAAAGCCGCTGCCGCCGGTAAAGGCCGAGCCGGTCGTCGTCCGGCCGCCGGTTTCGCAGCCCAAGGCGCCCAAGATGGCGGAAGTGCTCAAGTCCCTCGATGCCGCGATGAAGTTCTTCCAGAAGGGAAACTTTGTCGCTGCGGCCGACGCCTTCGAGAAGCTCGTAGCGAAATATCCGACGCAGAGCGACATCGTCGCCCTCGTGACCCGGTATCTCGCAATCTGCAAGTCGAAGCTCCAGGCACCGGCCAAACCATCTCAGGCCCCCGAGTCGCTCTACGACCAGGGTGTCATCGAGATGAACAATGGCCACTTCGAAGCTGCGATCGATCTCTTCAAGCGTGCCTTGAAGTCCGATGCCGCGATGCCGCACGTGCTCTATTCGCTTGCGGCGGCGCAGGTTCGGCTCGGCGATATGGACGCGGGGCTTCAGACGCTCGTGCGCGCCGTAGAGGTTCGCGAGATCCATCGGTCGAAGGCCCGATCCGATCCCGATTTTCTGTCGTTGCGTGGTGACACCCGATTCCAGGAGCTCGTCGGGCTCGGTTCGGTCTAGTGCCTGGTCCAGGTAGCTGACGGTCGGGGCATCACGACGTGGCGCATCGAGACAGATCGACGGATGCGGTTCACCGTGCCGGAGGCCTGAGGATCGTGGCCATCGGTGGCGGAACCGGACTGTCGACGCTTCTAGGCGGGCTCAAGCAGCACGTGGATGTAGAGATCGGCCCGCCCGGCGACGGATTGACTGCAATCGTAACGGTGACCGACAACGGCGGAAGCTCGGGCAGGCTCCGCGAGGAGTTCAACATCCTGCCGCCGGGCGACATCCGCAACTGCATGGTCGCGCTGGCGGAGGACGAACAGCTCCTGACTCGGCTCTTCCGTTACCGGTTCGCCGGCGAGGGAACGCTCGGCGGACACTCGTTCGGAAACCTCTTTCTCACCGCACTGACGGACGTGACCGGGGACTTTCTCGAAGCCATCCGGGTGTCGAGCGAAGTACTCGCGATTCAGGGCAAGATCGTGCCCTCGACGATGGAGGTCGTCGATCTGATTGCCGAGCTGGCGGACGGACGCACGGTGTGCGGCGAGCGTGAGATCGCGACTTCCGGATCGCGTGTTCGTCGCATTCGGCTCTCCTCGGATTGCCGGCCGCTCGACGCGACCATCGAAGCCATTGCCTCGGCGGATCTCATCGTCCTGGGGCCAGGCTCGCTCTTCTCGAGCGTCATACCGAATCTCCTCGTGCCGGGCATTCCGGAGGCCATAACGGCTTCCCCCGCGCCCGTGCTCTTCGTCTGCAATGGAATGACGCAACCGGGTGAAACGGACGGTTTCACGGTCGAGGACCACCTCGATACCCTCGTTCAGCACGCCCCGGCACTCCGGGTCGACCAGGTGCTCGTGAACACGCATCCGATCTCCGAGTCGTTGCGCCGTCGGTACCTTGCCGAAGGGTCGATCCAGGTGCGGCTCGGATTCGGCGACAACTCGGCCGTCCCGCCGAGTGAAGACCGCGACGTGTTGCTTCCGGGTCACGTCACGACTCCGACCCGGATCACGGGTCTCGATGTGATCGACGACCGCGACGTGGTCCGGCACGATGCGCGGAAACTCGCGCGCGTGGTGCTTGACACCGCAACGGCGGCTCGCCATAGACTCGCGGTCTCCTGATCCGCGGCCGGCGCCGACCGTCCGACCGCGGCGCGCGCGCGAAATGGCGGATTCGGACGAGGAGGACGCATGCTCGATGTCGTGATCATGGCTGCCGGCCTGGGAACGCGGATGAAGAGCCGGATGGCGAAGGTGCTGCACGCGGTAGGCGGACGCCCGCTTGTCGCGCACGTCGTTCGGGCCGCCGCCGCCCTTGGCGCAGACCGTCTCGTCACCATCGTCGGACACCAGGCGGCGTCGGTGGAAGCCGCCGTCCGCCACGCCGCAGAAGGCCAGGGCTTCTCGGAGATCGCTTTCGCGCTCCAGTCCGAGCAACTCGGGACCGGTCACGCCGTCCAGCAGGCAGCCGCACATCTGGCCGGCGAAACGGTGCTGGTGCTTTCCGGCGACGTGCCGCTCCTGGAATCGGCGACGCTTCGAACGCTCGTCGACGCCCACGCGATGGAGGGAAACGCGGCGACGCTGCTCTCGGTGCGACTGTCGGATCCGACCGGCTATGGC
>CAZXLQ010000042.1:21708-23384 GCA_964641945.1 uncultured Clostridia bacterium
GCTGATGCAGCGGAGCTCGCCGGCATCAATACCCGGCGGGAGCTTGCCGAGACCGAGGCACGCCTCAAGCTGCGCACGCTGGGAAGGTTGATGGATGGCGGGGTGACGATCGTCGATCCTCTCAATACGTATGTCGATGACACGGTTGAGGTTGGAAGCGACACGATCATTCACCCGGGAACGATGATCTCCGGCGCGACGGTCATTGGCGAGGGGTGCGAGATCGGTCCGAACGCACAGCTCATCGATGCGCGGCTCGCCGACAATGTAGTGGTTCGCGCGATGAGCGTCGTCGAGAAGGCGACGATTGCGTCCGGCGCGATGGTCGGTCCGTTCGCGCGCATCAGGCCGGGCACGGAGCTCGGCGAGGACGTCCACGTGGGGAACTTCGTCGAGGTGAAGAACTCGGTGCTTGGAGCCGGCGCGAAGGCGAACCACCTGACGTATCTCGGCGACGCCGACGTAGGGGCGCGTACCAACATCGGGGCGGGAACGGTGACGTGCAATTACGACGGCAGGAACAAGCACCGGACGACGATCGGCGCGGAAGTCTACATCGGCAGCGACACGATGCTCGTGGCGCCCGTGACGGTTGGAGACGGGGCGAAGACGGGTGCCGGCAGCGTGGTGACGAAGGACGTGCCTCCGAACTCGCTCGTGGTGGGGGTTCCGGCGCGGGTGATACGGACTGTGAAGGACTGAGATTAGTTCCTTTGCGACTCTGCGAATCCTTGGCGTCTTGGCGAGAAACGCGACTCGCAGTTCGAGTTTCTCGCAAAGTCGCGAAGGTCTCGCAAAGTCGCAAAGTGATGAATGCCACTAACTTGGCCCGCCCATTACCCCTGTGTTACGGTTCCGGGTTCTCTGACACGGAGGAAAACCGGGACTTATGTGTGGAATCGTCGGCTACGTCGGTGGAAAACAGGTCGTTCCCGTCATCATTGAGGGTCTGAAGAAACTCGAATACCGCGGCTACGACTCCGCCGGCATCGCGGTCGTCGACGAAAACGGCGAGATGGACGTCCGCCGTGCAGAAGGCAAGCTCCGAAACCTCGAGGAAGCCCTGCGCCTGAAGCCGCTTGACGGCGTCTACGGCCTCGGCCACACCCGCTGGGCTACGCACGGCCGCCCCACTGAGGAGAACGCGCACCCGCACCGCGACTGTACCGGACGGCTCGTCGTCGTCCACAACGGAATCATCGAGAACTACCTCCAGATCAAGCGCCAGCTCATCGACGAGGGCCACACGTTCGTCACCGAGACCGACACCGAGGTCATAGCGCACCTCGTCGAGAAGTACATCTACCGGCAATCCGAGGACGAGCCACGTCCGCTGCTCGAGGACGCCGTTCGCCGGGCCGCGCAGGAGATGCGGGGCCTCTATGCCTTCGCGATTCTCTCGGCCGATGAGTCCGAGAAAATCGTTGCCGTCCGCAAGGGCCCGCCTGTCGTGATCGGACTCGGCCAGGACGAGTATTTCGTGGCGTCGGACGTCCCCGCGATCCTCTACCACACGCGCGACATCTTCTATCTCGGCGACAACGAGATCGTCACGCTGACGCGCTCGGGCGCCGAAGTAACCGATTTCGAGGGCAACGCCATCACGCCCGAGGTCCAGCGCATCACGTGGGACCCGATCATGGCTGAGAAGGGCGGCTTCAAGCACTTCATGCTCA
>CAZXLQ010000043.1:0-11099 GCA_964641945.1 uncultured Clostridia bacterium
GGTCCCTTTTCTCCCTGTGGCGCGCCGGCCCGACGCACAGTCGCCAAGTCAACTCGATCCGTTGACGCCTTCAGGCAACGTCAGTAAGATACGCCGTCGTCTGACGAGCCGATGAAGTTCTCGGATCCGAAGACGCACAGGGGCCGTTAGCTCAGTCGGTAGAGCAACTGGCTTTTAACCAGTGGGTCGCTGGTTCGAGTCCAGCACGGCTCATTTTTTTATGTCTCGTTCGTCTAGAGGCCCAGGACACCGCCCTTTCACGGCGGCGACACGGGTTCGAATCCCGTACGAGACGTTTCCACAAGAGCCGCGTGTTGCTTGTCGACGCGCGGCTCGTGGTATTTCATCATGAAAACTCTGACCTCCATTCTGCTTGTCCTGTTCGCCACCGGCTTCGCGCCGGGTTCGCTCTCGATTGCCGCTCCGAAGTCCACGAACTCCGTTGCCGCTTCGACCGACACGGTTCTCGTGTTTCCGTTCGAGAACACTTCGAAGCGTCCCGAATACAACTGGATCGGCGAGAGCTTTTCGGAAATGCTCTCGGAGCTCCTGGACTTGAGCGCCGACGTCGTTTCGATCCGTCCCGAGGAACGCAACCTCGCCTACGAGCGCGAGGGCCTTCCACTCGCGGCAATCCTGACCCGCGCCACGTCGATAAAGATTGGTGACCGCGCCGGCGCCGACCTGATCATCGCCGGCACCTATCGGGTGGATGGCGAAAAGGACAAGGAGACCGTTACGGTCGCTGCGCGCCTCATCGACATCCGCGAAGGCCGGGTCGTTGGGCGCGAGCTGAACCGCGGCGGCAAGTTGACCGACCTTCAGGAAATCCAGGGCGAGATGGCCTACGAGATCCTCAAACAGCGCAATCCGGCACTGCCGTTCTCGCGAGACGATCTTGTCGGCTCGGCTACGAAGGTGCCGGTCGCGGCCTTCGCGGACTTCATGAAGGCCGTCACCACATCGGACCGTCAGAACAAGGCACTCTTTCTTGCGCGCTCGATCGAGACGTACGGCAAGGAGCGGAAGGACCAGGGACAGTTTACACAGGCGATTTTCGAGCTTGGGCGGCTCTCGTACCTCGACGGCAAATGGCAGGAAGCCATCAAGCTGCTCCAGCTCGTCGAGGCCAAATATCCGCGTGCCACTGAGGCAGCGTTCTACGTCGGGGTGTCGCACGCGAACCTCAAACAGAACGAACAGGCGCTTCGAGTCTTCACGGATCTCGTCCCGAAGATGCCGCTCTACGAGGTCTACAACAACGCCGGCATCGTCTATGTCCGCGCCGGGCGTTACGACGACGCGAACATCTATCTCAAGCCGGCAGCAGAAGCCGCGACGCGCGACCTCGACACGCAGTTCAACTATGGCTACTCGCTGTGGCTGAAGGGCGATCACGTCGCCGCCGCGGACCAGCTCCAGAAGGCCATTCGTCGAAAACCGGCTGACGGCGAAGCCGTTCGATACACGGCGCTCGATGGCGAAGCGTTCTACCTGCTGTGGAAGGCCAGCGAGCGCGCAGGCCGGTCGGCCGATGCCGCCGAGGCTCTCGATCAGGCAAAGCGTCACCTGCCTTCCTTCGCGCAGTGGGAGACAAAGAAGTCCATTCCAGACCTCACTCGAATCAAGCCCCGATTCTCGCGAACGGCCTTGATTCGACTCAGACGGGATCGCGAAACGTCGTCTGCGCTGCCGCCGGCTTCGGCGACCGGGAGCGATTCAGCCGGTGTCGCGGATGCGATGGAACGCGCCCGCGGTTTCTTCCAGGCCGGCCGAGATCGCGAAGCGCTCGACGAGCTCGGACGGGTGCTCCAGATCAACCCTGACAATGCGGAGGCACACCTCTTGCGCGGTCGGGTATTCGAACGAACGGGCGAATACGACCGGGCGATCGAGGCATTGAAGGCCGCGACCTTCTGGGACCCGAAGTCGGTTGCCGGTCACGTCCTGCTCGGGAGGATCTATGCATTCCGCAACGATTGCGCTAACGCGCAATCAGCGCTCCGGAAGGCACTGCAGATCGACCCGTCGGCGGCAGACGTGCAGGCGCTCAAGCGAACCGTCGACACGAAGTGCGGCGGCTGACGCCGGACGTCACGACGCGCTGCGCTTGAGGATCAGGAGAGTCATGTCGTCGACCGGCGACGCGGTTCCGACGAATCGCGAAAGCGACTCGTCAATGCGGTCCCTGATCTTGCTCGCCGATGCGGCGAGGTTCTTCGTGACGACGGCGACGAGCCTGTCGTCGCCAAACTCCTCGTCGAGCGTGTTCACCGACTCGGTGATGCCGTCGCTGTACACAACGAGCACATCGCCTGGCCAGAGCCGTACGCAGGCCTCCTCATACTCGGAGTCGTGCATGATCCCGATCGGCAATCCGGTAGCGTGCAACAGCTCGATCTGACCGGTAGCGCGAGCGAGGATCGGAGGATTGTGACCGGCGTTCGCGTAGTAGAGGTCACCCGTCAGAGGATCCAGCTCGGTATAGAACAGGGTGAGAAACTTGTTCTCCGGTGAATTGTCGGCGATGTACTGATTGAGATTCGCCATCATGTCCCGAATCGGATACTGGGTCTGCGTCTGGGCCCGGACAGCGGCGTGAAGCGAGCTCATTAGCAGAGCAGCGCCGATCCCCTTGCCCGAAACGTCGCCCAGCGCCAGGGCATACCGGCCTTGCCGCCTTCGCTCGATGTAGTCGTAATAGTCTCCGCCGATCTCACGCGAGGAAATGCTGTAGGCGCAGATGCTGTAGCCATCTATCGGCGGCGGACATACCGGCTGCAACCGCATCTGGATCTCACTTGCGACCTTCAGTTCCTCCTGGAGGCGTCGTTTCTCGAGTCGCTCCTCGGCAAGCTTCGCGTTCTCGATCTTGATCGAGGCAACGCCTGCGACGGTAGTGAGCACTTTCAGATCGTCCTCGGAGAAGCGGCTGTCGTAGGCGTTGTCTACATAGATCATTCCGAACGTCTGGTCGGCCAGGCTCAAGGGCACGGCCATCACCGAACGGATCGCAGACAGGATTATCGAGTCGGCGCCCTGGAACCGGGGATCGTGCATCGCGTCCGAGGTCAGGACCGCGACCCCCTCGTTGAAGACGCGTTCGGAGATCGAGCGGCTGATCTGGATGTCGGCCGTGTTCGGCTGGACCGGTCCGCTTCGGCACCGCGAAACCTTCAGCAGCAGTTCGTCGCCATCGAGAAGGAAGAGGAAACCGCGCTCGGCCGGGATCGTGTCGAACACCAGGTCCATCACGATCTTGAACGTCTCGTCCAGCGTAGTGCCTGAAAGCAGCGCAACGCCCACCTTGCTGACTACAGCGAGAAGGTCGCGCCGCTCGAATGCCTCGGAGACGGCCCTCGAGACGCCAACATTCGTGACGTCGGGCGTCGTGGTCCGCAGTGCGTCGAGAAATCCCGACGTTCGCCGTCCAGGTCGGGCCGACTGGATGGTTACATCCGGCTCCTGGCTCTTGTGCGCATCGGTCCAGAGAATGGACGTGTGCGAATTGGCCGACGCGTTCGAATCTCGCACGAATGTGATCGTCGTTTCGCCGACTCGCATCTCGTCGCCGGGCTGCAGCCTCGTCTGCCGTGCAAGCAGTGAACCGTTCAGAAGCGTGCCGTTGGCACTGCCGACATCCGCGACGAAGTAGTCGTCGCCCTCTCGCCGCACCTCGACGTGAAATCGCGACGCGAAAGGATCGCTCAGACAGACGTCGTTTCGCGACGAACGACCAAGCGTCGTGCGGACCTTTTCGAGTGGCACGGTGTATTCACCGGACGCCTTCGGCTTGATGACGATCTCAGGCATTTATCTGTGTCACGGCGGCGAGTTGGACAGTTTCGTCCATTAGCGGGCGAGCACGACGATGGTCCGCGCGATCTTGTCGTGCCAACCCTGATTGCGGGGATCCCAAACGACCCAGACGAAACCGAGAAACAGCCCGGCGGTCGACAACACGTACCCGACGCAGTGACGGAGGATGACGCTCACGTAACCGGCCGGCTCGTGGTCCTCCTTCACGATTCGAATCCCCACGAGCCGTTTTCCAATGGTCTGGCCTGTCCTTCCGGCAAGGAGAATGAAATTGAACCCGAACAGGAGTATGGCCACGCAATAGAAGGCGACGAGCATCGCATTGCTCGAGACGATCGACTTCTCACTGTAACTGGACAGAAGAAACGTCGCCGACATCAGAACGATCAGGAAGAGCAGCAGGTCGAACAGGAATGCCCCGAGACGCTGGCCGAAGTCGGCGCGCTCGTAATCGATCGCCTGTCCCCGCGGCGCCTCGAACTCACGTGGAGAGAAAGGCTCGGTATCCACGTCCATCCGTTCGACGACCTCCGTCTCCCGGTCGGCCACGGCTACGGGCATCACCAGCGGACCGCTGCCCGTGACCCGCGCGCCGCACTTCGGACAGAATTTCGACCGATCGTGGAGCGTGTTCCCGCATTGCCTGCACGTCAATCCCATGTCTTATCCCAGCATGAACTTCAGCATCGTCTCGCCGAGTTTCACTTCGTCGCCGCTGTTGAGGACGCGCGGTTGTTTGGGAGGCAGGCGTATTGCGCCGTTGATTGTCGTGCCGTTGACACTCGAAAGGTCTTCGATCAGGAACTGCTGCCCCTGCCGGTAGATTCGAGCATGCCGGCGCGATACCTTCGTTTCCGGGTCGTAAGGCGAGAGGTCGACCTCCGGGAAGATGCCGGTGTGCGGATCCGTTCGTCCGATGAGGTGGCTGTCCTTGTCGAGCACGAAGGAAGCCGAAGCGTCTGCCGACGCCGCAAGCTGCAACCGCGCCGATGGACGTCCCGGCGCCGCGTGCCGCTGACGGGCTCCGCAGTGGGCGCAAAAGACGTCGTCTCCAGCTATGCGAGATCCGCAGTTGCCGCAGAAGATCGTCCCGTCGCTCGAGACCGGGATTGGAACCGGCTCGGCCGTGTGCGGCTGCACTAGTCGCCGCTCGTGCTCCTCGAGCATTCGCATGAGCTCGAGCGCCGATGAGGGCCGGTCCTCCGGTCGGTGCGCAACGGTCTTCGTGATGATGGCGTCCATCTCCGCCGTGATCGCGGGATTGATCTGCGAAGGCCGCGGATTCTTAGAGAAGTCGAAGATCAGGAGCGGATTGTCCTGCGGATCCGATCCCGTCAGCAGGTGGAACATGGTTGCGCCAAGCGAATAGAGATCCGATCGCGCCTGAACCTTGCCGGCGAACAGCTCCGGCGGCGCGTAACCCATCGTTCCGATGGCCGTCACGCCCTTCTGGGTGGGAGCCACGAAGCGGGCAATGCCGAAGTCGATCAGCATGATCTTGCCCTGCTTGTCGTCGAGCATGAGGTTCGCCGGCTTGAGGTCGCGATAGATGATCGGCGGGTCCTGGTTGTGGATGTAGTGCAGCACGTCCGACACCTGGATTCCCCAGCGGGTTACCGTCAGCTCGTCGACCCGGCCTCCGCGCTTGCGCATCTGGTCGGCGAGATCGCCGCCCGAGATGTATTTCATGACGAGGTAGTAGCGGCCGCCCTCGATGAAATAGTCGAAGATCGTGGGAATGCATCGGTGTTCGAGCGAGGCGAGGAGCTGGGCCTCTCGCGTGAAATCCTCGACGGCCTTTGCGCGCTGTCCCTCGTCCGCGAACATCTCGATCATTTCCTTGACCGCGCACAACCTGTCCGCCAGACGCTTGTCACGCGCCTGGTAGACGGAGCCCATGCCCCCTCCTCCGATCCGCTTCACGATGTAATAGCGGTCGTTGAGAAGGGTGCCCGGCTCGAGCGTTGTGCCCACCGGTCGAGGTTTGTCCATATCTTGCGAGTGCGTTTCTCTGTCGAGGACCGCGTTACGGTCCGGTTGGAAGCTGGCAAGTTCCTAGAACGGAGCTCCCTCGACGACGAACTTCAGGAATGTCTTCCCGACAATGATCTCGTCGCCGTTGTTGAGCGGATGTCGGTTGCCCGGCAGCAGCCGGCGTCCGCGATTGATGAACGTCCCGTTCGTCGACCCGAGGTCCTCGATGAAAAACTGCGTGCCCTCCCGCATGATGCGGGCGTGGCGACGGGAAACCTTCGCTTCAGGATCGTCCTGGTCGAGGTCTACATCCGGGAAGATGCCCCCGTCGGCGTCCCAGCGACCGATGTTCGTCTCACCGCCGGCAACCGCGAACTCCTTGCCGATCCGGCCACCCCTCTCGATGATCAGGCGCGCCACCGATGAACCAGCCGGGAGTTTGTGGCCGGCAGACGATGAAACCGGGATCGGAGAGACGACCGGCGCGTTAGTCTGTCCTGTCGAGCTCATCTGGAGAGTCTGGTCCGAGGGTTCTCCCGAGTGCCCCGCCGGGACCGCGGGCTTGGGCGCCACCGGAGGCGCGGAGAAGAGTGGCGCTCCGGGTGGGCGCATGAGGTCGGCCGTCGACGGCCGCCGTTCGCTCAACCGCATACCGCACTCGTCGCAATACTCAGATCCGTCGAGATTCTCGGTACCGCAGTTGTGGCATCGAACCATATCGATCGACCTCCAGAATCCTTGCCGAAGTACTCAGCGGGTTGGGGCGGCCGAAGCCAGCGCCTCGCTGAGTCCGACTGGGCGTATCGCCGTAGCGAAAAACGATTGCAGCGTGTTCATGGGTATGCGTCGGTCGCAGTTCACAGTCATTACAACACGGTAACGACGACGACAGAGATGTTGTCTTCGCCACCGTGCGCATTCGCCGCGACGACGAGTTCCTTTGCGGCCTGAGTCGGCTCAGGATTGCGATTCACGACATCGTGAATCTGATCGTCCGTCAGCATTCCGTTGAGTCCGTCCGAACAGAGAACGAAGGACTCGCCGGACCGGAGCATGCATCGCACGATATCGATCTCGATCTCCTCGCGACATCCGATGGATCGATAGATGACGTTCCGGTAAGGATGATAGCGGGCTTCGTCCCGCTCGATCTGACCCTCCCGGACCATCCGCTCGACAATCGAGTGGTCTTCGGTGAACTGCTCTATTCCGCGGGCGGTGATGACGTACGCGCGACTGTCACCGACGTGGCCGATCGTCAGCGAGTTGCCCACCAGCATGGCGGCCGTCACCGTCGCGCCGAGACCTCTCGTATGCGGATTGAGCCGCGCATACTGGAGCACTTCCTGGTTTGCGTGAATGATGGCATTCGTCAGGAGTTCGGACGCGCGGACGTCAGCGCCGGTACTCGAGGCCAGGCGAATTCCCCCGGTTTCCGTCTCGGCTGCGATCCGCTCTCCATGCGTGGACCGAAGGCTCGCCGAAATGAGCTTGTCGGTGATCCACTCGGCGATGGCTCGAACCGTGACGCGGCTCGCGACCTCTCCGGCAGCTTCTCCTCCCATTCCATCCGACACGATGTACAGGCCGATGTTCGTCTGTACCGATTCGAAGTACTGCGTGAGGTTGAGAACCAGTAGAGAGTCCTCGTTCAGCTCGCGGACCTTGCCGACGTCGGTGAAGTGGCCGGCACGCACATTGACGGTCACGTTCAGGTCGGCGAGCGCGAGTTTCATCTCGTTCACCGACCGGTAGCGATCTTCCGGATACGGCGCAAGAGCCCGATTCAGAATTCTCTCGAATCCCGGGGCGATGATGAGCTTCGGATAGAGCTCTATCTCGCCCTTCTCGGCAACCACCGGGTCGTCATCGGACAACCGCTCTCCCGAGAGCATGAAGAAGAGCAATGCACCGATCGAGAAGATGTCTGACCGCGGGTCGACGACCGAATCGGCGTCCACGCGATGCAACTCGGGCGCCGAGAAGCCGGGACGCGGCAGAACGGGAGAGTCCGAGCGGAACGCGCCCGACGGCCTGCACCGATCGAAACGCGCCAGCTTCAGCCGGCGCTGCGCGTCGACGATGAAGCTGCTCGGCTCGATCCCGTTGTGCACGATGCCTTGACGATGCAACAGACTAACGATCTGGCAGAGCTGGAGTCCCCACGCCCGGACTTCGCCCTCGGTCACCGGTCCGAGGTCGGCAATCGGATCGCCATCCGTGCTGTCGAGCACCATGTAGGCGCGATCTTCCTCCACGAAGACCGATCTCGACTTCACGATTCCGGAGTAATCGAACCTCGAGAGAAGGGCGTGTTCGGTATGAAAGGGATTCACGGAGAGAGCAAGCGTTTCTCCGGGTCGCATCAGGCCCGCGTCCGCCAGCGGATCGGGATCGGCTGCCGGTCGCTCGGCTATGATGACGCGCTCGCCATTCGGCTCGTCTATGTGGGCTCCGTAATAAGTGACGCCTTCCCACGCCCACCTCACACCGTCGACTACGTAGGTGTCGGCGAGCCTGGCTCCAATGCAGGCCGCGCCACCGAGCTCGGCGGTGTCGGCAATACCCGGCATATCGGCCCCGCACTGCGAGCACACGGGGGCTCCGGTTTCGACCTCGGTCGTACCGCACGCGGGACAATTGGCTGCGGTGTTGTCAGCCGGCCTTGTCATAGGTGGTTGTCAGGGGGTCAGCTTGGGACCGGGTACTTATAGCACACGGGAATCGGCGTCCTCAAATGCAGACGGCTATGGACTTTGCGGAGTCGGCGGAAGGGCCGTGAAATGGCTCAAACCGTTGATCTTTGATGAAACCTCGCGAGAGAGCCGGGCGTACAGGGCTGCGGAACAACACCAGACCAGGAGCTTCGGCTCCAAACGAAACTGTCGAGCGAGAGGGATGCGCCCCATGGCGATTAGCCGCAAGAAGAAAATCATCATTGGATCCATTGCCGGAGTGGCCATCGTCGCCGTGCTCGGCGTCAGTCTCCTGGCAGGCAACCGCGAGGCTCCCGAGGTCACCGTCGCCAAGGTCAAGCAGCAGCCGCTGCTCGAATCGAAGGTCACCGCTTCAGGCGAGGTCCGGCCCGTCAAGTTCTACAATCTGACCGCGGAGGTCTCGGGTCGCATCACCAACCTCTATGTTCGCGAAGGCGACGCGGTGAAGAAGGGTCAGGAACTGATCAAGGTGGATCCGACGCAGCTCGCGGAACAGGTTGCCGGCAGCGCCGCCAACGTGAGCGCTACGATGGCGGATGTGTCGTCCTCCCAGTCGGCGGTAAATACCGCCGAAAACAACGTCTTTACGGCCCAGGCGTCGCTTAATTCGGCCAAGGCCGATCTCGATCGGGCCAAGGCCGACGTTGCCCTTGCCGAGGCGAATCTTAAGCGCAACCAGCAGCTGCTCGAGAGCGGCGTGGTGTCGCGCGCGACGTACGATCAGGTAGAGACGACGTATCGAACGGCCGCAGCCAGTCTGAACGCCGCGAAGGCGCGTGTCGATCAGCTCGAGACGCAGGTTGCCGATGCGCAGATCCGCGTCAAGCAGGCTCAGGCACAGCTCAAGGGCAGCCAGGCACGTGTCGACCAGACGCGTGCGGGTCTTCGCTCGAACCAGGACTTGCTCTACAAGACGACCCGATTCTCGCCGATCGATGGCGTGGTTTCGTCGCTTCCCATCAAGGAAGGCGAGTTCGCTCTCGCGAACTTCAGTTCGACGCCCCTGATGGTCATCGCCGACATGAGCGACGTGAACGTCGAGATCAAGGTCGACGAAACCGACATCGCGAACGTCCGCGTTGGACAGAAGGCGAAGGTCAAGGTCGATGCACTCGGCGAGCTCGAGATCGACGGCGAAGTGACCGAGGTCGGTTCCTCGGCGATCACGCGGTCCGGTCAGACCATCGCCCAGACGAGCGGTTCGCAGGAGGCAAAGGACTTCAAGGTTGTCGTCCGCCTTCTCCCGACCGACGAGACGCGCAACAAGCTGCGACCCGGAATGTCGGCGACTGCAGTGGTGACCACAGACCGTCGCGACAATGCTGTCGTCGTGCCGCTCCAGGCACTCGTCCTTCAGGAAGTGCCGGTAGAAGGCGAACAGAACGGCAATGCCGGCAAGCCAAAGGAAGTTCAGGGCGTTTTCGTACTCGAGGGAATGAAGACAAAGTTCGTCCCGGTCGAAACCGGAATCACTGGCGATACCGACATCGAGGTCCTGAGTGGCGTCAAGGCTGATGACGAGATCGTCACGGGCCCGTTCAGTGTTCTGCGTACCCTGAAGAACGACACCCTGATCAAGCGTTCGACGGAGACGGCGGGTGCCAAGGGTGGCGAGAAGAAGACCTAGGTGAAGTGACGCGGACCTGAGGACCGACAGCCGTCGGTCCTCCAATGCCAAGCACGCAGGAGAGCCAGATGAGCGCACAACTTATGGAAGAGCAGATCGCCGCGACTGCCGAAGTGACGCACCCCGTGACGGGCGTCAAGCCAGCGATCATTCGCACCGACGACCTCTGGAAGACCTACACGATGGGCTCCGAGCAGCTTCACGCGCTGCGCGGGGTCTCGTTCGAGATCCAGCGGAACGAGTACGTTGCGATCATGGGTCCGTCGGGATCTGGAAAGTCGACCCTGATGAACCTCATCGGGTGCCTCGACACCCCCACGCAGGGGCAGTACTGGCTCAACGGCAAGCTCGTTTCCGAGATGGAAGACGACGAACTCGCCTACGTGCGGAACCGCGAGATTGGCTTCGTGTTTCAGACGTTCAACCTGCTTGCGCGCGCAACGGCTCTGCAGAACGTTGAGCTGCCACTGATCTACAGCGGCATTCCATCGGGAGAGCGGCTCAAGAGGGCAAAGGAAGCACTCGAGCGCGTGGACCTCGGATCGCGAATGTCCCACAAGCCGAACGAGCTCTCCGGTGGACAGCGTCAGCGCGTCGCCATCGCCAGGGCTCTCGTCAACAATCCGTCGATCATCCTGGCGGACGAGCCGACCGGCAACCTCGATTCGGCGACGAGTTACGAGATCATGGGACTGCTCGACACCCTCCAGTCCCAGGGCAATACGATCATTCTCGTGACGCACGAACCGGACATTGCCGAGTATGCGCACCGCGTGCTGCACATCCTCGATGGCAACATCGACAGCGACACGCTGAGCGAAAAAGGACGAGAACTTCGCGGGCAGTAGAATCCCGTTTCGTTCAACCGACAAAGGCCGCGCCGATCGCAAGATTGGCGCGGCCTTTCGCTATGGAAAAAGAAGAGCTGCGCACACGGAGACGCGGTGTGCCCCAGGCACGGG
>CAZXLQ010000043.1:11109-23056 GCA_964641945.1 uncultured Clostridia bacterium
TCCCAGAGACACGGAGCAACTTTGTTTCCGTGTCTCTGGGACTCCGCGTCTCTGCGTGCGTAGCTCTTCTCGCCGGAGTCAGCGCACCATCGGCCGGATCGCCTCGATTCGCTCGCTGACCTCGGCCGGAGACATCGACCGATACGGCTCCGGGACCATGTCGCGCGACGTTGCCTCTCGAACCGCGACCAGCGTCTGGTACTCCACTGCCATCTCGTCACGTGCCGGCGTGAACTCGGCCGCCACCTTCGCGATGTCTTCCTGGGCGACCGCCTTCCTTCCCGCAGCACGAGCCTCGCGCCTGCACCGAATCACCATCGACTCGATGTCGGCACCGGAGAGCGACATCGTGCTCTTCGCAACGGGCGACCAGTCGAGGCCGTCGTCGACCTCTACCTTGTTCTTGCGCACCATGGCCTGGAGGATCTCGAGGCGATCTGACTCGTTATCGGGGTAGAAAAGCGAAATGTGCTCCTCGCAGCGTCCCTGTCGCTTCAGGTCGATTGGCAGCAGATCCGGACGGCTCGTCATCAGGATCCAGAGGATCCGTCCACGGTTCTCCGTGTTTCCCATCGCCGCGGCGATCTTCGAGAAGATCCGGGCGTCGACGCCAGAGTCCCCTCCCCCCGAGTCGCGCGTCCCGAGAGTGGCGTCGGCCTCGTCGATGAGCACGACGATCGGCGCAAGTGACTCGAGCAGCGAGAGAATCTTTTCCAGGTTCGATTCCGATGCCCCGACCCACTTCTCGCGGAAATTCTTGATTTCGACGACGTTGAGTCCACAGTCCTTCGCAAAACACTCGGCGAGAAACGTCTTGCCGGTACCGACCGGACCCGAGAAGAGGATCCCCATGGGCGCCTCCTCCTCATTGCCGGATCGGATCGTCTCGGCAATCCGGCGAAGCGATTCCTTCGGCTTCGTCATGCCACCGACGCTGTCGAGCCCGTACCGCGGCGTCACGAACTCGACCAGCCCGACGCACTCTGACTCGATGATCTCTTTCTTCTTGCGCCGGAGGGTCTCGAAGGTCAGCTGGCCCCCTTCGAAAATCGAGCTCTTGAGCATCGAGTGCAGGTGGACACGGTTGAGACCCGACGTCATCGACGCAACCTGATCGTCGGGGATTTCGGATCGAACGCCGGGCGTGACCGCATTGAAGTACCGGATGAACTCGAACCGCTCCTTTTCGTCCGGGTACGGGATCTCGATGTTCACCAGCCGCGAGTGCTCGCGGATGCGCGGGTGTACATCGGCGACGCTTTCGGAGATGTAGAGCACGATATTGTCGGAATTGAGCAGGTGCGACGACGAGATCCACCGCTGGAGCGTGACGAGATTGTTGCGATCGTCAGGCGACATGTACCCGATCTCGCCAGCTGGAATGATCGTCTCGAGGAAGCTGACGACGACCGCAACCTGCTTGCCGGACAGCAGAAAGCGTTCGATGAGCGGCAGGGCTCGCGCTGGATCCCGCGGAAGCGACTGGAGCTTCTCCTGGTTCATCAGCGGATCCGCGATGCGGATCTGCGAAACGAAGGCCCGCTCCGTCTCCGCCGCATTGTCGGACCGGAACACGATGCCCTCGCTGCGGTTGTACGACACCAGATGCTTGGAGCCGAGCAACTCGCGACGAAGGAAGTCGATCAATCCGACGTATTTTCCGCCGGAGCGAACGAGATCGTAGATGTTCCGGTGAAGAAGGAAGTGGCTGGCTTCGCCGGCAAAATACTTCCTGGCGATTTCGGCCGCCCAGGCCGGCAACCGATCGAGTTCGTCCTTCGAAAGAACGCGCTGGGACGTGGACATCTGGGTGGGCTCCTTGCTCAATGGGAACGCGCCGCTGCGGCATCGACCGGATTGAGTCCGCTCCCCGATGCCGAGACGCGATGCTTCGTACGGCTACTCAATTCCGAACTACTGACGCTGCGCGACCGGCGGCGGCGCCGCATACGTGTTCGAGTCGCGCTGGAAGTTGTCGATCGCGGACAGCACCGGCGCCGTCTCCTCCAGCACCTGTCGGGTGATCTCGATCGACGAAAGCAGCGATTCGAAGTCGATCGACGCAAGACCTTCCGGACTCGTCATCGTCACGACCTGGTCGCGGACCAGTCCGAAGAAGTTCTCGATGGACTGCAACTCCGCTTCGACGCGGCGAACGCTCCGCTCGATGTCGTCGTAGGTCCGCAGACGTAGACCGAGGATGTTCTGGTTCTTCTCCATCACGCCGCGCGTGTATTCGTCGGCATTGCCTATCTGCCGTTCCACCTGCTGCAACTGGTTCTGTATTGCCTGGCGATTGATCGACCGAAGGTGATTCTTTCGCCGGCGGTACATGTCGAGCAGGTCGACGAACGACTCCCACGCCGACTCGAGCTTCATGAAGTTCGGATTCGAGTGCGCGTCCATACCCGAGAACTTCCGGTAATCGGAGTAGATCTGCTGCTTCATCCAGCGCAGGTACTCGACGGCTTCACGTTCGCGCGGGTCAAAGCTCTTGATGATCTGCTCGCGGAGCTCGCCAGTCGCCTTGAGCTGTTTCTGGCGCTCACGTCGATCGACGAGGCGCCGGTAGGCCGAATGCGCCGGGACGGTGACGAGATAGAGCGCTTCGGTTGCGGCCCCGGCGGCAAGCGGAATCCAGCTCTGCATGTATGCAGCAGAACTCGCGAAGAGCACCATCGACCAGATATTGATGGGCTCTGTGAGCGCCTCGCGAATGTAGTTGACCTTGCGTCTCATGTGGGGAGCGATGCCGCCAGAATCCCTTAGCCTCAGTGCTTACTCAGTCGCGCGCGCACGCTCGCCCGGTCCAAGCGACTTCTCGGACGTCGAACTGTCTGCTCCGAATGACGGACTCAGATCCGTTTCGGCAGCCATTCCCATCTGGGCCTTGTAGGCCGAGAGCGTATCGTCGACCTGAATATTGAAGGCCTCGCGCTCGATGTCCTGAATCTTGGATTCGACGCCCGTCGTCGCCAGGTCCATGCGCGCCTCGGCCGCGGCCTGGCGGCGCTGGATCTTCTCGCGCATCTCGTCGAAGCTCGACGCCTCGTCGCCAACCTGGAAAGTGGCCATCGTTGCAGCGAGCTGCTCCTGCATCTTCGCCTGCTTGGCCTGGTTGATGAGCTGCATCGCCTCGGACGAGCGCTTCTTCATCTGAAGCAGGTAGTTGTCGCGGAACTGGAGAGCCTGCTTGGAAGCCAGCTTCGCCTGCTCCAGCTGCTCCCTGGAGCGCTCGAGCGACGTCTGCTTCTCCTGGAGCGCCGAGATGTAGGTCCGGGCGATGTCGTCGCGATTCTGCTTGATCGCGGCCTTGATCTTCGCGTCGAGCTCGGTGATCTCTCGCTCGAGATAGGCGACTTCCTTGTCGAGAAGCTTCTGGGTCGCCATGACCTGCGCTACGTTTTCGTTCATCTGCGGGACCTTGTCCCGCATGTCGCGAATAACCTGCTGCAGGACGAGCTCAGGGTCTTCGGCCTTGTCGATCAGGCCGCCGAACACGGCTCGGAACAGGCGCTTTATTCGGTTCCACATAGCAGATGTCGCCTCCTCGAATATCGGCCGGCTGAGTGCGCTCGAAGCACCGGCTTACCCGCAGAATCCCAATCGTCCAATGCTAGCACACCGAGTCTCGCCGCCCCTAGCTACAACGAGTTCAAGCGGTTGGCGCTTACCCGCCAGGTCACGACTTGCGCTCTTCGACCGACTCCACCGGCTCGACGACGACGGCCGTACCGTACGCGAGGACTTCCGTTACACCCTGCATGATTTCAGTCGCGTCGTAACGGGCGCCGATGATGGCGTTGGCGCCAAGCTCCGAGCCGTGAAGGACCATGATGTCGAACGCTTCGGAGCGAGTCTGCTCGCAAAGCCGAGTGAATATCGTGATATTCCCGCCCACGAGCGTCTGAAACGCGGCCCCGATGTTCCCGATCACGGATCGCGACCGCACGGTAATGCCCCGCACGACGCCTAGAGTCCGGACGATCCGAAACCCATCCAGGGTGAATGCAGTCGTCACCATGTGGTGCGGAAGCGTGTAGGGTCGCGAGACGTCATACGGCGAGGCGGACCTGATATCCGCCCGGGCCTGCTCGAGTCGGTCGAGTTCTTTCCGCACCGTGGTTCCTCCCCCGTCTCAATACGATCCAATGTCCGAACGGTTCACTTTGCCGTCGAACCGGATCCGTCCGGCGGCCTCGTAAGCCCGACGCCGGGCCGCGTCGAGCGAACCCGCTCGAGCCGTCACCCCGAGCACGCGGCCACCCGACGTAACCGTCGCTCCGTCCGGTCCGATCGCCGTTCCTGCGTGAAAAACCGTCACGCCATCAACGGCGGCGGCATCCGCGAGGCCCTCGATCCGCTTGCCCTTCTCGAAAGAGCCTGGATACCCGCTCGATGCAAGCACGAGGCAAAGCGCCGCATCCTCGCTCCAGTCCGGCGCGAGGCCGACGATCGATCCGTCCGCGATGCCCTCGAAGACGTCGAGCAGGTCCGAGTCGAGTCGCTTCAACACGGACTGCGTCTCGGGGTCGCCCAGCCGCATGTTGTACTCGAGCACTTTCGGGCCGGAATCCGTCAGCATCACGCCGACGAACATCATCCCGGATAGCGGCGCGCCCTCGAGGCGCATGTGGCGCACAGTCGGCTCCGCTATCGTGTCGTGCACGATTCGCACCACGTCATCGCCGATCAAGCCGTCGATCGAGAAGGTACCCATGCCTCCGGTGTTCGGACCCGTATCGCCATCGCCGATCCGCTTGTAGTCCTGTGCCGGAGGCATCGCGATGAGGTGTTCGCCGTCCGTGAAATAGATCAGCGACGCCTCACGGCCCCGGAGCGCCTGCTCGACGAGCACACGTTGCCCTGCATCGCCAAGCGACCGCCGGACCATCATGGCGTCGATCGCTTCGTCGGCCTCGGCAATCGTCTCGGCGATGACGACACCCTTGCCGGCTGCAAGTCCATCTGCCTTGACGACGACCGGCAGGCCAAGACCGGCAGCACGGACCGCATCGCGAGCGGCTTCTGCCGTGTCGCACGAAACGAATCGGGCCGTCGGAATGCCGTGCCGCGACATGAACTCTTTCGAGTAGATCTTCGAGCCTTCGAGCCTTGCGGCAGCCTGTCCGTGCCCCACGACACGAAGGCCGCGCGACCTGAACTCGTCGGCGATTCCAGCGACGAGCGGCGCCTCCGGGCCGATGACGGTCAGGTCGACCGCGAGCTCCTCGGCAAGTGCGGCCATCGCCGCAACGTCGCCCGGATTGCCCGGAATGCACTGCCCGATCTCCGCGATGCCGGCGTTACCCGGAACGGCAATGATCTCAGGGGCCCGGGGACTCCGCGAGAGCGCCCAGCAGATGGCGTGTTCCCTTCCTCCGGAACCGACTACGAGCACCTTCATGCCTGACTTCCTCATTTCCCGGTGAATCTGGCCGGACGCTTCTCGAGAAAAGCCGTCGTGCCCTCGCGCATGTCGTCGCTCGAAAAACAGAGTCCGAAGAGTGCGGCCTCCATTCGAAGCGACTCCTCGAGCGGCATCTCCAGCCCCGAGCTCACAGCGGCCAAACAGTATTCGATTGCCAACGGCGAGTTGGCGGCGATCGCCCCTGCCATCTCCTCGGCGGCAGCAACCACCGATCCCGACGGGACGACCTTGTTCACAAGACCGATCCGCAATGCCTCGGCCGCGTCGATCATGCCCCCGGTGAGCAGGAGTTCGAGCGCACGGCCTTTTCCGACGAGCCTCGGCAGGCGCTGCGAACCGCCGAATCCGGGCAGGAGGCCGATCTTTACTTCCGGCTGCCCGAACCTGGCATTTTCGGACGCTATCCGGATATGACAGGACAGAGCGAGCTCGCAGCCACCGCCGAGCGCAAAGCCATTCACGGCTGCGATGACGGGTTTCGGCATCGTCTCGATGAGCCGGGTGAGCTCCTGTCCACGCCCGGCGAAAAGTCGCGCCTCGTCAGGCGAGAGCAGTGCCATTTCAGCGATGTCGGCGCCCGCCACGAACGCCTTCGCGCCCGCTCCCGTGAGAATCACGGCGCGAACGTCGCTGTCAGAGCGGGCAATCAGAAACGCGCGGAGCAGCTCTCCAATGGTCGCGGAGTCGAGTGCATTCAGCTTGTCTTCCCGTGAGATTGTGATGGACGCGACCGCGCCGGAAGACGAATAGAGAATTCGCTCGAACGGCGCCGAGCCGGCGCCGAGCTCACGGATGAGGTCGTGGGCAAGGACTTCGTGAAACGACATGTGACTCCGGTCTCCAGATTGGATTCTGGACCACGCGCAGGCGGCGGCGACCCTCGTCACCGCCTGCGCGAAGTCGATTAAAGCAGCGACATCGGTGTCGGATTCGCAGGATCCGCATAGTCGTAGAAGCCACGGCCGTTCTTTCGACCGTAGAGCCCGGCAAGCACCATTCGCTTGAGCAGCGGAGGAGACGCGAATCGCTTCTCGCGGAACTCGTCGAACATGATGTTGGCGATGTAGTACGTCGTATCGAGCCCGACGAAGTCGAGCAGCGTTAGCGGCCCCATCGGATGCCCGCAGCCGAGCTTCATCGCATTGTCGATGTCGACGATGGATCCAACACCCTCCTCGAGCGCGCGGACGGCGTCGAGCAGGTAAGGCACGAGCAGGCGATTGACGATGAAGCCCGTCCGGTCCGTCGTGCGCACTGGGACTTTACCGAGCTTCTCGCCGAAAGTGACGGCCGACTCGAAGACATCGGGATCCGTGAGAATGGTCCGAATGACCTCGACGAGCTTCATCAGGGGAACCGGATTGAAGAAGTGCATTCCGATGAACCGCCGCTGCCGTTCCGGAGACGTTGCCGTCATCATCTCGGTCACCGATAGACTCGAAGTGTTGCTCGCGAAGATCGTCTCGGGTTTGCAGAGCGCGTCCAGCTTCGCGAAGGTCTCGCGCTTGACTGCGAGGTTCTCGACGATCACCTCGATGATCAGGTCACAGTCGGCAAGCGGTTCGTCTGTCGTGGTCCCGCTCAGGCGACCCATGATCGCGTCCTTCTCCTCGGCCGCCATCTTCCCCTTCTCGACGAACTTGCCGAGCGACCTGTCGATGCCCTTGAAACCGCGGTCCAGCAGCTCCTGCGAGACTTCCCTGACGACGACCGTGCAGCCGGCCGTCGCCGCAACCTGCGCGATCCCTGAGCCCATTAGTCCGCAGCCCAGCACTCCCACCTTCTTGATCTCCATCATTGCCTCCCGGTGAATTGGTGTCCTTCGGTATCTTGCCCAGCCCGAATCGCGGGCCACTCTTCTCGAGCCACGTGTCCCACGCGAGCCGATGTCTCTCGAGCTCCGCGGCAAATGCCGCGGCCGTTTCGGCGTTGAGCTCGCTCCGATCCGCTCCCAGAAGCGAAGCCGCCCTCTCGAGTAGCAACTTCCGCTCGCTCAGGAGCTCGCGACTGCGGTCATCCGGTCCTGCACTGGCGTCGATCGCCAACGCAGCCTCGTTGATGGCTTCGACCGTGTCGATCGAAACCGCGGACTTAGCGGCGGCGACTTCGACGGCCTCGCCGGCGATTCCGAGCGGCCTGCCCGATGAATTGTAGATCGAGATGAAGCGATCGATATTCGGAAGTGGGTCGGCGTTTCGATAGGCATATGAAAAGCTGACGCCCACCGCCGCCACGGCGAGCGTGGCCGCGATCCACCACGCGAAACCGGCGCTTCGCTCTCCTGGCCTGGCAAACGGAATCACGAGCGCAAGCAGTCCGCCGGCAACAAGCCCGCCAATGTGCGCGCCTTTGTCGATGAACTCCACGGCAAACGTGATCACCAGGTTCAGGATGAGGACGGGCAGGAAAACTCTCGGCGAGAATGCCTGCCTGTAGACTCCCGGCAGTTCGTTGCGATGGCGCCAACCAAACACGATCAACACGCCCAACAGGCCAAAGAGGGCACCTGACGCGCCGGCACTCGCGCCGTCGCCACCGACAACGACCTTGTCGACGAGATAACTCCCGAGCACCCCGCCAATCCCTGACAGCACGTATAGAACGAGATATCGAGACGTTCCGTACAGACGCTCGACCTGCGGTCCGATCACGTACAGCGAGTACATGTTGACGAACAGGTGAAGGAGTCCGATGTGCAGGAACATTGGCGTGACGAGTCGCCAATACTCCCCGGCGTCGATCTCCGAACTCACTTTTGCGCCGAAGTTCGTAAGCGTGAACGTGTAGCTGAACGTGCCGGGCTCGATCGTGCGTGCCGCTACGACCATGAGTATGAAGACGAGCACGTTGGCCGCGATGATCGCCCAGGTCGCCGGCGCCATCCGGCTGAAGACAGTCTCGGCGAATCGCATCTCGCTTCGTCGCTCGGCAACGGCGGCAACAAGGGCTGCTATCGGCTCACCGCATTCGACACATTGCACGACGTTTCGCGGCGTAAGCCGGCCACACGACGGGCAAACCATGAACGGACGCTGAACGTCCTGAGTCGGCTCGTTCGTCAACGTTCCTCCCGGGCGTAAGGCGTCTGGATTGGCATCCACATGGAAGTCGCCGAGGCGGCAGGCTCGTTTCGGCCGTCGCCCGCCCCGGCAGATCCGCCAACCCGTGAACCGTTGACCGTCAGTGTCAGTCCAATGCCTCCACGATCATCGCGATACCCTGGCCGCCGCCGATGCAGGCCGTCGCGAGACCGTATCTGGCACTCCTGCGGCGCAACTCGTGAAGCAGCGTCAGCACGAGGCGGGTCCCGCTCGATCCAAGCGGATGACCAAGTGCGATCGCGCCGCCGTTCACATTGACCCGGTTTCTGTCGAGTCCGAGCTCGCGTTCGACGGCAAGATACTGCGCAGCGAAAGCTTCGTTGACCTCGATGAGATCGATGTCCGTGAGCGCAAGGCCCGCGCGCTCGAGTGCCGCCCTCGTGGCCGGCACCGGACCGATTCCCATCTCCGACGGCTCGACGCCCGCCGCGGCATACGAGACGATCCGGCCAATCGGCTTGCGGCCGAGTGCCTCAGCGGAATCAGCGCTCGCAACAGTCAGGGCCGAGGCGCCGTCCACGATACCCGACGCGTTGCCGGCCGTGACGAATCCGTCTTTCGAAAATGCCGTCGGCAACTTCGCCAGGATCTCCATCGTCGTGTCGGGTCGCATATGGTCGTCGCGCTCGAAGAAGGTCGATCCCTTGCGCGACTTCAACTCGATCGGGACGATCTCTTCCTGCAGCCTGCCGGCATCGTAGGCCGCCGCCGCAAGCTGCTGACTGCGAAGCGCGAAGGCGTCTTGTTCCTCGCGTGAGATTTCGTATTTGCGGGCCAGATTCTCGGCCGTCTGCGCCATCGCGAAGCCGCAGTACCCGTCGGTCAGCGACACCATCAGCCAGTCCTCGAGCTTGCCCTGCCCCAGTTTGAATCCCGACCTTGCGCCCCAGATCACGTGCGGAGCCTGGCTCATCGACTCCATTCCTCCCACGAGGCAGGTGCGCGCCTCGTCGAGTTGAATCATCTGCGCCGCACTGACGATGGACTGGATACCCGATCCGCACAGCCGGTTGACCGTCAACGCGGGCTTGTCGATCGGGACACCGGCGCGCAATGCCACGTGACGAGCGCCATAGATCGCGTCGCGAGACGTCTGGAGGGCGTTGCCGAACACCGTGTGGTCGATGCTGGACGGTTCGACGCCGGATCGGCGAAGTGCCTCGGCTGCCGCCAGGGCGCCGAGCTCGTTCGCCGTCATGTCCTTGAGTGCGCCGTTGTACTCACCCATCGGCGTCCGCGCGCCGCCTAGAAATACGACTTCTTTCAGCATGTCCATCGCTCCTTCGGGCTCGACACGGGCATTGGTGCGACCGCGCGGCAATATCAAAAGAGGTCAGGCTATCAGACCGCCGTTTCGGCAGGCAAGGCAGCCGCCAATGGCCCGTTTGTGCCCGATCCGTGGGGCGCAACTCGCTTGCGGGCAGCGTATTTTTGCCGCCGTCCGAGGCTCCATGGGTGCGTGATTGATGAGCCCTTGATCCGTCTGCTACGCTTTCTGGGTTCGATCGCGACCGCGATCGTCCAACTGTCGGCCCCTTCCACGTCGTGCCCCCCGCACAATCTGGAGCCAATCAATATGCGGCGTCGCATCTGGACGTTTCGCTTCGTCATTCTTGCGCTCGTGCTCGTCGCGCCGGCCGTTGCAAGCGCCATGACGGTCGTTCCAATCGCCGATGATGACCTCACGTTGAGCGTTCGCGCCATCGTCGAAGGGCGCGTCGAGCGAATGCAATCCCGATTGAGTCCGTCCCGGCTCGTCGTGGTCACATACGTCACGGTCCGCGTCGATCGCGTCCTGAAGGGACCATTGGATCCGGGCGTCATCGTTCTGCGTCAAATGGGAGGGCGAACCGATGACCTCTCGACCGAGGTATCGGGAGCACCGAGGTTTGAACCTGGTCAACTCGTCGTGCTCTTTCTCAACTCGGATCGTGACGGCGCGCTCCGGGTCGCGCATGTATCGCTCGGCCACTACCGAGTCGAGATAGACCCGGCAACGGGCCGGCGGCTCGTGGTGCGCGCTGCCGACGTCGCGGCGCTCGAGAGCGTCACGGCGAAATCCCGTGTGACCGACATCGGCTACGAGGACGAGTTTCTTGCGGCAGTCGAGTCGACGCTCGCGACGCGGCGCGAGGAGGCGGACGCCTACGCAGCACGAGTGGCCGACATTCCGTTGCGAACGATCCCTCCCGATTACCTGCCGGGACCGACTCGCGGCGACGGTTCGTCGCCTGCATTCACGTTTCTACAGCCGGGCTTCCGATGGTTCGAACCCGATGCCGGCGGGAGTATTCCGTACCGATTGAACGGGCGCTTCGCTCCGACGCCGACTCGAGGCCTCGACGAGGCAAAATCCGCCATCGCGACGTGGTCAACAGTCTCGGGATCCCGATTCGTTGCGAATTACGCTGGATCTTCATCCGGCGGCGGCCTTCGTCCGAATGGTCTGAACGAGATCGCATTCGGCGACCCGCTCGGAGAGATCGACGACCCGGTGAACTGCTCCGGCATCGTCGCGACAAGTGGCGTGACTGCCACTTCCGCCCGGACAACGGTGATCAACGGCCAGCGATTCGTCGGGATTACCGAGGCAGACGTTGTCGTCAACAACGGATTCGACTGTGTTCTCTCGGACCCGATCCTGCTCGCCGAGGTCCTCACGCACGAGTTCGGACACACCCTCGCACTCGGCCATTCGAGCGAGCGCACGACCGAACCGAGTGCGAAGCTGCGTGACGCCACGATGTATTTCATCGCGCATAACGACGGCCGCAGGTCGTCGATCCGGGTCGACGACTCTGAGGCTGTGCGCCTGCTCTACCCTGCCGAGGTCTCGTCGAAACCTCTGTCGCTGCTTTCGGGAACGTTGCCGGATGCGCGGCCGGGCATCCCGTACGCGGTCGACTTGCGTGCCGAGGACGGCCTCACGCCGCGTGTCTGGGCGATTGTCGCCGGTTCACTCCCCGACGGAGTTCGGCTCACCCAGGATGGAAGGATTGGCGGCACGACTTCGTCGGTCGGGACCTTTGCCTTCACCGTTCGTCTGGAGGATGCGCGCGGTGCCGAGATCGACCGGGCCTTCGCGTTGCGCGTGAGCGATGAGCCTGCGCCGTTTCTCCTGCGTGCCGCCTACAAGTCGGCGTCTCAGAAGCTCCAGATCACGGGCGTGCACCTCGGCTCGTCGGCGCAGGTGATCGTGAACGGAGTGGCAGTCGACGGGATATCCGTGAGGTACTCGGCGAGCAAGGGACGATTGACCTTGCGTGGATCGCAGTCCGCGCTCGGGCTGGTTGCGAATGGTCCGAATACGATCGAGGTGTCGATAGACGGCCAACGCTCGAACGCAGTGTCATTCTGACTCCCGTTTTTCGAGCCGCGAGCGGTAGCGAGCGTCCCACGGACGGTCGATCGGTTC
>CAZXLQ010000044.1:0-23051 GCA_964641945.1 uncultured Clostridia bacterium
TGGCGTTGACGTTCCGGGTCCAGTTCCGGCCGACGCCGGATCAGGCGGGCGCGCTGGCGACAACGCTCCTCGGCGAGAAGGTCCGGCTCTCGATCCGGCCGTCGGCGGCGTAGCGATGGGAAGATCTAGCGCGCCCGGCGCTCCCGGGCAGAGACGGAGGGAAAGATGGACGAGCATGTGAAGCAAGACGACGGGACGCTCTACTTCGTCGAGTCGAAGACCTCGACGGCGACGCCGAGGCTGATCCGCGCGAAGAGCGCGGCGGCGGTGCGCGCGTTCCTGGCGGCGGAGATGTGGGGCGATCCGCGCCCGGCGAAGATCGCCGACATGGAGCGCGCGGTCTCGGCTGGGGCGAAGCCGGAGCGGATCTAGTCGTGACGTTCGGGCAGAAGGTCGCGCTCGGCCTCGCGTTCGGGTTCATGGGGATCGCCGTGATTCAGGCGGCGCACAAGCGCGACCCGGTCCCGGCGCTCGCGATCGCCTCGGCGGCGCTGATGTGGGCGGTCTGGTGATCCGGTTTACGGTCTACGGCGTCCCGCAACCGGCCGGCTCGAAGCGCGCCTTCGCGCTGCGCCGGAAGGACGGTTCGATCGTCACGCGCGAGGGCGGAGCGCCGGTGATCAACGTCGTCGACGACGCCGAGAAGGGCCGAGCATGGCGGCAGGAGGTCGCGAAGGCGGGGCTCCTCGCGAAGCGCGCGGCCGGGCTCTCGGACGTCCTGCGCGGGCCGCTCGCGCTGCGGCTCGTCTTTCATCGGCAGCGCCCGAAGGGGCACTTCCGGACGGGCGGGTTCCTGCTCTCGAAGGCTGGCAAGGCGACGCCGTGGCCGATCGGGAAGCCGGACTCGACGAAGCTACTCCGTTCGGTCGAGGACGCGTTGACGTCGGTCCTCTGGGAGGACGACGCGCAGATCGTCCGCCAGCATGTCGAGAAGGTCTGGGGCATCCCGGCGCGCGCCGAGATCGAGGTCGAGAGCTTGTGAACGAGATCAATGCCGAGACCGAAGTCCCGGCGCTATAGCGTGACCGATCTCCCGTCCTGGCTCTCCCCTCCGGCGCCCGAACCGCGCGCCGGCCGGCTCGTCCGCCCGCTCTATCGTCCCGAGGACGACCTTGACGAGGAGGCGCGCAAGCGCAGGAGCGGCGGCACGGAGGCGCTTCTGGCGTACAACCGGAGGCGCGCCGAGGAGGCGTTCGCGCGGGACGGGCTAACGGCGGAGGAGCGCGAACGGAAGCGGATGAAGGACTAGCGCAAGCGCGATCGGCGAAGGGCGGGGAGTCTGTAGGCAGGCAAGGCGTGGCACGGGACGGCATGGCTTGGCCAGGGGTGTCGAGGTAAGGCAGGCTCGGCGCGGCCAGGCGCGGCTCGGCCAGGATGGGCCAGGCAGGACGAGGCAGGCGAGGCAGGCATCAACCGGCACGCGGTGAGCCGGAGCAATCACCGCAAACTAGTGGAGGCATCAAATGGCAACGAAGCAGGCAACGGCGACCCCGGTCGTCATCAAGGCGCCGGACATTCGGACGGCGGTTTTCACCATCACCGGAACGGCCCCATATGTGCAGGCGCGGTTCAGCGCCAAGGCGATGCAGGCTATGAAGGCGAAGATGATGGCCGGTAGCGTGGCGCGCGGAAAGAAAGTCCGCGAGGCGCGTGACTTTGAGGACGACTACGTTCAGGCGATGCACAAGTCGGCGGAAGGGTGGTGCGGCATCCCGGCGGGCGCATTCCGTCAAGCGATGATCAGCGCGTGTCGTCTCGTCGGCTTCAAGATGACGCTCGCCAAGTTGAGCGTGTTCGTAGAGGCGGACGGCTTCGATGCGATCGACGGCGTCCCACTGATCAAGATCGAGGGAGCGCCCGAGCGCACGGACATGGCCGTCAGGAACCAGACCGGGGTCGCGGACATCCGCGTCCGTCCGATGTGGCGGACATGGTCGGCGCAAGTACGGGTCCGCTACGACGCGGACCAATTTACCGCCGAAGACGTCGCCAATCTGATGCACCGCGTCGGCGCGCAGGTCGGCATCGGCGAGGGGCGACCGGACTCGCGTGAAAGTGCTGGGCTCGGCTGGGGCACCTTCTCCCTCGCTGCGTAGCGGAGCAGGCCCCGCTCGGTGCGGTATGGCCTTGGCGGGGCCTAGCAAGGCAGGCGGGGCCGGGCAGGGCAAGGCGTGGCAAGGCAGGGCAAGACGAGGCAGGCAAGGCAGGCATTGCGAGGCATGGCGTGGCCTGGCATGGCGAGGCAGGGCGAGGCAGGCATGGCTAGGCGCGGCAGGGCGAGGCAGGGCAAGGCGGGTCAAGGTCCGGCATGGCGAGGCAGGCCCGGCAAGGCAGGCTGGGCGGGGCTTGTCTGGGCGAGGTTGGGCGAGGTTTGGCGGGGCCGGGCGGGGCCAGGCTTGGCGAGGCAGGCATGGCGAGGCAAGGCAGGGCTCGGCCAGGCAGGGCACGGCTCGGCGAGGCAGGCAATTAACCCAAGGAGAGAACCATGAGCAATCGGCACGTCAGGACGGCAAAAAGGGAAGCGGCGGATGCGCGATCGGTCGAGCTGACCCGCATCTACAACGAAGCGAAAGCGGCTGGCGAAAGGCTCACTCCGTCGCTGGTCGTCGAGTCGGCGAAACCGAAGTCCTCGCCGCTGCACGACGAGTTCGAGTGGGACGACAAGAAGGCGGGATACGAATACCGGCTCGCGCAGGCGCGCACGCTGATCCGTGTGATCCCCATCATTACCGAGGCTGGTTCGGAGCGGGCGATTCACGTCCCGACCGAGAGCCAGAAGCAGTCGAAGGAGGGCTTTTACGAGCCCCTCTCGGTCGTGGTGCAAGACGTGGACTTGTTCGGCCGCGCGCTCGGCGAGCTGGAGTCGAAACTCCGCGCAGCGGTGCAGGCGTGCGACGAGCTTCGGCTTGCGGCGGAAGCGAGCGGGAACGCCGACCAGATGAGGATGGCGCAGATCACGGTCGCGATGACCGCGATCAAGACGGCGAGTGATGTAGTTCGGGCGCTCCACTAGCCCGAACGCGGCACGGCGCCGCCGGCTAGGCTTGCTGCGGCTTGGCAGGACTAGGCATAGCAGGCAGGGCGGGGCTTGGCGCGGGCGGGCAAGGCTGGGCCGGGCATGGCGCGGCACGGCGGGGCAGGGCCAGGCGGGGCCAGGCTGGGCGAGGCATGGTAAGGCAGGCTTGGCGTGGCACGGCGAGGCGCGGCACGGTACGGAAAGGCGCGGCCCGGCAGGCAACCGCTATAATCCGCGCATCTCATCCGCGAGATGCGCTAGGAGACGGCGATGGTCGACCTCGATGAAGCACGCGAGAGGCTTCGAGAGTGGGCCTACTTCTTCCGGGACCGCGCGCGCAAGGGGCGCGCGTTCTCGGCCGAGGGAAACTGGAGAAGCCCGCAGGTCTGGGATCCACCGAAGCCTCGCCCAGCGCACGACCCGAAGAGGGCCTCAGCGACATGGGGCCTGCTTCGGGAGATCCCGGTCCCGCAGTACCGGGCGCTCACCTTCCGCTACTGCTGGCCGTGGTTGCCGATAGCAATCCCTATCCGGCACCTGTCCCGGCGCCTCGACTACCGGGTCACGCTGAAAGAATACGAGCACCTCGTCCTCCTCGGCGAGTACGCGGTGGCCGCTGCCCTTTCCACAAACGCGGACTTAGTCTATAGTCCGCCTCCATCTTCCGGCGCTCGCCGAGTGGTCACCCTCTAAGCTGGGGCGGCCCCCTCTTTCCCCTACGATCCGCGTCACGCTTGGAGGCGAACCCCAAGCCGACCCCGAGGGATAAGTCCGAGGCCGCCCGCCGCCGCCGGCTCCGGTATCTCCGCGCGAACCCGTTGTGCGCAGTGTGCCTGAAGCTCGGCCGGACGACCCCCGCCGTCGAACTTGATCACGTCGTACCGCTCCACAAGGGCGGGCCGGACGACGAGACGAACGTGCAGGGGCTATGCCGCCCGTGTCACGTCCAGAAGTCCCGGGTCGATCGAGGACTTAAAGAGAAGCCGGAGATCGGGGTCGATGGCTGGCCGGTTAAGTACTTTTAGAGCACTCAAGAAGAAGGAGCGTAGTCGTCAGCGCTACCTTCGTCTCCGGGCGTCCGAGTCCCCAGAACAACGGGAGGCGAGGCTAGCCCGAGGTCGGGCAATAGAGGCGGCGAGGCGCGCTGATCCGGGCGTCCGGGAAAGGAAACTCGCAGCTAATCGTAAGTGGAGGGAGAAGTTTCGCCTTCCCTCCGGGAAGCTTGCTTTGCCGGGGGCCGTTGTTCGCATATCCATAAGGGAATGTGCTACTTGCGGGCGATTGTTCTGGTGGGGTTCTGGTCATCCCTATGGAGGACGCCATTGCTGTAGAGCATGCGTCCCTCCTCCGCGTAAGAAACGACCGAAAGTCTCCTGCCAAGACTGCGGCGTTTCGATGCCTTTCGGTGCGAGGAGGTGTCCCCCGTGCGCGGCGATCTATAGGGCTAGCACTCAGAGCGAGGAAGCGAAGCAAAAGCGAAAGGTAGCGGCGCGAAAAGCGGAACGCGAGAGGTTCGGGAAGTACTGGCGCGGCAAGGCACGAGCATACGGCGCACATTACGAGAAGGTCGACCGGACCAAGATCTTCGACCGAGACGGCTGGATCTGCTACCTCTGCGGCGGCCCCGTTCCGAGAGGTCTACTCCGGGACTATCGGGCGAAGGATGCACCTACTATCGACCACGTCGTCCCAATCTCAAAGGGCGGGGCACACGCGGCGCATAACATACGCCTCGCGCATCGAGGCTGCAACTCTCGGAAACAGTCGCGGATTCAATAGGTTATAGGGGGGGAATGTTGACGAAAATCCGTCTATTCTCCCGGACCGTCCGCCAAGCCGCGAAACGCTAAACCCGCCCGGGGCCGACCCGCCCCGGACCGAAAGGAGCTGAAAACCTAATGGCATCAAGGGGTAGGAAGTCTGCGGCCTCGCTGGAGGTTCCGGCGATCGGCGGCGCCGTCCTGCCGTTCCGAGGCGGGCCGAGGCAGCCGCCGGTCCCGCTCACGCCGAAGCAGCGCGAGGTCTGGCGGTCGGTGATCGACTCGCCGGTGGGGGACATGATCACGCCGGAATCGGAGCCGCTCCTTGTCGAGTACTGCCGGGCGGCGGAGCGGGCGGATCAGCTCGGGAAGGTCATGAACTCGATGGCCGACGACCAGCTCCTTACGGAGGGCGGGTTCGCGCGGTTCGAGCGTTACCTTCAGCAGTCGGAGCGGGTCGCGCGGATGCTCGCCAACCTCTCGATGAAGCTCCGGATCGCGCCGTCGGCGCGGGTCCACAAGGAAAGTGCAGGAACCATCTCCGCAAGGCCACGCGGCGCCCGTCCCTGGGAGTCGTAGGGCGACGGCGGGGAGGAAGAAACCGCCGCTTTCGCGCGGGGAGCGGAACGCGCGCTGGATCGAGAAGTTCTGCCGGGTCCCGGAGGGGATCAAGGTCGGGAAGCCGGTCAAACTAACCCGGGAGCAGCGGCGGTGGCTCTCGGATATCTACGACTCCCCGACCCGGTTGTTCGTCCTCTCGATGGGGCGGAAGAACGCGAAGACGACGTTCGCGGCGTTCCTCCTGCTGCTCCACCTGGTCGGGCCGGAGGCGATCCCGAACGGGCACCTGTTCTCGGCGGCGCAGTCGCGGGAGCAGGCGGCGATCCTCTTCGCGCTCGCCGCGAAGATCGTCCGGATGAGCCCCGAGCTGGCGAAGTGGGTCGCGATCCGGGAGTCCTCGAAGCAGCTCGTCTGCTCGGAACTCGGGACGCTCTACCGGGCGCTTTCGGCGGAGGCGTCGACGGCCTACGGACTCTCGCCGTGCTTCATCGTTCACGACGAACTCGGGCAGGTCGCGGGGCCGAGGTCGGAGCTTTACGAGGCGCTGGAGACCGCCGGCGGGGCGCAGTCCTCGCCGCTCTCCGTGATCATCTCGACGCAGGCGCCGACGGACGCGGACCTCCTCTCGACGATCATCGACAAGGCGATCTCCGAGCCCTCGCCGGGCGTCAAGGTCGTCCTCTACTCGGCGCCGCCGGACGATCCGCCGTTCGCGGTCGAGACGATCAAGAAGGCGAACCCGCACTTCGACGCGTTCATGAACCGCGACGAGGTCAAGCGGATGGCCGAGGAGGCTCGGCGGCTCCCGGCGCGCGAGGCGAGTTACCGGAACTTGATCCTGAACCAGCGCGTCGAGGCGTCGGATCCGTTCGTCACGCGGACAGTCTGGAAGGAGAACGCGGCGCCGCCGAACCCGGTCAAGGGGCGCGCGGTCTACGTCGGCCTCGACCTCTCGGAAGTCGCCGACTTGACCTGCGGCCTCCTACTGACGGAGGACGGGGACATCGAGCCGACGTTCTGGCTCCCGGAGGAGGGGCTCCAAGAGAAGGCGCGCGCGGATCGCGTCCCCTACGACGTCTGGCACCGGCAGGGCTACCTGAAGACGACGCCGGGGCGCGCGATCGAGTACGAGTATGTCGCGCAGTGGCTCTTCGACGTCTTCGCGGAGCACGACGTCCGCGCGGTCGCGTTCGATCGCTGGAACATGCGGCACCTCCGACCGTGGCTCGTGAAGGTCGGGTTCTCGGAGGAGCAGCTCACGCGGTTCGTCGAGTTCGGGCAGGGCTTCGTCTCGATGAGCCCCGCGCTCCGCGCGGTCGAATCGAAGCTACTGGCGAAGAAGTACCGGCACGGGGATCACCCGGTCCTGACGATGTGCGCATCGAACGCGACGGTGCTGAAGGATCCGGCGGGGAATCGGAAGTTCACGAAGGCGAAGAGCCGGGGCCGGATCGACGGGATGCTCGCGCTCGCGATGGCCGAGGGCGTGATGCCGCAGAACCCCGACGCGGCGCCCGAGTACAAGATGCTCATCCTCTAGCGCGCCGCTCCGGCGCGCGTCTACGGAAAGGAAACGCCATGCCCGTTCGGGATCCGAGCGCGATTCAGCGCGCCTACTCGACCTTCGAGGTCCGCGCGGTCGACGACGACGAGGACGAGGACAAGCGCGTCATCTCCGGGATCGCGACGACGCCGACGCCGGACCGGGTCGGGGACATCGTCGACCCGAAGGGCGCGCAGTTCAAGCTCCCGATCCCGCTGCTCTGGCAGCACAACTCGCGGGAACCGATCGGGCACGTCACGGCCGCGAAGGTCACGAAGGACGGTATCGCGATCACCGCGAAGATGGTCTCGATCCCGGAGCCGGGCCGGCTGAAGGACCGCCTCGACGAGGCGTGGCAGTCGATCAAGCACGGGCTCGTCCGGGGCCTCTCGATCGGGTTCCGCTCGATCGAGCACTCGTTCATGGACGAGACCGGCGGGATCAAGTTCTCGAAGTGGGACTGGCTCGAACTCTCCGCCGTGACGATCCCGGCGAACGCGGAGGCGAGCATCTCGGCGATCAAGGCGGCGGACACGGCGGCGCTCGTCGCGCGTGCCGCAAGCGAAGGAATCGAAAGAGCACTGCGGACGACGGTCGAGACGACCGTGTCCGTTACAACGAAGCCCGGCGCTGCGGGCGTCAACCTCAGAAGGAAGACAGAGATGAAGACGATCAAGGAACAAATCGCGGCGTTCGAGGCGACCCGCGCGGCGAAGTCGGCCGAGCTGCAATCGCTCGTCCAGAAGTCGGGCGAGAGCGGCGAGACGATGAACGAGGGCGAGCAGGAGCAGTTCGACACGCTCGAAGCGGAGATCAAGGCGATCGACGCGCAACTCGCGCGCCTCCGCGTGGCGGAGAAGCTGAACGCCGAGCAGGCGAAGGCGGTCGACGCCGGACCGGACGCTGCCGGGAAACCGGCGGCGGCGCGCGTCCCGGCGCAGGTCCGCGCGAAGAGCAACCTGGAGCCCGGCGTCCGCTTCGCGCGGATGGCGATGGCGATCGCGCGGGCGAAGGCGATGACGAACTCGCTCGGCTTCGTCTCGGCCGAGGAGATCTACAAGAACGACCGGACGTGGATGGACTCCGCGCCCGAGGTCGCCCTCGCTCTGAAGGCGGCGGTCAACGCGGGCGACTCGACGACCGCAACGTGGGCGAGCGAGCTGGCCTACGCGCAGAACATCGCGAGCGAGTTCATCGAGTACCTGCGTCCGAAGACCCTACTCGGCCGGATCTCCGGCTGGAGGAACGTGCCGTTCAACGTCCGCGTCGCGAGTCAGACCTCCGGCTCGACCGGCTACTGGGTCGGGCAAGGCAAGCCGATCCCGATGAGCCAGATGGCGACGTCGAGCGTCTCGCTCGGCATCGCGAAGGTCGCCGGGATGGTCGCGATCGACAAGGAACTCGCGCGTCTCTCGACGCCGAGCGCCGAGCTGATGGTCCGCAACGACCTCGCGCGCGAACTCCAGCGCAAGCTCGACGTCTCGCTGATCGACCCGAACGAGGGCGGCCAGACGAACATCCAGCCGGCGTCGCTGACCTACGGCGTCACGCCGATCTCCGCCTCGGGCACGGACTACGCGGCCTTCAAGGCGGACTGGAAGAACCTGACGGACACGATGCTCGACAACAACCTGTCGATCGGCGAGTGCGTCGTGATCATGACCGAGCACCTCGCGCAGGCGCTCTCGCTCATGCAGACGTCGCTCGGGATGCCGCAGTTCCCGGGTCTGACGATGATGGGCGGGACGCTGATGGGGCTCCCGGTCTTCACGACGCAAGCGGCGGCGATCAGCGGCTCCCCGAACTACTCGGAGATGCTGGTCCTCCTGAACCCGGGCGAGGTCTTCCTCGCGGACGACGGTCAGGCGATGGTCGAGGCGTCCGATCAGGTCGCGATCCAGATGGACAACGCGCCGACGAACCAGTCGACGGCGACCGCCACCGCGACGACGATGGTCTCGATGTTCCAGACCGAGTCGATCGCGATCAAGGCGGTCCGCTACTGCAACTGGGCGAAGGCGCGGTCGCAAGCCTGCGCGTTCATCCGCACGGCGGCCTACGTCTAACCGGGCTTCGTTGCCCCCACGTTAGGGGCGGCCTCCGGGCCGCCCCGCTTTTTCTCGCAGCACCCGGTTCTGGAGGCAGCGTCGTGCCGAAGATGATCCGAATGATCTCGAAGAACCAGCACGTCTACGCCGGCCGGATCCTCCAGCCTGGCGACGAATTTGACGTCGAGCCGCAGCACGTCCACCTGATGACGGTGCTCGGCCGAGCGGAGCGGAAACCCGATCCCGTTCCGCAGGAGGAGCCGACCTACGGGACCCGCGCCATGACGGCGCGTCGGACGCGTCGCGGGAAGACGCTCCAGTGAAGCTCCCGGCGCTCCGGCAGCTCTTCCGCCGGAAGCAGACCGACCAGAACACCGTGACGCCGATCACGGACCAGTTCCGGATCGGGACACGCTGGGGATGGGTCGTCGAGGGTTTCGCCGGGATGTGGCAGCGGCACCTCACGATCGACAACACGCAGACGCTCCTGACGTCCTCGCCCGTCTACGCGTGCGTCCAGCTCATCGCTCGCGACGTCGCGAAGCTCCCGCTTCACCTTCAGAAGGAGGTCAAGCCGGAGATCTGGAAGAACGAGGCGAACCCGGCCTATTCGCCGGTCCTGCGGCGGCCGAACCGCTACCAGACGCCGATGCAGTTCTTCGAGCAATGGGTGATCTCGAAGCTGCTCTGGGGCAACGCCTACGTCTTGAAGGAGTACGACGCGCGGCAGGTCGTCCGCGCACTCTACGTCCTCGACCCGCAGCGCGTGACCGTGAAGGTCGGCGGCGACGGGCAGGTCTACTACGCGGTCGCGGAGGATCGGCTCGCCGGCGTCGAGAGTTACTTCCTCATCCCGGCCGAGGACGTCGTTCACGACCGCGCGTTGACGCTCTTCCATCCCCTCGTCGGCGTCTCGCCGCTCTACGCGGCGGCGCTGACGGCCACGCAGTCGAGGCAGATCCAGACGAACTCGTCGGTCTTCTTCCAGAACATGAGCCGACCGAGCGGCCAGCTCACCGCTCCGGGGAAGATCGCGGACGAGACGGCGGCCCGCCTGAAGCGCGAGTTCGAGGAGCGGTTCTCGGGCGAGAACATCGGACGCATCCTAGTCGCCGGCGACGGGCTGAAGTTCGAGCCGTTCACGATGCCGGCCGAGCAGGCGCAGCTCGTCGAGCAACTCCAGTGGGCGCCGATCGACGTCGCCCGCGCGTTCCAGGTCCCGCCGTACAAGATCGGAGCCGGCAACCGACCGAGCGACTCGGCGGCGGCCGACCAGGAGTACTACAACGAGGTCATCCTCCCCCACGTCACGGCGATCGAGCAGCTCCTGACCGCAGGGTTGTTCCTACCGTCCGAGTGGCGGGTGAACTTCGACGAGGACGGGCTCGTCCGGATGGACCGCAAGAAGCGGATGGAGGCGAGCCAGATCGGCGTCCGTGGCGGCTTCCTCTCGCCGAACGAGGCGCGCCGGCTGGAGAGCCTGGAGCCGGTCGAGGGCGGCGAGACGCCGTACATGCAGCACCAGGACTACCCGCTTGCGGCGCTCGCCGACCGCGAGGTCCCGCCCGTGACCGGGGCGGCGCCGGCGCCCGCGCCCGCCGCGTCACCCGAACCGGAAGAACCGGAAGAGCCTGAAGACGACGATGACGAGGGGGACGAGGAGGAGGCGCGCGCGCTTCTCGCGCTGATCTCGAAGGGATTTGAATGCGCCCCGAACTCCTGAAGTTCATCGCCGATGGCGTCGTCTCGTCGGTCAAGCACTTCGTCCTGGAGACGATCCGCCCCGTCGAGCGCGCGCTCGCGGAGCTGGCGGGCAAGCTGGCGGTCGTCGAGCAGCGGTTAGCGGCCGTGCCGGAGCGCGGCGAGCGCGGCGAGAAGGGTGACGTCGGCGCGCCGGGGCGCGACGGGCGCGACGGGGAACCGGGCGAGCGCGGGGAAAAGGGCGAGCGCGGAGATCCCGGTGAGGCCGGGCCTCCGGGACCTTCAGGACCGGCCGGAGAGCGCGGCCCCGCCGGCGAGCGCGGCGAGAAGGGCGAGCGCGGGGAGCCGGGCGAGGGCGGCCTCCCGGGCCGCGACGGCGAGCCGGGCTTGCCGGGCGAGAAGGGCGAGCGCGGCGATCCGGGACCTGCCGGCCCGAGGGGCGAACCCGGTCCGCAGGGCGAGAAGGGCGAGCGGGGTGATCCCGGTCCCGCCGGTCTCGACGGGAAGGACGGCGCGCCCGGACGCGACGGCGAGAAGGGCGATCCCGGCGTTCCGGGGGAACCCGGGCCGCGCGGCGAGAAGGGCGATCCCGGAGATCCCGGCGCGCCCGGCGCGCGCGGAGAGCGAGGGGAGAAGGGCGACCAGGGACGTGACGGGAAGGACGGGCGCGACGGGAAGGACGGGGCCGACGGTCGCGATGCGGCGATGATCGACCCGCTGCCGTCGATCGACGCGGAGCGGTCCTATCCAGCCGGGCAATACGCGCTCCACGCCGGCGGGCTCTGGCGCGCGAAGACGAAGACGAACGGCATGGACGGCTGGGCCTGCGTGATGCGCGGGATCGCCGACGTTCGCGAGGAGTGGGAGGGCCGACTTCATCGCGTGACGCACGTCTTTTCGGACGGCGAGGAGCGCGTCTTCGAGCGCCGGACGGAGGAGGTCATCTATCGCGGCGTCTTCCGCGACGGCGAGACCTACGAGCGCGGCGACGCGGCGACGTATGCCGGCTCCTACTGGATCGCGCAGCGGACGCCGGCGACGGATCTCCCGGGAACCTCTGATCACTGGCGGCTCGCGGTCAAGCGCGGCCGGGACGGCGCGAAGAAATGACCGCCGACGTCCGCGAACTAACGAAACCGACGTGGGAGCCGGTCACGCTCACGGAGGCGAAGGTCTGGTGCCGGATCGACGACGACGACACGGCGCAGGACGCGATCCTCCTCCTGCTGATCTCGTCGGCCCGGGAGCGCGCGGAGGCGATCACGGGGCGGGCGCTCGCCCGGCGGACGTTCGAGCTGCGGCTCGACGACTTCCCGACCGACAGGAGCTGGACGGAGCGTATGCGCGGAGCCGGGACGACCGGGCCGGCGCCGATCGTGATCCCGCGCCCTCCGCTCGTCTCGGTCCAGTACCTCACCTACGCGACCTCCGACGGCGACGTCGTCTGGACCGGGTCGCCGGAATCGTGGGACCTCGACACGGGCGGCGACGCGAACCCGGCGCGGCTGATCCCGGCGGCGGGCGCCGCGTGGCCGGCGGTCGAGGTTCGGCCGGGCGCGGTCCGGCTCGGCTTCACGGCGGGATACGTCACGGCGAGCCAGATGCCGCAGCGGCTCCGCCTCTGGATGCAGGCGCGGATCTCCTCCTGGTTCGAGAACCGGGAGAACGTCGTCATCGGGAAGTCGGTCTCGGAACTCCCGCACGACCTGATCGACGGCCTGCTCGACGAACTTCGGGCGGTGACCCTCTTCGCGTGATCCTGGTCCGGGGGGAGGGGGAAAGCCTCTCGCGCGTCGAGCGCGCGTGGGAGGGCGAGACGGTCGTCTGCATCGCCACCGGGCCGTCGCTCTCGGAGGCGCAGATCGCGCTCGTCCGGGCGTCCGGCGCGCGCGTGATAGCGGTCAACGACGCGTATCTGATGGCGCCGTTCGCGGACGTCGTTTACTTCGCCGACGTGAAGTGGCACGGCTGGCACAAGGATCGCGAGGAGTTCCGCGCGTTCGCGGGGCAGAAGTGCTCGATCTTCATCGGCGTTGACCCGAAGCTCGGCCCGGGCGTCCACCTCCTGAAGCAGGCGGGCTACATGGGGCTCTCGAACGACCCGACGGAGATCGTGACCGGGTCGAACTCGGGCTATCAGGCGATCAACATCGCGGCGCTCTCCGGGGCGCGGCGGATCGTCCTTCTCGGATACGACGCGCAGCCGAAGGACGGGAAACATCATTTCTTCGGGGCGCACCCGGACAAGTCGCACGCGCCCTACGACGTGATCCGTGGGCGGTTCCGGGACCTGGTCCAGCCGCTCCGGACGCTCGGCGTCGAGGTCTTCAACGCGACGCCGGGATCGGCCATCTCCTGCTTCGGGTATACGGACCTTGCCGCGAGCCTGGAATCTCATCCGCGAAGCCCCGTGGTATAGGCGCGCGGCGTTCTCCGACGGCCTGCGGGCCGCTGGCTTCCGCGTCGTCGAGGGCGCGAGCCCCGTCGGCGCCGCCGGGGACGTCCTCGTGATCTGGAACCGCTACGGCGGGATGCACGGGATCGCGACGCGTTTCGAGGCGGAGGGCGGGACGGTCGTCGTCGCGGAGAACGGCTACCTCGGCGCGGGCGGGACGAGCCCGAAGTTCGACGTCCACCCGGGCGGGCCGAAGGGGCATCACTACTACGCGCTCGCGATCGGCGGGCACAACGGGCAGGGGAGCTGGCCAGACGGCGGGCCGGAGCGGTTCGCGGCGCTCGGCGTCGACGTCGCGCCGTGGCGCGCGGACGGCGGGCACGTCCTCGTCTGCCCGAACCGGCCCTTCGGCTACCCGGGCCGGGCGATGCCGGACGACTGGGCGGACCGGACGGCGGAGCGGCTTCGACGCGAGACGAGCCGCGAGGTCCGGATCCGGCGGCATCCCGGGAACGATGCCCCGGCGCGCCCGCTCTCGGCCGACCTGGAGGGCGCGTGGGCCGTCGTGATCTGGACGAGCGGGGCGGGCGTTCATGCGCTCCTCGCCGGCGTCCCGGTCTTCTGCGCGAGCGCCTGGTGGGTCTGCAAGGCGGCTACCTCGACCGGGCCGATCGACGCGCCGACGCTCCCGGATCGCCTTCCGGCGCTCCGCCGGATGGCGTGGGCGCAGTGGCGGCTCGACGAGATCCAGAGCGGAGCGGCGTTTGCTAGTCTGCTACCCGCAGCCGGGTAAGGCTAGGTCCCGGGAGGTTCTGGAGGCGTTCGCCTCCGGCTGGGGCGGCGGGGACGGGGAGGCGTTCTACGGCGTCGTCGGGATCGAGCGGCTTTTCCGCGACGCGCAGGGCGGGGACTGGTTCTACGGGGACAACGCGTTCTTCGACGTCTGCCGGGGGCGGTTCTTCCGGTTCGCGCGGCGGGCCTATCAGGTCGCCTCGCCGCAACCGCCGGACCTCGACCGCCTTCGGGCGCTCGGGCTCGCGATCCGCCAGTGGCGGGTCTACGGGGAGCACGTTCTCGTCATCGAGCAGTCCGCGCACTACCTCGACCTCGTCGGAGCTGGCCCCGGATGGCTGGAGCGGACGGTCGCGGAGATCCGGGCGGCGACAGATCGGCCGATCAGGGTGAGGCGCTGGGATCGCGACAAGAGCGGGGCCGGCGCGACGCTGAAGACGGATCTCGCCCGGGCATGGGCGCTCGTGACGCACTCTAGCGCGGCGGCGAACGAGGCTATCCTTGCGGGGATCCCGGCGTTCGTGACCGGGCCTTGCGCTGCGACGCCGATGGCTTCGACGCGCATCGCTGAGATCGAAGAGCCTAGAATGCCGGACGGTCGGGAAGAGTGGGCCGCCGGGCTCGCGAACTCGCAGTGGACCTTGGAGGAGCTGCGCTCCGGCGCGGCGTGGAGGAGGCTCGTTGATCGGCGGTAAAGGATGGATCGCGGTCCCGGGGATCCGGGAGAACGCGGACAGGACGCTGGAGGAGCAGCTCCTCGGGCTTGAGTTCGCGATCGCCGAGGCGGCCGGGAAGACGGTCCTCGACCTCGGTTGCGCGGAGGGCGTGATCGGGCGCGAGTTCGCCCGGGCCGGCGCGACGCGCGTCCTCGGTGTCGAGTCGCTGCCGGGGCACCTGGAGGTCGCGCGCCTCGCCTGCGCGGCCGAGACGCAGATGGAGTTCGCGCAAGCCTACCTTCAGGACTGGATCCCGGCGCACCCGGACCCGGAGGTCTTCGACCTCGTCCTCGCGCTCGGGATCATCCACAAGGTCTACGACCCGGGCGAGGCGCTCCGCTTCGCGTGCCGGTCGTGCCGCGACCTGCTCCTCTTCCGCGCTCCGGCGCACGCGTGGGAGGGATGGGTTCAAGCGAAACACCGCGCCCCGGGGGCGCCGGCCCGCTTGCGGGTTCACGTCCCGACCGCGATGGAGGAGGAGGGCTTCGCGCTAGAGCGGAAGATCGCCGGAGCGCGCGGCGAGGCGGTCGAGTACTGGAGGCGGCGATGAGGATGGCGGTCAATCTCCTCGCGCTCACCTTCGGTCTCGTCCTCGGCGGGACGCTCGTCTCGATCGCGGCGATGTATCTCTAGCGATGGCCGCACTCGTCGCCTTCCTAGACCTCTCCGTCTGTCCGGTCTCCTACGACGCGGTCATCTTCATGGCGCAGGCGGAGATGGAGCGGCGGAAGGTCGGCGCGGAGCGGTTGCACGTCGCGCTCTTCGGAGATCTCCGGAAGAAGCCGGCGCAATACGACGAGGCGGAGGCGGAGTGGCGTCTCTGGAACATCGTCGTCCCGGCGGCGCGCCTTTTCGGGGCGACGGTCTCGGTCGACGTCGGACGGCCGTGGCAGGAAGCGGCGCGCCACGATCGCGTCGATTGGAAGCACTGGCCGACGGACTGGGCGCGACAGACGCTTGGCGCACGCGTTCACCTCGTCGGCGGCTTGATCGACCGCGTCAAATCGGGCGATGCGATCGCGCGCCCGAGAGCGTCGGAGCACGCGCGGCGGAAGGTTGCGAAGTGGATGACCGGCCCGGCCGTGACGCTCACGCTCCGCGAGGCGGACTACCTCGACGAGCGGAACTCAAACGACCTCGCGTGGCGGCACATCGCGCAAGCGATCGTCGATCGCGGCTTCAAGGTCTACCGGATCCGGGACACGACGCGGGCGCTGGAGCTAGGGCTCGGCTACGCGGAGCTGAACCTCGACCTCCGGATGGCGATGTACGAACGGGCGGCGTTCAACGTCGTCGCGAACTGCGGGCCGGCGTCGCTCTGCTGGCTCTCGGAGCGCCCCTACGTCATGGTCGGCGCCGGCGTCCCGGCGGAGGAGTGGAACGGCCTCTTCGTGAAGCAAGGGCTCCCGCTCGGGAAGTCCTGGCCGTGGGCGACAGAGCATCAGCGGATCGCATACGGGCGAGAGACGCCGGAGTCGGTTCTCGCGGAGTTCGACCGATGGGCCGCAACTGTCGGATCTCACATAGCCACGACCGACTGAATTGCGTCGCCCGCGATTGCGAAGAGTGCGGCGAGCGCGAGGACGGGATGACGCGAACGAAGGGCGCGCGCTACTTCGTCGGCGATCGCTGGCGCTGCGCGCGTTGCCACTGGGAGGCGGCGGTTGGGGATCGGCGACGAGGTGATGGTCAGCGGGATGGTTCGGGAGATCTACGCCCAGAACCAGCGCAAGGTGAAGGTCATCTACGAGAAGGGGCCGCGCTGGTTCCCGATCTGGGACGGGAACCCGAAGATCGCGCGCCCGGACGAGCGCGGGGATTTCATGAGCCTCTACCCGCGCTGCAATTACCTCCGCCCCTACTGCGAGGAGAAGACGGCCGAGCGATGGAGATGGAAGCCATACCGGCCGCCGCGAGGAGAGATCTTTCTCGTCAAGAATGAACGGGCGTTCAGTGAGCTTCATTCGGGCGCGATCGTCTTCGCGCATCGGCTCAAGCCGGGGGCGAGCCCGAACAAGAGATGGGCGCACGAGCGATGGGATCGCGTCTCGCACGCGCTCTCCGCGCTTGGGATCCGCATGATCGAGATGGGCGATGGGCCTCCAGCGGATCGTCTCGCCGGGGTCGAGTTCGTGCAGACGCGGATCAAGGAAGCGGCGGCCGTGATCTCCCGCGCGCGCCTCGTGATCTGCTCGGAAGGAGCGGCGCATCACATCGCGGCGGCGTTCGGCGTCCCGGCGATCGTGATCTTCGGCGGCTACATCTCGCCGGCGGTCACGGGCTACGAGGGGCAGGTCTCGATCTTCCGAGGGGACGACCTAGGGTGCGGGATGCGGGTCCCGTGCGCGCATTGCTACGCGGCGATGGACTCGATCACGCCGGACGAGGTCATCGAGGCGGCGCGGAGGATCCTCTGCTGATCGACTGGTCGCGGCTCGTTCTCGACGTCGCGCTCGCGCTCTACTCGCGGAAGCGGATCGCGCGCGGCTACTGGCGGAACATGGCGGCGCACGCGGAGCTGGATGGCGTCCACGTCCCGATCGAGAGCGCGCGGTCGTGGGCGAACGGGCACGCGATGCCGAAGGCGGACGCGGCGCTCTGGCTTTACCTGAAGGCGGACGAGATCAACGTGGAGCGGCACGCGCGGTGAGCTACGAGGACTGCAACGCGGTCGGCGGCATGACGCGCTACAACTACGAGGCGGATCCGAAGCGGATCGCCTTTCAGGCGGCGCGCTACCTCGCGGTCGCGAAGATCCTCGAAGGCGAGGGGCGCGTCCTGGAGGTCGGCTGCGCGGACGGCTGGGGAGCGCGGATCGTCCGGCAGCACGTCGAGTTCCTCGACGCGGTGGACGTCGACGAGCGGGCGATCCAGTTCGCGCGGGACAACGCATCGGACCGCTGGCCAATCCGGTTCATGGTCGGGGACGTCCTCTCTGCGGCGTTTCATGGCTACCACGCTGCCTACGCGCTCGACCTCTACGAGCACCTCGCGCCCGAGGCGGGGTTTCTGCGGAGGATGCGCGGGATCGCTCCGCTCGTCGTGATCGGGACGCCGTCGCTCGAATCGCAAGCCTACGCGTCGGAGATCTCGCGGCGCGAGCACGTCAACTGCCCAACGAAGGCGATGCTCCGCGATGCGATGCGCGAGTACTGGAAGCATGTCTTCGTCCTTGGGATGAACGACGCGACGCTCCATATGGGGCACGACGCGATGACGCACTATCTGATTGGAGTGGGAGCCGACTGACCGTGGCGCTAGACCGTTACTCGCTCGCGATGATCGAGCCGCGCGCGCAGGGCGCGTCCGTCCTCTGCCTCGGCTACCCGGAGCACCCGGCGGGCATCGAGACGATCGGATGGCTCCGGGCGATCGGCGCGCGGAACGTCGAGGTCGTAGACGTGATCGCGCATTTCGGCTGCGAGCGGATCGTCGACCTAAACGAACCGCAGCAGTGGCCGCCGATCTACGATCTCGTGATCAATCCCGGGACGCTGGAGCACTGCTTCAACGTCGGCGTCGCTTGGGCGAACGCGTGGGCGGCGGTCTCCGGCGGAGGGTGGGCGGTTCACGTCTTCCCGGCGTCGATGCTCAATCACGGGTTCTGGAACGTCTCGCCGGTCGCGATCGAGGACTGGTGCTCGGCGAACGGCGGTAAGGTCGAGGCGATGCGCTACGCGCTCAACGGGAGCGGCGAGGAGGTCCGCCCGAGCCGGCAGATCGGCGTGGCGACCGGGCGGCCGAGCCTGCCGCCGGAGACCGTCCTCTACGCGCTCTGCCGGAAGGTCGAGGACAAGCCGACGACGTGGCCGGCGCAAGGGGTCTATCGGCGATGAGGGCGCTCTACGATCTCTCGCGCTACCTGACCTCGTTCAACTTCTACGAGTGGCTCGTTCAGGCGGAGGCGGACGGCGCGAAGGGCGTCGTCTTCGACGCGCGCCGGATCCGCGAGAACAAGTGGCCGATGGAGATCGCGACGCGGCGCTTCGAGTCGATCTGCCTGCCCGGCCCGGCGTTGATCGGGCTACAGGCCGAGATCGTGCGTCCCGGCGGCGTTCTGCCGGACGACGTCCGGGACTACGGCGCGCCCGGCGGGGCGAGGCTCGTAGCGTTCTCGAAGTCGGGACGGAAGTTCCGGCGGCTCAGGACCGTCAAGCCGGCCGGGACGGAGGAGTACACGGTGACGCTCCGGCGAACGCAGCGCGCGCCGGGAAGGAACTCGAACGAACCCGTCTGGCGCGACTTCGCGCGCGAGATCGGCGCCCGCGTGATCCCGGACTACGAGGACGAGCCGCTCCACCTTCACGACCGGATGGCGCTCTACGCCGGAGCGCGAATGAACTTCTTCTGCTCGAACGGCCCGGGGATCCTCTGCACGCTCTCGCCATACCCGTGCATGATGTTCAACACGCATCACGCGCGCGAGTCGCTCCTCGGGGACGGAATGGCGGAGTTCGAGCAATACCCGTGGATGCTTCCGAACCAGCGCGCGATCTGGGAGGAGGCGACACCGGAGAGCCTGCGGCGGCACTTCGACTACTGGCGCGAGACGGGCGGATGGCTCTGACGCTACCGCGCCCCGAGCCGGCGGCCGGGATGGCGGCCTACCGCGCCGAACTCGACGCGCGACTCCGCGAGCATCCGGACTGCGCCGAGAACTGGCAGCTCTACCTCCGGGCGAATCACGGCGCGGCGCGGGTCGACTACCTCCCGGTCAAGCTCGACGTCGAGAACGTCTCGCGCTGCAACTTCGCCTGTACGATGTGCGCGGTCTCGACCTGGAAGAAGCGGCAGCGGGCGGCGGACATGAGCCTCTCCGCGTTCAAGGCGTTGATCAACGAGCAGCGCGGCCTCGTCGAGATCAAGCTGAACGGCATCGGCGAGCCGCTGATGCAGGGCGACGACTGGTTCACGATGATCCGCTACGCGCGGGAGCGGCGGATCTGGGTGCGCGTGACGACGAACGCGTCGCTTCTCCACCTCCGGGGGAACTACCGGAAGCTGATCGACTCCGGCGTGAACGAGATCGACATCTCGGTCGACGGCGCGGACCGCGAGACGTTCGAGAAGATCCGCGTCGGCTCGGACTTCGATCGGGTCGTTCGGAACTGCGGGCTGCTCAACGAATACGCTGCCTCGCGCGGGCGGCCGAGCGCGAAGATGTGGACGCTCGTCCAGAAGGCGAACTGCGACTTCCTGCCGCAGCACGTCTGGCTCGCCGCCGAGATGGGCTTCCGGCACCTCGTCTTCTCGCTCCAGCTCCACGGTTGGGGGGATGCCGCGCTGGAGGCGCGGAATGTCGGCGAGGCGGTCGGGCTCCCGAAATCGGAGGCGGCGCTCCTGATCGCGCTCGGCGCGCGCAAGGGCGTGCGCGTCGCATTCTGGGACGTCGCCGAGAAGTTCGAGGCGGTCGACGGGAAGCGTTGCCCGTGGCCGTTCTCCCGCGCGGTCGTGACCTCCGACCTCCGGACCGTTCCATGCTGCATGATCGGGAACCCGGACGCGTTCGAGATCGGGCGCGGCCGGATGTTCGCGGAGAACTGGGCCGGGGAGGAGTTCGCCGCCTTCCGTCAGGCGCACCTAGACGGCGACGTCCCGGCGGTCTGCCGGGCGTGCTACCGGGCACCGCCCGCCGGAGTCGAACCGACGCTTGGGCGTCCGCCGACACCAGGGCCGGCGGGCGGTGCTCCTACGGGGGAGACGGAATGAAGAGGGAGCCGAGATATCAGATCGTCAAGCGGGGCGAGCGTTACTGCACGCGGATCCGCGTCTGGTGGTGGCCGTTCTGGGTCGACTTCGATAACGTAGGCTGGCGGAGATACGAGGACGCCGAAAAGGCTATCCTTGATCACCGTGGCTGGTGGCGCGTATTCCACGGCCCGCAGACGGTCGTTAAAGAACTATGAAGGCTCTAATCCTCGGCGGGGGTTTCGCGGGGACGACGACCGCGTTCCTCCTGCGCCGCGAAGGCTGGGACGTAACGCTCATCGAGAAGGAACCGCACCTCGGAGGGGGATGCCGGACGTTCTTCCACGCGGGGCACCCGTTCACCTACGGGCCGCGCCTCTACTACGGCTACTCGGCGAAGGTCTGGGAGTGGATGAACCGCTTCATCCCGATCCGCCGGTTCCCGTTCGAGCTGCGGACGCTCGCGCACGAGCCGGACGACGAGGCGCGCCGGTTCTGGAGCTACCCGCCGCACGAGGACGATCTCGCGCGTTACCCGCGCGCGGCGCAGAGCGCGACGGAGCGCGACGCGTTGAAGTCTGGGCCGATCTGGTGCGCGAACGGCGAGGCGCCGGCTGACCTTCACGAGTACTGGCTCCAGCGCGTCGGGCCGACGATCTACGACATGTTCGTCGATCACTACTCGAAGAAGATGTGGATGGTCGAGGACAACCGGGTCTTCGACATCTTCAAGTGGAGCGCGAAGGACCGCCCGATCGAGAGCGGGACGCGGGACGCATACAAGGGGAGCTTCATCGGCTACCCGGTCCCGGCGGACGCGTACAACGGCTACTTCGACGCGATGGTCGATGGCGTGAACGTGCAGCTCTCGTCGCCTTTCGCGATAGCCGGGAACGTCGCGATCCTTGCGAACCTTGCGGACGTGGTCGTCTCGACGATCCCGATCGACGAACTCTGCGGCCATGCGCTCGGGGAGCTTCCCTACGCGGGGCGGGACTTCCATCTCCTCGTCCTCCCGTGCCGGCAGGTCTTCCCGGGCGACGTCCGGTTCTGCCACTACGCGAGCCCGCGCGACGAGTGGACGCGGGTGACGGAGTTCAAGAAGATCACCTATCACGAGAGCGAGGACACGCTCCTCGTCCTCGAAAAGCCGAGCAAGGCGAACAAGCTCTACCCGTATCTGACGAAGGCGAACGAGGCGAAGGTCCGCGAGTACCTCGCGATGCTTCCTCCGAACGTCCACTCGATCGGGCGGCTCGGGACGTACAAGTATTCGACGATCGAAAATACGATCGCGCAGGCGTTCGCGTGCGCCGCTAAGATCCTCGGCAAGCCGTCTCCGGAAGGCTGCGAGGGCGAGTTCTTTGCGATAGGCGACAAAGCGATGATCCCGAAGGATCGAAAAGAGTCGGCGCTATGAGCGAGTGGAACACGCTTGCGCGGTTCCCGAACTACGAAGTCAGCGATGACGGCAGAGTTCGTAGGAAGACGAGGGGAGTTAATACCAGAGCAGGGCGTGAGCTGAAGCAGACGTGGAGCGGGAAGCGCGGGTATCTAGTCGTACATCCGTCGGGCGCTTCGTCGCAACAAGTCCACGCCCTAGTTCTAGAGGCATTCATTGGGCCGCGTCCAGAAGGTCTTCAAGCGCGGCATCTGGACGGCGACAAGGCGAACAACTCGATCGCGAATCTGCGCTGGGGGTCTGCGCTAGAGAACGGCGCGGATCGCGATCGGCATGGTCGAACCGCGAAAGGCGAACGCGGTGGCCGAGCCGTATTGACGGAGTCAGACGTCCTGGAGATCAGGGCGCGCTACCGTCGGCGGAGAGTAACCTGGAAGATGCTCTCCGAAGAGTTCGGCGTGACGACGCACTGTATCGCCGCAATCCTGGCCCGCAAGACATGGAAGCATCTCTGGCCGTTCGCGGTCCCGGAGCCGCGCGAGACTTCGCGCTGGACGCTGATCCGAAGACAGTACGCGCACGTCAAGAGGGGGAGGTAGCGCGTGTTTCAGCATCAAGGTATCTGGTTGCCGGACGGGGAGAAGCACTTTCCCGAATGGATGGATGAGAACGGCGAGGTCGTCGACGGGCGGGGGACGTATCAGATCCGGAAGTGGCGCGCCTGCCTGCCGTGGATCCGCCGCTGGCGGCGTGCGGTCGACGTCGGAGCGCACGTCGGGTTCTGGTCGATTCAGATGATCGCGAAGTTCGAGCGCGTCGCGGCGTTCGAGCCATGCGAGGCGTTCCGCGCCTGCTGGCAGAAGAACGTCGCCGCGCGTGAGCAGGACGAACTCTACGCCTGCGCGCTCGGCGCGGAGCGCGGCGTCTGCGATCTCAAATACGATCCGGCCGACTCCGGCGGGACGCACGTCGCGCGGACCGATGGCGGGGCGATCCCGATGCTCCGGCTCGACACGTTCGGGTTCACGGACGTCGACTTCGTCAAGATCGACTGCGAGGGCTTCGAGCACAAGGTCATCGAGGGCGCCCGGCGGACGCTCGCGGAGTGCCGCCCATGCGTGATCGTCGAGCAGAAGGCGCACAAGCTCGGGCCGAACTTCGGGATCGAGGGGACGCCCGCGTGCGACCTTCTCCGCGAGATGGGCGCCCTAATGCGGACCGCGATCAGCGGCGACTACATCTTCTCGTGGGACGATGAACGATCCGGCTGATCTCGCGGAGTTGATTCGACGCGCGCCGCGCGTCTACGTCGTCGGGAATGGAGGGAGCTACGCGAACGCGATCCACGTCGCGAACGACCTGATCTCGGTCCGCGTCCGGGCGATCGTCCCGGACCCGGCGACGCTGACGGCGCTCGCGAACGATCACG
>CAZXLQ010000045.1:0-22860 GCA_964641945.1 uncultured Clostridia bacterium
GGTCCGATGGCAAGCGGGCCACACGTATCAGTACCGCGAGCGGTAGCGAGCGGGTCGAATTGACGAAGAGCACCACGACAGGAACGACCCGCTCGCTACCGCTCGCGGTACTGATCCTGCCGGGCTGCCGACGGTATGGGACGAAGCTGACACCGCACGCCCCACGCCTCGGCACTGGGCCCGGTAGCGCACCGGTCGACTCGCTGCTGGCCCGTGGTTACAGAGGCGTTCGTTGACCCGTAAAGTCGCAGGTCCGATGGCAAGCGGGCCACACGTATCAGTACCGCGAGCGGTAGCGAGCGGGTTGAATTGACGAAGAGCACTCACGACAGGATCGACCCGCTCGCTACCGCTCGCGGTTCTGATCCAGCCGGGCCCCCGACGGTATGGGACGAAGCTGACACCGCACGCCCCACACCTCGGCACCGGGCGCGGTAGCGCTCGGGTCAGCTTCTCAGTCAGGCGCCTGGTGTCGTCACACGCGCCCGAGATCGACCCGAACGCCACCGCGCCCGGTACAGATGCTCAAGGCCGCCGATCGCTTTTTACACGATCTCTCCGATCAGTTGCACGCGCACGGTCTCGCCCGCGGCGATGTGCTTCGCACCCTCCGGCACGATCACGAGCCCGTTCGCCGCAACCATGGACGAAAGCACGCCGGACCCCTGAGAGCGCTTCGTTTCGGCGAAGAGCCGGCCGTCCCGCCAGGAAATCACCGCGCGCTGGTAGTTGCGCCGGTCACCCGACGACTTGACGTCGGCCGCGAGCTCCGCAAGCACTTCAGGCCGCATCCATCGGTCGGGCACGACTCCCATCATCTTTCGAAGCGCCGGCCAGACGAAAAGATGAAAGCCGACCATGCACGACACGGGGTTCCCTGGAAGTCCGAAGAACGGCTTCCCTCTCAGCTCGGCGAAGACGACCGGCTTGCCGGGCTTCATCGCGACACGCCAGAAGTTCGTCTCGGCGCCGAGTGCGTCGAGCGCCGCCTTCACGAAATCGAAGTCGCCAACCGAGACGCCGCCGCTCGTGACGACGACGTCGGCTTCCGACGCCGCAACGAGCGCGGACGAGATGTCCTCGAGCGTGTCGCGCGCGATCGGCAGGACCGTCGCGAGTGCTCCAGCCTCGCGCGCGAGCGACGCGAGCGAGAAGGCATTCGAGTTCACGAGCTTCCCTTCCTCGGGCGCGGCACCGACCTCGAGCAGCTCGTCGCCCGTCGAGAGCACTGCCACCGTCGGACGTCGCGCGACGGTCACGAATGGCCTTCCGAGCGACGCGAGCTGACCGATCTCGCCGGCTCTCAGGTCGGCTCCAGGCGACAACACGGTGTCGCCCGCGCGAACGTCTTCGCCGCGCCGGCGAATGCTCGCGCCAGGCTTCGATGGACGAAACACGCGCACGGTGTCACCTTCGGACTCGGTCACCTCCACGATCACAACTGAATCGGCACCATCGGGCATCGGTGCTCCGGTCATAATCCGGATCGCAGTGCCGGGCTCGACGCTCCGGGTCGCGACGTATCCCGCGGGCAGCGTTTCGACGACCTCGAGCGTGACCGGTGTCTCTCTCGACGCGCCCGCGACGTCGCCGGCGCGGACCGCATAACCGTCCATCGCTGTGTTGTCGCGCGCGGGAATGTCGTATGCCGCGACGATCGGCTCGGCAAGGACGCGGCCGTGGGCGTCGGAGAGCGCCACGCGTTCCAATCCAACGGGCCGGATGGCTTCCAGGATTCGATCGCGCGCCTGCTCGACCGTCAGCATCGACGTGTGCGCGGTTGGGTTCGACATTCGACTTCCCTGCTCCCGTTTTTCGGCCGCGACCGGCGGCTATTCCCTGCGCATCTGCGGATCGAGCGCGTCCCGCAATCCATCTCCGACGAAATTGAGGCTCAGGAGCGTCAACGCCAGCGTCACCGCCGGGAAGATCAGCTGCCAGGGATAGATCGCCATCGAAACGACGCCGTCGTTGACCATGGTTCCCCACGACGAAAACGGCGGTGGAACTCCGAGGCCGAGGAACGAGAGAAACGCTTCCTGGAGCATGACGGTCGGCACCGTCAGGGTCGTGTAGACGATCACCGGCCCGAGTGTGTTCGGAACGATGTGGCGGAAGATCATCGAAAACGTCGAAGCGCCCACGCACCGCGCGGCCTCTACGAACTCCTGGTGCTTGAGCGACAGGACCTGCCCCCGGACGATGCGCGCCATTGTGAGCCACGACACCGCGCCGAGTGCCGCGAAGAGGATCAGGAAGCTGCGCCCGGCGATCGAAACGAGCACGATGACGAGGAAGATGTACGGCAGCGAGTAGATGATGTCGACGGTGCGCATCATCACCTGGTCCGTGCGTCCTCCAAGGTAGCCCGCGATTGCGCCGTACGACACGCCGATGACGAAACTGACGGCCGTCGACACGAGACCGACCATCAGCGAGATCGCACCGCCGACCATCAGGCGGACGACGAGATCGCGTCCCAGCACGTCGGTGCCCATCCAGTGCGACCAGCTCGGCGACTCGTTGGCAATCTCGAGATTCGTGCTGTCGAACTGATACGGGAGCGGGTCGGGAATCCAGTTGAAGAAGGGCGACGCCGACCGGTTTCCTAGCTGCATCGCTCCGACGAGTGAGAGGGCGATGATGACGAGCAGGACCGCTCCTCCGAACACTGCGAGGTGGTTCTTTCGCAGCCGTCGCCAGGCGTCCTTCCAGAGGCTGGTGCCTTCGACGAGCTCGGACACGGGAAGTGGCGCCGCCGGGCCGGCAGGCGTGAGCTCGACGGATCCATACGACGGTGTCGGGTCGAAGGCGCTCATCAGGAGTACTTGATCCGCGGATCGATGATCGCGTACGCGACGTCGACGATGAGGTTCATCACGATCAGCATGATTGCGACGAAGAAGACGATGCCGAGTGTGAGCGTGTAGTCGCGGTTGTTTGCCGACTGCAGGAAGAACTGCCCGAGCCCGGCGAGTGCGAAGATCCGCTCGACGACGATCGTCCCACCGATGAGGAACGCGAGCGCAGGCCCGGTGAACGAAACGACCGGAAGCAATGCGCCGCGCAGTGCGTGTCGGAACACGACGACACGCTCGCTGAGTCCCTTCGCCCGCGCGGTGCGAACGTAGTCGGTGCGAAGCGTCTCGAGCATCGCCGCCCGCATCAACCTCGCCACGTACGCCGTGTAGACGGCCGACAGCGTTACGGCCGGCAGGATGAGAAAGCGGAAGTTCGGGATGGAGAACGGACCGATGTCGATCCACTCCATCAGCGCCGGCGGCAGTACGTAGAACGTCAGCGAGAAGGCGACGATGAGCACCGGTCCGAGCACGAGCGCCGGAACCGACAGACCGAGCACCGCGCTCGCCATCGAGGCGTAGTCGACCGACGTGTTCTGCTTGTAGGCCGCGACGATCCCGATCGGAATCCCGATCGAGAGCGCGATAAGGTAGGCGAGGATTCCGAGGTTCAGCGATAGCGGGAGGCCGGCAAGAATGATGTCGGTGACGTTGCGGGCGTCGGTGAAACGAGTCGACGGTCCGAAGTTGCCGCCGATGACACCCCACTCCCAGTTCCTCGCCTGCGTCGCTTCGTCGGTCACGTACCGGCCGAAGAAGTAGGAGTTGTATTGATTGTCGAACCCGTTCCATCGCACGAGCGCGAACGATCTTGTCTCTGGCGGATCGAACGGCCTGAAGATGCTGCGATTGACGTATTCGACGTTGCCTTCCGAGTCGAACCGGGTCCACGACTCCCGTATCGACAGGTAGAAAATCGGCCGGTCGAGCCCGAACCGCCGGTTCAGGTTCTGCTGGATGACCGCGGAGAGCTGACGTTCGCTCGCGAACGGATTGCCCGGCGCCAGCCGCATGACGAAGAAGGTCAGCGTCATGATGACGAGCAGAAGCGGAATGACCTGCAGCAGACGCTTGACGATGAAGCTGAGCACGCTCGGTTCCCTCTCAGTGCGCCTGGCCGGCTTCGGGAGTCCACGCCTCGTTGATCGAGACGAACTTGAGTGGATTCTGGTCGAGCGGGTTGTCGCCCCAGCCCTCGACGAACGGTTTCCGCAGCTTCACGCTCGCGTAGTAGTAGAGCGGTATGACGGGCATCTCGTCGAGCAGGATCGCTTCGGCGTCGGCAAGCAGCGTCAATCGCCGCAGCGGATCGGGATCGCTGTTCGCGCGGTCCAGCAGCTTCGAGTACTTTGCATTCGCCCAGCCGGGGTGGTTGTTGAGTGTCACCGCCTGGAATAGATCGAGGAACGTGTTCGGATCGAGGTAGTCGGCGATCCAGCCGTCGCGCGCGATGTCGAACTGCCGGGTTTCTCGCGTTCGCTGATACACCTGCCACTCCTGGTTGTTCAGTTCCACGGGAATGTTCAGCTCGCGACGCCACGTGTTCTGGATGAGCTCGGCGAGCTGACGGTGAGACTCGAGCGTGTTGAAGAAGATCTCGATTCTGGGGAAACCCTGACCACCGGGATATCCGGCCTCGGCGAGCAGGCGCCGCGCCTCGTCGGGGTTGTACTCGAGGGGTTTCGGATACGGATAGTTCGGTGTCTTCGGCGGAATCCAGTTCCACGCCGGTACCTGGCCACCGCCGAGGAACTTCTCGCAGATGGCCTTCTTGTCGATGGACATCGCGAGGGCGCGTCGCACGAGCTTGTTGTCCAGGGGCGGCCGATTGACGTTGAGCGAGTAGTAATAGACGCCGTATTCAGGCTCGACGTGGAAATCGAGCTTGCCGCGCAGTGCCTTCACGAATGCGGTCGGCACCGACTGACCACCTCCGGCGAGCACGTGCACTTCGTTTGCCTTGTAGAGGCTCACCGCCGTGTTCTGATCCTCGATCGGAAGAAAGATGACGCGCTCGAGCTGGACGCGGGCCGCGTCCCAGTGGCCGTCCCATTTCTCGATGACTATGCGGTCGTAGGGAGTTCGTTTGACGAGGCGGAAAGGGCCGCTCGATACGTGGTTCTCGGGAGCGAGCCAGCGATCGCCGTGCGCCTCGATCGCCTGGCGCGGCACGGCTGTAAAGGCGTAGTGCGGTGTCATCGAAACGAAGAACGCGGTCGGGCGTTCCATCGTGACCTCCAGCGTGTGCGCGTCAATCGCCCGGACCCCGAGCGTCGCGAGGTCCTCGGCCGTGCCGTCGTTGAGCGCCTCGCCGTTTTTCACATAGTAGAGGAGGTTCGCGTATGGCGAAGCGGTGGACGGATCGATGATCCTCCGCCACGAGTAGACGAAGTCATCGGCGGTGAGCGGATTGCCGTCGGTCCAGGTGGCTTCGGGCCGGAGGTGGAACGTCCAGACGGAAGCGTCGGCGTTGTGCTCCCAGGTCGTTGCAAGGCACGGGATAGGCTGGGCGGTCTGCGGGTCGTAGGTCGTCAGGCAATCATAGAGATTGAGCATGACGTTGGCTTCGGGCACGCCGGCGGTCTTGTGCGGATCGAGAGAGCGGGGCTCGCTTTGATTCGCGACAACGAGGGTCTTGTCGGTCGGCGGAGTGGTGGCGCCGAAGTACGCGCCCGCGGTAACGCAGGCCTGAAGGCCGAGAGCGGCGGCAACGGCGGCCGCGAGGGCGGCGAAATGACGCGTCATTCGGGGCCTCCGCACGCGGCGTCATCGCGTGCCGTGGGGATTGGATTCGTCCTGCGGAACCGGCCGATCCGGAAATGAAACCCGATGCTGGAGTTATAGCGGGTGCCGCGTGGGAGCCGCAAGGTGGGGGCGCACGCGCTGGCGAGCTTCCCGATTCTCCGCGCCTCTGCGAGTCCTTCGCGCCTTTGCGAGAAACCTGACGTACGCACCAATATCTCGCAAAGGCGCAAAGGAATCGCAAAGGCGCAGAGAAGATCTGCTGCGTTCGCTTAACCCGCCGTCCGCGCTTTCCTCGCCTGGATGAACGAGTTCACGCACAACCCGATGAACACCGCACAGATCACCGCGACGAGTGCCTGGACCTTCACCGCGTCCGGCCGCGCCACCTCTGCCCCGCCGAGCATCTTTACGAACTTGAACGCCCCCGACGCAGTTCCGAGCAGACCGAGCAATCCGACCATTGCGGCACCGTGCATGGCGTGCTTCAGAAGCGATTCCTTGAGAGCCATAGCCCCCAGCAATGCCATCGGCACTCCAAGGAATGCCGGAATCAGCGCCGTCCAGCTCGCCATTCCCGACATTACGTAACCAACGACGCCAATGAGCGTCAGCAGCACTCCGACCCCTATCGTGATGTATGGCACGAACCGATCCTCCACCGGCGATATCGCTTGGCCGGCTCATCCGCGCGTCCGGCCCGAAGCTCCGGGATGATACCACCCGGCCTGAAAAGAATGCGCCAGTTGTCACAAGCAGCCTGTTCCGACTTTCCGACTGATGATCCGGCAGGTATACTCCCATTCAAATGGTACAAAATGTTCCACGGATGCCGTCTCTCGACACACGACGGGGGCGGAGGTGACGAGGCGGCGCCGACGTGAGCGGCAGATTGACGTTCTCGCGAGCCCGCAGGCGGTGCGAAGCGTCCTTAACTCATTGATTCGAAAGCTTCCCGCGGAACTTCCCTCCTCCGAGCGAGAACTCGTCAGGATGCTTCGGGCGGCTTCGCATTGCGAGCGCAAGGGCTGGTCACAGTCCCTTCGAGGCCGCCCGTCGCGCTACGATCGAGGCCGGCTTCAGCGGCTGTGGAACGTCCTCACCGAGGAACTCGCGCGCGTCGATCGTGAATCCGTCTCTCCGAGGACGTTCACCGAGCACTACCTTCGTCTGCTCTCCTGCCCGGCTGACGTCTCAGCGGCGCTCGTCGACGGCCGGATCAACCTGTTCGAAGCGCTTCAGTTGGCCCGGCTCACGCCCGCGGCGGCGGGGTTGACCTCGTCTGGCGCCTCGAAGCTCAGATCCCGCGTCCTGGCGGCGCACGTCGCCAGTCACGCGTCTGCGCGTCAGCTCTACGAACGGATCAATGACCTGCTCGGCCGATCGAGGCGCCCGGAAGCCGGCAGCCCGATTGATACGGCCCAGCCGGCTGCGGCCGCGTCGGAGGCGGAAGAGATCGACGCCGAGACCGACGCCTACCTCGCGGACCCCGGCGCTCTCTTCGCCGATCAGCTCAGGCAGATCTCGATCGAGCTGGCGCGGATCGACTCGGACGAAATTACCGACGCCGAGTCGTCGGCGCTTTTCGACCTGCTCGACCAGCTGTACCTTCGCGCGTCGAAGGTCGCGCGCCGGACGAACGACTGAGCCGGTCGACGAACTGCTCGGCCGCCTCTGCAAGGCCGTCGTCTCCGCCGGCGGCGGCCGCGGTCCAACGTGCGAGCGCAACCTGCGCGTCGGCGATCGCCCGAAGCTCGGTCGTGTCGACGTCCGTCGGCGGACCGAGGGACCTCAATGCGCGACGGAGTGCTTCGGCTCGCGCCATCGACTTCATCGGCCGGCCGCGCTTCGGAGCGGCCTTCGAGCCCTTCGCGGGGCGCCCGGCCGCCCCTCCTGACCGGAGCGCTTCGAGGTCGCGAACCGTCGCCCCGGAAAGGACGAGCTCGATCGCTTTCGCCCGGAGAACCTCGTCGCCGGCCAGGTGGGCGAACTCGTAGAGTACGCTCATCGACGGTTTCGACGTTGAAAGTAGCTCGTAATCGTCTGCGGAAATACGACTTACACTGAAAATGCGCGAAATGTAGGCCGGCGACTTCCCCAGCCGTCTCGCCAGGTCCTCCTGCGAGAGCTGGTCGACGTCGGCAAGGCGTACGATGGCAAGCGCCTCTTCCATAGGGGCCAGATCCTCGCGCTGAAGGTTCTCGGCTAGCTGCGCGAGACGCGCCTCGCGCAACGAATCCCCGGCGAGCACCATGCACGGAATCTCGGACAGTCCCGCAAGCCGGGCAGCCCGCAACCGGCGCTCCCCAGCGACGACGATGTAACGGCCCGAGGTGGCGGGATCCCGCCTGACGATGAGCGGCTGTAGAACGCCCTGCGACCGGATGCTGTCGGCGAGCTCCGCGAGTGCGGCCTCGTCGAAGTCGCGCCGCGGCTGTTCCGGATCGGCGTCGAGGTTCGCCGCCGGGAGAGTCCTCGCCCACGCAAGCGTGCCGGATGGCGATTCGGTGTCGACCGGCTGCCCGGCCTCTGTTGCCGGCACGTGCCACGGTCGCGTTGCCTTTGCGTCGCCGCGCGCCGATGTCGAACCCGGACGGTAGGTCGCCGCACTTTCCGCCCACTTGCCCTTTGATTTCTCGGCCATGGCCTCGATTCCTCCGCTCGGATCGTGTGGCGACCTCGGGTCGCCGGTCAGATTCCCAGGAGCTCGGCGACGAGTTGCTCGATGTCCTGTGCTGCCTTGGAACGCGGCGCAACCTCGAAGACCGGCTTCTGCTCGGCGGTGGCCTGGCCGAACGCCGTGTTCTTGCGAATGACCGTGTCGAGTACGAGCTCGCCGTAGAACTGTTCGATTGCCGCGCGCGACTGTTGCGAGAGCGATTCGCCTGCATTGAATCCGTTGACGAGGATGCCGATGCGTTCCGGCTCGAACCCGAAGTCTTCGCGGACTGTCTCGAGATTCTCGAAGAGGATGCGAAGTCCGTCGTACGAGAGGAAATCAGTCAGCACCGGCACGATGAGGTCGTCGATGGCGAGTATCGCGTTCAGATTCAGTAGAGACAGGTTTGGCGGCGCGTCGAGTACGACGACGTCATAGCGGCCAACCTGGCCGTCGAGGGCCTTCTTGAGCTGAAACTCGCGAGCGTTCTTCTGCGACAGGACCAGCTCGATGGGAGACAGGGCGAGGTTTGCCGGCAGAACGTCGAGATTCGGGAGCCCGGCCGCGCCTCGGACGGCGATCCGGTCGATGGGAACTCGGTCGCGCAGGACATCGAGGAGCGTACCGGACTGCGTCGACGGCTCGAGCCCGAGGCATTTGGTGAGGTGGCCCTGCGCATCGAGGTCGATGGCAAGCACTCTGAGGCCGTGGCGGGCGACGCGATATGCGTAGTTCGCGGCAATGACAGTTTTGCCGACTCCGCCCTTGAAGTTCAGGAAGAGCTGGCGCTTAGGGGATGGAAGCGGCGACGGGAGGCCGAGCGCGGTTCGTGCGGCGACGAGATCGTCGACCGTGTAGGCCCGCTGCGCAACCTCGCCGCGCATCCGGCGCCGGGGCGAGGGAAGCAGGCCATCGCGCTCCCAGGCGTCGAGCTGCTCCCGCGTTATTCCGAGAGACCGCGCGAACTCGGCGGCGCCGACAACGCCGGACGGCTCTTCGGGATTCGGTTCTGGCGGCGGTGCTGGAGTTCGGCGTGACATGAAGGGAACTGTCGCGTTGCGCGCGACCACCTTCATGTACCGCACGCCGCTGCGCGCCGTCAACGACAAGCGCCAGCTGGCCGGCAGGGAACTCGAATTAGCGGGAATTACGCTGCGATGTTGCCTGAAATGAGTCGCTTACGCAGCGATTTCATCGTTGAAACCCGGTAGGCGCGAAGCGGACGCTTCCTGCATCAGTCCCGTGCGCGGTAGTGCACGGGACTGACTCCAGGCACGACTGCCTGGATCTATCCGCGCGCCATCGCGCGCGTTACTGATGCAGGAGGAGGTGCGAATGTGTAGACGTAAAGCGTGTCCACTCTATGATTTACATCCCGTCGAAGTTGCCGGCCACCGGGACGACTCCCGTCGGTCCGAACGAGACGGCTTCGTCGGCCGCGCCGCCCGAGTTCGCGTTGCGCAGGTAGAACAATCCTAACGACGGGCTGTAGATACCGACTGTATCCGTACCGTCCGAGTTCCAGTCGCCGCCGAGTGGGACGAAGTCGCCCCCAGGACCGAACCCGAAAATCAGATCCGCACCACCCGGTGCATTCGAGTTTTTCAGGAGGAAGAACCCGCTCACCGGATCGTAGAGACCGATCGTGTCGGTTCCATTGCCATCCCAGTCTCCCACCACGGGAAGCAGGGTGGACGGCCCAGGGCCGTAGTTGAAGATAATGTCGGCCGGGCCCGCCGAATTCGAATTCCTCAGGAATATCGATCCGGTCGAAGGAAGGTAGAGTCCGACTGTCGTCGATCCGTTTCCATCCCAGTCGCCGACTAGCGGAACTGCTCCGACACCGCCCGGCCCGAACCCGAAGACAAGGTCCGCGCCACCACCGCCGTTCGAATTCTTCAGGAAGAAAAAGCCCGTCGTAGGATCGTAAACGCCTGGCGTATCAGCACTTCCGGGACCAACGCCCGTCGAGCCGTCCCAGTTGCCAACGATCGGCGTCAATCCGCCACCGTACGAAAACACCTGGTCGGCCGCGCCGCCAAAATGCACATCCCGCTCGAAGAACGTGCCGCTGATGAAGAAGCCGACGGTATCGTCTGGAAGGGCAGGGGCCGCCGTGAAGTCCTCGACAACCCCGGAATGCGTGTTCGAGGTGCGGGCCGGACTCACGGCCGCCGTGCCAATTCCACGGAACGCGAAGGCCTGCCACAGAATCTGGGCATCCTTCGGATTCGCGTTTCCGTTCGCGGCGTTCGCGGCCGCGATGACACCGTCACGAGCCTCTGAGAATGTCGGCGAAGACGGCGTAGCCTTCATACCGTCGATCATGTACTGGGTGATCTTGACGCGGGCCGTCGACACGCCGTATGCGCGCGACAGGCCGACGAAGCACTGCCAGAGCATCTGCGCCCAGATCTCGCCCGAGTTGTGAACCTCGGCGGGACTCGAAGTCAGGTTCAGACACGGATTGCCCGAAACGCCTGGATACGTCGTGATTCCGGCACCGATGTCCTTGAAGGTCAGCGGATTCTTCGCCTTGCTCGAGGACATCGGATAGCGGCGGATCGAATAATAGTAGTTGTCGTTGAACGAGGCGCCACAGAAGAAGCGATCCGTCTGGCCTCCGACGGCAAAAGTCGTGCCTTCGACGTTGTCGGTGTCGAGCACCGTCGTCAGGACACAGTTGAAGTCACCCCAGCCCTCGCCCATCGAGCCACCCTGCCGGTTCCCAAGCCCGCTCGAGTTTCCGATGAGCCGGTTCGAAATGTAGTGCCCCATCTCGTGTCCGACAATGAGCATGTCGAACGTTCCGTCGCGCGTCGGGTTGAGCTGGTTACCCGCATTGAAGGTGTACATCTGCATGCGCGGTTTGCCGCCGTCGGCAGGGGTGGACATATTGGCGTTGTCGGTTCCCGAGAAGTCCTGCCCCTCGGCAAGCAGAGAATCCGAGGCGACGCCGCCGCGGCCGTAATTGTCTGTCTGGGCGTTGCCGGACAGCTCGTTGAAGCCGCGCAGGTACCAGAAGTCGTGCAGCCAGTTAACCTGATAGAACATGCCGACAACGGCGGCCTGGCGGTTGACAGCCACATTCACGTTCTGCGTCCAGTCGTATTGGTAGTCGAACACTCCCGGAGACGTAATGGCACCACGGACATCCGATCCGCTGAAACCGTTCGGGCTCGCGAGATCCAGGTAGGCATCCGTGTTGTTTCCGGTCGTCACCGTCGCTCCAGGTGGCAGCCATGGATCCGTCGGGCCAAGCAGGCTCTCTACACTGACGAGTGGCGCGGCGATGAAGGGCGCCTGATAACCATTGGGCGTGCCAGTCGGATGCGGCGTGCCAATCGGGCCCGTCGGACCGTCCCACGGACGAAGGTCGCCGGTCGATTCGGCGTAGGTTCGGTACTGGAACGTCTGGTGTGCCGTTAAGTTGTTGCGGAAAAGGAGCTTACCGGACTCGGCATCGATGACGTACGAGAACCACGGACCCGTGCCGCCCGGGATGCCCTCGGTCAGGAGCTCGACGTAGTAGGCTGGTACGAACTGCCCTGACGCCAGCGGAAAGAGCACAGGTTTGATCCGCGTGTCCTCCGAGAAAAACTTCGAGTCTCCGGAGGACCGATCCGGCGTGAACGCGAACTTCGCGTAACCACCCCCCGCATTATCGGTCAGCTTGACGAAGTCCGTTGCCGAGACGATACGGCCCGTGAGGTCCTTCACAGCAGTGGCGATCACATCGCCATGGGACAGCCTGAAGCGACTCGCTACACCGTTGGCCGCGTCGACCTTGCCGTACATTCGGCCCGATGCGCAGACAATCTGATTACTCGACGTCATGACGACGGCGATTTCCGTGTCGAAGAGTTGAATGCCGTCGACATACTGATCGAACTTGACGATCGTCGCTCCACCTTCAGGAGACGTGACGTATCGGGAACGTAAAGTCGACAGGTCAGCATCCGTCATTCCCCAAAGAGCCTTGTTCGCGCGAAAGAACGCGCGGGCTTCGCCTTCGGGCGTGGAGTTCGCCTTGTTGGCCGGTTCTGCCAGAAACGTGCCCGGACGGTACGAAAGCACCATCACCGGCGCGCGAGATACATCGTCACGGCTGATCTGTAGCTCCGGTACGCGGGCAGCGAGGGCCACTTGAGCGGCGACTTCCGATTCGGTCAACTCGGACCTGAGGATTGCCGCTCCCGACTTCGCAGCAGAGGCAGCGACCTCCGGATCGAAGCGGGCATGGTAGTTCTCGGGAATCGCCTGAACGCTGGCATCGGCAGTCCGGGCAGACGACGAACAGCCTTCGCCGCGAGGGGCAAGTCCGGCAACGGCGGGAAGCGCCAGCGCGGCGGTCAGCGAAACAGTCAGGCCAAGGCGGGCAGAAACGCCCGCACCGTTTCCACGGGGCGTTCGAAACTTCATTGGGAGCTACTCCAACTCGAAAGGATGATGTTGTTGATCGACCGGCCAACGGGGGACCGACAGAGACAAACGCGCTAAGGTACATCGGCCGCGCGTAGTGGGTCAATCGAAAGGTCTGGAGGCTGATTTCCGGTGCTCGGTGTCTCCGTGTCTCCGTTTGCGCAGCTCTTCGTGAGATCGGAAGAGCTTCGCACACAGAGTCACAGAGTCACGGAGTCACGGAGTCGCGGAGGCACGGAGGCACGGAGGCACGGAGCGCGAACCCTCATCCTGCGCTCGTGCTATTTGGTCCCCGCGTTCTTCGACCGCGCTGTAATGTCATCCGCCGACACCGAACGCCTCACGCATCAGTACCGTGCGCGGTATGCCCGGGTCTTTCCGAGTTCGGGCTTCCGCACATCGACCGCACAGAGGCACGGAGTGCGCGAAGGGCTCGCGATCATCCTTCGTCAGAGAATTCCCCCTCGCGTTTTCCGTTCGCGCTGCCTTATCATCCCCCGACACCGGACGCCCGCTCCCGACGATCCGGAATTGACGCCCCTCGCCATCGCCTCGTGCGCTGAATCTTCCTTCGCCCTGGAGCCCGGCACCATGGAGGACGGCCTCAAACAAGCCCTCGCCGATTTCGACCTATTTCTGTCCGGTTCTCGAGCGCCTGCGCTGATTGGCCACTCTCTGGCCACGGTCGTCGGTCAGGACGTCCGCGTCGTCGCCGGTTCGGTCGGCCGTTGGGTCTATTCGAATCCGCTCGCCATGCGCGACCGGTTCTCGGCTCTGCTCGCCGCACGAAACAAGGTCTTCGACGTTTTCTTCTACCGCGTCGTCCGCTTCCAGCGCATCCACGAGTTCTTTCCGCCGTTCGAGCGAGCGCTAGTCCGCGCGGTCCCGCAGGAGGACCAGGCGCGGCTTGCACAGCTGCTGGAGCAGTACCCCTGGCGGGAGATCCGGCCGCTGGGAAGCTTCCGCGATCCGCAGGAGTTCGCGCTCGAGGGCCGAGCCGAATCGAACGTCTCGACAGAAGAGTTCAACGAGGACCTCTACCGCAACGCGACGCACCAGATTCTCGCCGCCGATCGCCGCTACGAATTCGACTCGCCCGACCAGCGTGATCAGATCGGCAAGGTCCAGCGCGAGGTCGCGGAAGTCTTCGACGACTTCGTCAACCTGATTCGGGATCCGCAGTCGAAGCGCGAGATCAAACTCGCGAACGCCGCGGACGCCGACGCGGTCTACACGAAGAAGTCTCGTTTTCAGATCGAGATCTACCTTTGCCAGATCGCCGACCTGTCGATCGCGCTCATCAACGACGAATACTTCGAGCACGGCGTCCGGGTCTTTGGCCTGCTCAGCCAGCTCGCGGCAGAGAACAAGGTCAAGACCGGGCAGCTGCACCGGTTTCAGGAAAAAACCGCGCTCTTCAATCAGCAGAAGCTCGGCGAATACGCGTCGAAGAAGACCGGGTCCTTTCTGCTCCGCGACATTCTCGGGCACTTCAACAAATGGCACGCAGAGCCGCTGCTGCAGACCCTTTTCGCGAGCCAGGACCGGCGCGAACGCAAGCTCTGCCTCTCGATGCTCGAATCGTACGGCCGGGACGTGTACAGCCTGCTCGTCGAAACACTCTCGGGCTGCACGACATCGACGCCGTGGTACATCACTCGCAACCTGGCCTACCTGCTCGGCCGCATCGTTACGCCGGACGAGGCACTGCGAACTCGCGCTGTCGAGCTCATGGCAGGGCACCTCTATCCCGGCAGCGCCCGACAACTGAATCAGCAGGTCGTCCAGGCGATCGCGTTCATCGGCAACGAGGCCTCGAACCGGGTCCTGATGGCCAAGATGACGGAGTTCGGACCGCTCTTCGAAAAGGACCGCGACTCGACCGACGCCTGTCACAAGCTGCTCACGGCGCTGATCAGCCTCGAGACCGAGTCCGGACTCGAGGCGGCGCTCGCGTTCTGCGAACAACACGAGCTGCTCGAAAAATACCGCGACATCTTCAACAAGGTCGCGTTTCCACCGCGATTGCGCAGTGAAGTCGTCACGCGCGTCCGGAAAGAGCTCAAGAAGCTCAAGATGAGCTTCTCGCTGCTTGGCGATTCATTGACGGCGAGAGAATTGCTCGGCGTCATCGGCCACGCCGGCCAGCCCGACGTCGACCAGCTCATCGACGAGGTCCTGCAGCGGCTTCCCGCCCGCAGCGAGCTCGCCCAGGCCGCGCAACGCGCCCGCTCGATACCCGCGCCGGCGACGCTCATGGCGTCCGACCGAACGCTTCATCGACTGCTCACGGCCAAGGATCTGCCTAACGTCTTCTGCCACATCTACGAGGCTGGCGCGTCCGGACGCATCGACGTCGAGACGAAGGAGGGCATCGCGGCCGAGGTCGACGTGTCGAAAGGCGACGTGTTCCATTCGTCGGTGCCGCGGTACTTCCTGACCGGCGACAACGCCTTCGAGTGGATCCTGCTCATCGAAGGTCGGGACCTGCAGACTCTGAACTTCGACACGGCGCCCGGAGTTCCGACGAAGCGAACGACGACCATGACGACCGACGCGCTCCTGCGCGAGGCGCTTTTCCAGCGCGGCCAGGTCGAACAGATCCTCGTCGGCGTCCTCTCACCCGACGCCAAGTACCGTCGCCGGGAAGTCAACGAGTTCTTCACGCGATTCTCGCGGCTCGACGAACCGAATCGATACCGTGCCGTCTGGGACGCGCTTGCCGGCGATGCCGACGTACGATCGATACAGCTCGCCACTCGCTTCAACCGCTACGAAGTCTGCAAGATCCTCTTCTATTTCATCCGGCAGAACATGGTCGAGGTCGTGGATCCGACGCGTGCCGACGACCAGTCGGGAACGCTCGACGACGCGCTTACTTCAATTGCCCTGAGCGTGAAGCAGATCGAAGCGAAGCCGGTGCAGTTCAACCACTACTATGCAGCGGCCGAGGCGTGCGCGTACCTTCGGCAGCACATCGGCGACGAGGTGGTTCGAACCGCGGCTCGCGCACTCAGGAACTTCTTTCTCGACGCGTACAGCGCGCACCGGGTGTTCGTGGAGACGCACATCGACACGTGCTCGATGACGCTGAACCTGATGGCGCGTTACCTGAAGACTCGCGCCGACGCCGAGCGTCGCGAGCTGCTCGACTTCATCGCATTCACGTTCGCCGAGTCGGTGGATATTCCCGACGTGGCTCCGCCGACGACCGAGCGATCGGCACTCGGTACGATCGAGAGCATCGCGGGGACGAATGACGCGTTCGACAGCGTCGACGGACTGCTTGGCGACGAAGGATTCGACGAGATACTCGAGGCGTTCGATCAGGTGCTGATGAACGTCGCGGGCAACATCGCGACGCCGGAGGCGGCGGCGGCCGGGCTCACGGCCTCGGAGGAAGCGATGCTGCTCGAGCTGTTCGGCAACATCGCGAATGCGTACGTCCTGCCGTTCAAGGACTTCGTACGGGAACTGCAGTCGAATCATCAGCGCAAACGCCCGACGACGTCGGACTGGCTAGACTTTGCCTTGCCGTCGGTGGCGTTGCTTTCGGGCGCGGCAGAGAAGATGGGGTACGAGAAACTGCACTCGATCCTCGGGCGGGTCGAGCGCGCGATGGCCGCCGAGAAGGCGAATGCGACCGAGGAGGGCGCCGAGCTTCCGAGACTCTTCTGCGAGCGGGTGCTCGTCGAGCATCACCAGCTCGCGAAGATCCTGCCATCGACTTTCTCGCTCGAGCTGACGGACGAGGAACTGGCGAGCAAGAAGGAAGGCCTCATCGTCAAGTTCATCCTCAAGCAGATTCCGGAATGCGACGAACGTGTGATCAACAAGATCATCTTCGCCGGTCTCGGCGCATTCGACCGGTTCATGGAGATCCCGTCGGACGAGATCGCGCACGTGACGGGCATCAGCCAGAAGCTGGCCGAGTCGATCTACATGAAGTTCTACCAGTACCGCGACCTCTATTACGGCCACACGGAGCCGGACAAGATGGCGAAGTTCGTGTCGCTGTTCGAGATCAGCCTGAACGTGCTGAAGGAGATACACGGACAGCTGGAGCGCATCGGTTACGACGAGCGGGCGCGGAAAGAAGTGGATCCTAAGCTGAAGGCGCAGCTCGTTGTCGATCGTCAGCGGACGCTGTGGTCGCTGTTCGCGCTGCTTTGCATCAAGGGCGAGCACGACCTGATCGAACGCATTCAGCTGTCGGTGTACGAAGAGCGCCTCAGGCTGCTCGACGACTACTTCGCTCGCGTCGCCGATACCATCGCCGCAGCATAAAGAGTAGACAGGATTGACAGGATTTCCACAGGATTAACAGGATTCTCTTTGGTAAATGAGGGGCCGTCGGAACGCCATAGACGATCCTGTTAATCCTGAAAAATCCTGCCAATCCTGTCTACTCTCAAATCCCCTTCAGCATGCGGCGGAGGATCTTGCCGGAAGGCGACTTCGGGATGGCATCGATGAAGACCACGTCGTGCAGTTGCTTGTAATGCGCGACGTGCGCGGCGACGTGAGCCTTCAGTTCGTCCGCTGACGCTTCGCCCCTCAGGACCACGAACGCCTTCGGCAGTTCGCCTGCTTCATCGTCTGGAATGCCCACGACCGCGGCGTCGGCAACCGCCGGGTGATTGAGCAGCAGCGCTTCGAGCTCGGCCGGCGGCACCTGGAATCCCTTGTACTTGATGAGCTCCTTCACGCGGTCGACGATGAAGAAGTGGCCGTCTTCGTCGCGGAATGCCACGTCGCCGGTGTGCAGCCACCCGTCCGCATCGAGTGTCGCCGCGGTGGCCTCCGGGTTGTTGAGGTACCCGCGCATCACCTGCGGCCCGCGAATCCAGATTTCGCCGTCACAGCCCGGTTCGGCATCGAGTCCCGTCTCCGTGTTCACCAGCCGGCACTCCGTTCCGGCGACCAGATGCCCCACGGAACCGTGTTTGTCGACGTCGTCGTCCATCGGCGAGATGTGAGTCGCCGGGCTCGTTTCGGTCATGCCGTAGCCCTGCTTGATCCGGACTCCCAGGCGTTCGGCGACTGCCTGGCAGAGTTCGCGGCCGAGCGGGGCCGCGCCCGAGAAGACCGTGTGAAGAGCCGACGTGTCGAAGCGATCCACGACCGGGTGCTTTGCGAGCGCGAGCACGATCGGCGGCACGATGTGAGCGACCGTGACGCGATATTTCTCGACGTGCGAGAGGTACTGCTCGAGGTCGAAGCGTGGCATTGTGACGACTGTGCAGCCGCGGTAGACGCCGGTGTTCACGATGGCCACGAGGCCATAGATGTGAAACATCGGCAGCACGCCGAGCAGGACGTCGTCCGAGCTCGCCATCCCCGAATTCTCGAACTGGAGCAGGTTCGCAATGAGGTTCCTGTGCGTCAGCATCACGCCTTTGGGCATGCCGGTCGTCCCGCTCGAATAGGGCAGGGCTACGACGTCGTGCGGGTCGACGCCGACGGTATCGACCTCGTCGCCCTCGACTTCCTCGAAGGCAAGCACCTGTCGAATCCGGGTTCCGTCGGCGGCTTCGCGAGCGCGGTCGACGAGGTCGGCAGGGCACACGAGGATCGAGGCGCGCGAGTCGTGAAGCTGCTTGGCGATTTCCTCGGCCGTGTAGGCTGGATTGATCGTGGTGACCGTGCCGCCGAGCCACGCGGCGCCGTGGAAGGCGATCATGAACTCAGGGGTGTTGTAGCTGTAGAGCGCCATCACGTCGCCGCGCCCGAATCCGTGGGCCGCGAGCCCGCCGGCGAAGCGGCGGATGCGGGTCTCGAGCTCGCCGAAGAGGATCGTGCGGCCCGATCCCGCGTCGATGAAGGCGGGTTTTTCTTCCCGGCCACGTGCACCGGTCAACACGAACTCGGTGAGCGAGACCGGGGGGATGTCGAGGCTCGGAATGGCACTTCTGTAGATCATTGAAGGTTCCTCACACATTCGGCGGCTTCATGCAAGCCGAACTACGGAGCGATGGCCCGCGACGGATTCCTTCCGCACTCGACACGAGCGACCAGAGGAGTACGATTGACTCACCAACGCTGAACTCCACCTTCGGGAAAGGAGATCGCCATGAAACAGAAGCCCCTGCGACGGTCCGCCCTGATGGCTGCCGGCCTCGTCGCCGTGTCCCTGTTCACTCCGATCGTGACACCGGCACAGTCCGGACACGACCTCCAGATCAATATTGTGGCCAGTCAGACCACCGTTGTTCCCGGGACGGACGTCACTTTCACGATGACGATCAAGAACAACGGGCCGCTGCCGTCCGTGGCCGGAAACGTAAAGACCGGTGCTCCGGCGGGAACCCAGTTCGTTTCTGTAGATCCTTCGGTCGGGACCGTCGACGAGGCACCGCCGCCTGGTGGAACGGGCGACGTCATCGTTTCGCTCGGGGGCCTCTCGGTCAACCAGACCGAGACCGTGACGCTTGTGCTGACACTGGTCGCGTCGCCGGGTTCCTCCGTTACCGTGGAGTCCGAAGTGCAGGGATTCCTGGTCATGGGCGATCCCAACCAGTCGAACAACAAATCGGAGGTGCATATCCAGGTTGTAGCGCCAACGATGGCCGACCTGGCGTTTGCCGCGACCGGCGAAGATCCAACCGCGGGCTCGGGCTCGCTGTTCACCTACACGATGACGGTGACGAATCCGGTGACAAAGGCGTATTCGACTCGCGATACGGCCACGGGCGTTGGCGTCGTCGCCCATACGCCGTCGGGCGCGGTGTTCGCGGCCGTCTCGACGAGCCAGGGTTCGACGATGGCCCCACCGGTCGGCCAGGCGGGAATCGTAGTCTGCAACGTGGGGGCGCTCGAGGAGGGCGCAACCGCGACGGTGAGCCTCACGGTCAACATTGTCGCGAGTCCGGGCTCGACATTGAACTTCTTCGGTCAGACGTCATCTGACTCCATCGATCCAAACACGGAAAACAACTTCGCGGAGGTTGTTACTCCGGTCGTGGACAGCGGAGCGGCGATGCTCGAGTGGGAACCCCCCGTGCCTCCGACCGAGGCGCAACCGCTGCCGCCACCGCAGCGGCTCGAGGTGACACAGCCCGCATCGTCTCGGGCTTCTGGCATCCAGGATCCGCACGCGACGCTGCAGGGTTACAACGTCTATCGGGCGAACACTCCCGGCGTGACGCCTTCGCCGGGAACGTTCTTCATGTCGGTGCCGCCCGACCAGACGAACGCGGCGGCGCCGGTTGCTCCGGGCGGATCGTTCTTCACGGTGACGGCAATGTACGACACCGGCGAGAGCGCGCCGTCGAACGAAGGCAGCGCCGACGTCCCCGCGGCGACACTGACGAAGGTGAAGGTCAAGTCGGCGAAGATCCAGGCCACCGGAAACGGGTTCAGCGAAGCGGTCACGGTTTTCGTCGACGGTATCCCGTTCGTGTCGGCAGCGGTCGTGAAGAAGCAGGGCACGAAGGTGATCCAGAAAGGAAACCTGCTTACGGGACAGTCGATCGGCGCATACCTGGCGGCGAATCCATCGGTGCTGATCAGTTTCCGGAACAGCAACGGCGGGGTGGTGACTTACAGGCATCCGCAGTAGGACTTCTCACTTTGCGCCTCTGCGGGACCTTTGCGCCTCTGCGAGAAACCTGGACTTACGATCGAGCTTCTCGCAAAGGCGCAAAGGTCCCGCAAAGGCGCAGAGACGAAAACGCGCAAACTCGACGCAATGCTGTAAATTCCACCGGACAATCTGTCCTGGAGGAATCTCTCATGCGCCGGTTCGCCCGCAACTTCGTTACGTTCGTTGCCCTGTCGCTCGTCACGACGACTTCCGCGTTCGCGAGCGCGCGCCCGATTCAGGCCACGCCCCTCGCCGACATCGACGCCTTCGTCGAGAGTGTCCGCAAGACCTTCAACGTCCCCGGCATTGCTGTCGCCGTCGTGAAGGACGGCAAGGTCGTCCACGCGAAGGGTTACGGCGTGCGCAAGCTTGGCGAGGCGACCCCTGTCGACGAAAAGACCCTCTTCGGGATTGCCTCCAACACCAAGGCCTTCACTTGCGCCGCCATCGCAATGCTCGTCGAGGAGGGCAAGCTCGCCTGGGACGACCCGGTCATCAAGCACGTCCCGGGCTTTCTGATGTACGACGCGTACGTGACGCGCGAGATGACGGTCCGCGACCTCGTGACGCACCGGGCTGGCCTGCCGCTCGGCGCCGGCGACCTCCTGTACTTCCCCGAGACCGACTACACCCGCGCCGAGATCGCGCACCGTATCCGGTTCCTCAAGCCGTCAACGAGTTTCCGCAGCGCCTATAACTACGACAACATCCTGTATCTCGTCGCCGGCCAGGTGATCGAGTCGGTTACCGGCAAGTCGTGGGACGACGTCATTCGCGAACGCATCTTCGTACCCGTCGGGATGACCGCGAGCTCGACGACCTACAAGGCGTTGCTCTCCGGCAACGTCGCCACGCCGCACGCGCCGTTGGACGGCGTGATCCGCCCGATTGCGCCGATGAACTTCGACAACAACGCGCCTGCGGGCTCGATCAACTCGAACGTCGAGGAACTGGCGCGATGGGCGATCGTCCAACTCGACGGCGGATCACTGGAGAGCCTGAAACCCGGGTCGAAGGAGCGACTCTTCAGCGCCGCGTCCGGTAAGCAGATGTGGTCGGCTCAGACGATCCTCACGGTAAACGATCCGCCTCCGGGGCTCGAGGCGTTGAAGACGAATTTCGCCGCGTACGGGCTCGGATGGGGACTGAGCGAATTCCGAGGCTACAAGGTCGCCGCGCACACGGGCGGGCTTCCCGGGTACGTCTCACAGGTGCGGCTGGTGCCTGACCTCAAGCTTGGCGTGATCGTGCTGACCAATCAGGAAGTCGGCGTGGCGTTCTCGGCCATCACGTCGCACGTGATCGACGCGTACATCGGGGGAGGGAAGACCGACTGGCTCGCCGGGTACCAGGCTCTGCTCGCGAAGCGAACCGGCGACGCCGACGGGGTCGTGAAGAAGGCCGCCGCGGAGCGGGCGAAGGACACGCGTCCGTCGCTAGCGCTCGAGAAATATGCGGGAACGTACCGCGACGCCTGGCGCGACGACGTGACGGTGACGGTCGAAGGCGGGAAACTCGTGATGAAGTTCGCGAGGTCGAAACAGCTGGTGGCGGATCTCGAGCACTGGCACTACGACACGTTCGTGGCGCGATGGAGGGACCGGTCGCTGAACGCGGATGCGTACGTGACTTTCCAGTTGAAACACGACGGGACGATCGAGCAGGTGAAGATGGTGGCGGTCTCGCCGGCGACAGATTTCAGTTACGACTTCCACGATCTGCTGCTGGTGCCGGTGGTGGAGAAGAAGGCGAAGTAGTCTTTCTGACTTTGCGCCTTTGCGAGTCCTCTGCGTCTCTGCGGGAAACTCTGTCGTGCGGCCGCGTTTCCCGCAAAGGCGCCAAGGACTCGCAAAGGCGCAGAGTCAGGAAGGACTGGGTTCGAGGTACACCTTCCACTCCTCTTCCGACTCGGCCACCCGCTTCAGGATCGCGTTCCTCTCGACCAGGAACCTCGTAAGGTGCGGCAGTATCGCGCGCGCGCTCACGATTCGCCCGATCCACCCAATCGGCGCCTCGAACAGCAGCTCGTCCCGCATCCTCGTGACCTCACCCATCGCCTCGAAGAAATGATCGTGTTCGAAGACCGCGAACGGACCCCGCACCATCCGGTCCTGAAAATACCCCGGCCGCTCCATCGCCGTGATCAGGCTCGTCATCCGCCACCCAATCCCGAAGTGCCGCGCCCGCCACGTGACTTCCTCACCGAGCTCTATCAATCCCGTCGTCACGCCCGCAACCGCCCGCTCCCCCGACGCCGTGGCCGTCGCGACGTGAAGGTCGATGCTCCGCCCGAGATCGAAGCACCGCTCGATCGGTGCGCGAATCTGGGTCGTGAGGTGAATCGCCGGCATCGATCTTTTTCGCGGCCGGCGGTGCGGCCGACCCGTCCTGGAGACATTCCTACCGCTTCGACGCGATGACACGAAGCACAATGGGCCCCACGAGCATCGCGAGGAACGACAGCAGCCACACATAGAACCCGACGTGAAGGAAGCTCACCGTGGCGCTGCGCACCCTGCCTTCATCCATCGGTATTCGTTGTCCGACGATCATGAATGAGGACACTGCGATGGTCAGTGCGAATAAGGCGA
>CAZXLQ010000046.1:0-22704 GCA_964641945.1 uncultured Clostridia bacterium
ACCGCGGGTCGCACGAAGGCTCGTTGCACTCGCCACCGTGCGACCCACGGCTATTACGTGCGACCGCTCCGGGGTCGTGGACGTCGCCAACGCTACAAGTCCCGCGTTCGCAACAGGCGCACGGCGATGAGCAGCGCCACGACCAGATAACATGCGGCCCACGCCACCATCGCACTACTCGGGACCGATGCCGGCGAGAACGGAGTGATATTCACGTCGCGCATGATCGACGGCTGCATGTTGTAGGCCGCAAGCTGCCACAACGACTCGCTCGGCACGACGAGGCTCGCGACGATGCCGACGTTTCGCGTCGTCCCGTTGCCAAGCATGGTTCCGATCTGCTCCATCCAGCCGCCGATAAAGGCCAGTCCGAACAACCCGAACCCGAGAACGCCGTTGGCGAGCGTGCTGAGCCGGGTTCCTGCGGCGATGGAAATCGTCACGAAGAGCGCTCCCTCGAGCAGCATCAGCGAGACCCCTAACGCCGCATTCGGCGGCACGAATCCGCTGATGATGCGGGTGATTGTCAGGACGCCGCCTGCCATCACTCCAAGATAGCCCGCAAGCACCACCACGAAACCCAGCCATTTCCCGACCACGATGTTCCAGCGGGCGACCGGCTTCGTCGCGATGGTCTGCATCACCCCTGATTCGATCTCGCCCGAGATCGTGTCGATCGGAATCAGAATGCTCGCCATTACCGTGAGGAAGTTCACGGCATAAAGGCCCGCCATCGCCAGCATGTTGAACACGATCCGCCGCTGGGCGTCCACCAGCTGCTCGGCCGTTATGTTGTCGTGCGCAAAGTAGAATCCCGTCGCATAGGTCGCGAGAAACGCGCCCCCGAGAAGCAGCGCGGCCAGCAGGATCCGCCGTCGGGCGGCTTCGTGCACGGTTAACAGCGCGATGGTGATGACCGGGTGCATGCCGCTCGAGCGCCGGGCTATCCGGCGCGTTCGTCCTCCCCGATGATCTCGAGAAACAGCTGCTCGAGCGACTTGCGACCGGACGCAAGCCGATAGATCCTCGAGCCTCGGCCCACGAGCCACGATGCGATCTCGGGCACCGCGTCCTCAGAGGCGACAGTCATCCGTATCAGGTCACCGTCCACGACCACGCCGCGGCCGAAGCCGCCGAGACCCTTGACGACTTCCTCAGCGTGCGAATCGAGCCGGATCTCGACCTCGACCGCGTCCTCCGCCGCAAGGAGCGACATCTCGCGCAATACGCGACCGCGCTTCACGAACGCCACACGATCGCACGTGACCTCGACTTCGCTCAGAAGGTGCGAGTTGAGGAACACCGTTGTCCCGTGGCTCTTGAGCTCCGCGATGATGTCGCGAACGAGCAGCCTGCCGATCGGATCCAGGCCCGACGTCGGCTCGTCGAGCACCACGAGCTCCGGGGCATTGATCAGAGCCTGCGCAATACCGATCCGCTGGATCATGCCCTTTGAGTACCCGTGGACCCTTCGATCCGCTGCATCCTCGAGGTCGACGCGTCTCAGCAGCGCGGGGATTCGTTCGTCGAGCAGCCGGCCCGGCATTCCATGCAGCCGGCCGTGCAGGCGCAGGAACTCGCGACCCGTCAGCCACTCGTGAAAGCGGAAGTGCTCGGGCAGGAAGCCGATCCTCGCGCGCGAAGCTCGGTCGCCAATCGGCTTGCCGAGAACCGTAGCGTTGCCGGCAGTCGGCTCGGCGAGTCCGAGCAGCATCTTCACGGATGTTGTCTTCCCCGCCCCGTTCGGACCGAGAAAACCGAAGACCTCTCCCCGGCGCACGGCCAGGGTGAGGTCTTCGACGGCCACCTTCGCGCCGAAGCGCTTTCGAAGGCCGCGGGTATCGATGACCGAGTCGTTCATCAACGCATCGAGTTCGCCATCTGGATCACCTCGATCGGCTCCTGCCTGCTCGCCAGGGAATAGACCATCCCGCCCTCGGACCACATCAGTATCGTCCTCGGCGCCGCTCCGTTCGCAGTCTTCTCCCTGGCCTTGGCCCTTTCCGAGTCGATATCGATGAGGAGCCCCATCGTACCGCGCACCTCGACCTCACGGAACGAGCCCACGCTCGCGGGAACCGGAACGATGAGCGTGCTCCTCCAGTCGATCGATCGGGAGAACTGGCGCGCCTCGTCCGCAGAGAGCCCGGCGATCCGAAGACCCAGCTCTCCGAGGACCGCGATGTCCACGTCCTTCGGAAGGTCCACTTCGGGGCTCGGCGCCTGTGTCAGCGTGGCGACCCAGGTCTTTCCTTCTCGCCGATACTCCATCGAGACTGCCTGGGGAATTCGCACTCCGACTATCGCCCCGTCGAGCCCTGCCGGGATCGTGGCGTCCTCGATTCCGAGGAGGTCTAGAATTCCCCCCAACCTCTCGGCGTCGGCCCTGACACGCATCGACGCCGAGTCCATTACCCGAATAGTCGGCGCGTCGTTCAAGTTGTAGACGTACGTCGGCACGAGGACGGTCATACCGGTCTCGCTCGCGGCCAGTTCGGCCGATGCGACCTCGCGCGGCTCTCCGGGACGCTTGATTTCATCCACGGCGTCGCCGAGCAGGGTCTGCAGGTCGACCTTTCCGTCGCGCAGCTGGCCCATCCGGTCAGCGCTGATCGAAACGGCGGCGAACTTCTTCACCCGGAACAGATCGAGGAAATCCTGCGCGACCGCTCGCACGGACGGAACCGTCAGCGCCACGGCGAGACACGCAACGGCGGTCACCGCGGCGAAAACCGGCTTCCACCTGGCGAGGAAAGCCGCAGCAGGCTTCGGGCTGTCGTCGATGACAGTCCTGTTGATTCGATCGTGGAGGCGCTCCGCAAATTCGGGTCGCGGTCCCTTTCGATAGGCGTGCAGCAGTTCTTCATTCATCGCTTCATCCTCACCAACGCGACCGAAGCGTCGCAACGGCCCGATGCAGTATCGTTCCGACGTTCGATTCGCTGAGCTTCGTGACCTTCGCGATCTCTCGATTCGTCAGCTCGGCTCCGTACTTGAAGGCCAGCAGTTCGCGCTCGCGTTCTCCAAGGCCCGACAGCAGAATCTCCAGTCTCTCGAGTTCACCAGCCCGCACGACCTCATCCTCCGGAGTCGTCCCTGTCGCCACGTCCGCGGCCGACTCGAGCGGCAATTCACGGCCGGACCGTCGAAAGTGATCGATCGCCACGTTCCGCGCAATGGCGTAGAGCCACGTCGAGAATTTGGCCGCGTCGCGCCGATAGCTGTCTCGCGCGCGCCATGCTTTCTCGAACGTCGCGGACGTAAGGTCCTCGGCGACCGCATCGTCGCCGAGTCGATATCGGAAATAGTTGTAGATTCGCGGCAATTCGCGCGCGTAAACGGCATCCCAGTCCACCTCGGACGTCGACGTCGCGTTTGGCCACAGCCAGTTCATGGTTCGCACCTGTGTACTCATGCCATGGACGGATACGGGGATGGCGCGATGGTGTCACACGGCGGGACAGGTTTTTTTCGACCCGGCGCCGCCGCCTATTTTGGTGCGTTCGTCCCTGCAGCCGTCGGGTCGGACTTCGGATCCCTCGGTTTCGCCGCTTGTCCGGGCATCGTGACGTCCGGGGCAGGCGCCGCCTTCTTCGGAATCTTCGGTTCGATCGACGTGATGCGCCACTCGGTGCCCTCCCGGCGAAGCTTCACGATCTCGGTGCCCGGCTCAGGCATTCTGGAGTATTTCACCGCATAGTCGAGGGTGACGGACTCGCGCTCGACGTCCGAGTCGTAATGCACGACCTGGTAGCTCTCGATGGCGCCGGCGGTCGATGCAATGGCCTCGCGATACTTCAGGAAGGTCTCGAGTGCGAGCTGCCGCTTGTAGTCGGCGTGCAGCGTCTTCGCATATGCCCCCTCGAAATCACCTGCCCGCATGAACTCGAGGTATTTGTCAGCGTTCGACTGCGCTTCCTTGCGCAGAGCCTCGGGAGAAGTGCCGGTGCACGCCGTTCCGGCCATCGAGATCACCAGGGCGAGCAGAATCGTGGTCGCAATTCGAGTCATCGTCAGAATAATTCCTTGTTCAGTTCTTCAGCGCGTAGAGCGCCGTCCCGTCGCGCGCCTCTAGCCTGCGCGCATGTGCTTCGAGAAAACCGGTCCACCGGGCCGCGGCCCTGGCATCGTCGAACGGCGTGAATCTCGGGTCGAGGAGGATGTCCTCACGCACGAGCACGTGGGTGATACCGAGTCCGCGTACCGCATCGCGGACCGCCTCCGCCGATGCCGCTCCGTTGGCAATGCGGCCGACGGAATAGTCCTCGAGGACGCTGTCGGAGACGAACGGCACGTCGAGATAGTACCCGTCATTGCGCATGTTCACGAGCAGCACCCGATCCTGCGGTCCGAGCTCACGGTTGAGCCGCTCGTAGAACGGGAAGTATGCGAGGCGGCGGCGGAGGTACGACTCCTGCGATTCGAGGCCGAATACGGCGCGGTGCGGCGCGGCCGACAACACGTCGATTGCCGCGATCGAAAGGCTCAGTGCAACCATTCCCGAAAGCAGCGCCGACAGAGTCCAGTCCGCGACTCGACGTGAAGGCCACCACGCCGATATGTCCGCAATCGCCGCGATTCCCGCAATCGTGAGCACGGGCAGTATCGGAACGAGGAACCGAATCTGCTGGGACTGCGTGGGCCAGATCGCAGCCGACGCAATGGCGACCGCGGCAGCGATGCGCAGCCAATCCGGAACACCCGATCGTCGCAATCCGACAATCAGGAGCGGGGCCACGAAGAGAAACACAGGTCCGACTACGCCGTCGAAGAGCGACGTCACGTCGTTCTGCGCGCGCACGCTCACGTCCCACGGCAGCCGCAACCACGAGAGCACACCGTCGTGCTGACCGTACGACAGGCGCAGGTAGGCCTCGAACACCTCGGCGCGCGGCGCGTCCCAGACGGGCGAATGCGTCGGAAACAGGTTCCAGAAGTACGGAAAGAGCGGGTTCCCGGTGCGGGCGATGTTCTGCGCGTACCAGGGCAGCGGAAACGCGAGCGCTACACAACCCGCACCGACCGCGCCGAGAAACGTTCGTGACTGATCGTGTTTCGGCAGGGTGCGAATTCTCAGCAGGACGACGATGGCGAGGATCGGCGCCAGCAAGAGTGCCGTGTGTTTTGCCGCAAGCGCGACTCCAACTGCCGCTCCCGTCCAGACCAGCAGGCGTGCCTCGCCAGTCTCCCACCATCGCCCGACGGCCAGAGCCGCAATCGAAACCGCCAACGCCATCCACATTTCGTTGTGGGCAATTCCGGCGTTCCATATGACGCTCGGAACGGACGCGAAGACCAGTCCGGCAGTGGCGGCCCACCGCGGGCTGTGCGTCACTCTCAGGGTGGTGACGACGACCAGTACTACAACGGCGACGCCGAGGCCGAGGTGAACGAGATTCGGCGATGCGTCCGGTCCGACGAGCAGGCCGAGGGTGAAGAGCATTTCCGTGGCGAATGGCAGGTACGTGTGGACACTCCAGGGCAGTTCGACTATCCCGTTCGCCGCGATGTAGGCCTTGGGCGCGGCGAGGTGATAAGCCAGCGCATCCCGTGCCGTCGGCGGCGCAAGCGCCGTGACGAGCGCGAGCAGGAGGGCCACGGCGATTCCGGCCACCGATACGATCACGACGGGATCCAACGCGCGCGCCGACGGTTCGAACCCGGGATCGGGTTCGCGTGACCGCAACCCGTTCCGGATCGAGACGATCAGCGCCACCCACCCCGCGGCAATGAGAAGTGCGGCCGGCACGATCGTCATCAGGCCAGCGTGGCCGAGGCCGAATACCGCGACCGCCAGCACGCCACTGCCCAGCATCAACTCGGCGCACCGGTCGGGCCATGGTCCAAGGCCGAGCGACCCCAGCCCGAGCGACGAAATCAGTGAGCCGAAGCCGATAGCCGACGCAAGTATTGCGACAGCGACGAGGATCGCCCGCAAGGCCGCGCCGAGCGCCACGACCAGGCCGGGGCCGTCGGACGGCGCCGCCGCGGCCGCTTCGAATGCTCGTGCGAACGACAACGCGCCTGACGGTTGCGCGGCGACATACGCGACGATGAGCGACAGTCCCCAAAGGGCCAGGAGGGCAAGCGCGACGTGACCACGCCAGCCGCTCCCGGACTCGTGGCGAGCCTCGTCCACGCCGCGCTATTTCGCCGGTCCGAGCGCTCGATTGATTGCGTTCTCGAGCTCAGCCTTCTCGACCACCTTGTCGAAGTGTTCGACGACGTTGTTGTTGGCGTCGAGGACAACCGTGTCCGGTATCGGGAACACGACGTTCATTGGACCAAGGTCGTCGATCGCGGCGAAAGCCACTCGAAAGTCGATCTTGACGGTTCCCTTCTTGAGAAACGGCTCGACTTTCGCGGCTCCTTCCTCATCGACGGCAACCGCGACGAACGCCACGTCCCTGTCCTTGTACTTCGCCGCCACCTCGTTGAGCACCGGCATTTCCTTGATACACGGCGCGCACCAGGTGGCCCACACGTTCACGACCTTTGCCTTGCCCGATACGTCGGCGATGGTGAACGACGTGCCGTCGGAATTGGTCAGCTTCGCCAGCTTCGGATCCTTTGCTCCGGAGGGTGCGGCGTTCGAAGCCGCCACCGTTTTGGCCGGGGGAGCATTCGAGACCACGGGTGCTGGTGTGCCGCCGCACGCGGCGAGGAAGGACAGGACAGATCCGGCGGCAAGAACCGCTCCGTGACGAAGACGCATCGAGAACTCCTTGATTGACCGGGAATATCCGGGAGTTTATGGGGCGCTCGCCCAACGTATCAGTACCGCGAGCCGTAAGCGAAGAGGTTTCGCCCCGGCGGGTGGTCCCCGTCTTTCGAGCCGCGAGCTGTAGCGAGCGTCCCACGGACGGTCGATCGGTTCCGATCGCTTCCGTCCTGTCGCAGCCACGAATCGGCGGTTTCAGACCCCGTCCGTGGGACGCTCGCTATCGCTCGCGGATCGAGGAACGGGGAATGTCGAACAGGAAACGTGAGCAATGAGCGTCTCTCTATCTTACAGACGGCGCCCCTGACGGCGCCTTCGGTCGCGCAGCCGCGATCTCGCGACTCGATTTCAGAAACCGGACGAACTCGACAGGGTCGCGCGTGAGACCTTCGACGCGGGCAATCTCGGTTTCCGTCGTCGAATCGATGACGACGTAGAGCGGCAGCGCGATCGAGTTGAACTTCTGCTCCTGCATCTCGCGATTCCGGTCGTACTCGGTGCCCTGCCCGTCCGTGTAGAGCTGCACGCGCTCGAACCGCTCGAGCTCCTCGCGCACCTCCGCTACCGTGAAGATGTTCTTCTCCATCCAACGACAGTTCGTGCAGGCGTATCCGGTGAAATCGATGAACAGAGGCCGCCCTTCCGAACGCGCGGCGGCGAGCGCCTGACCGTAGTCCTTCTTCCAGTCGAGCTCTCTCGACGCGCCCCTGGCCGACGCCGTCGTGCCGCCCGACGAGATCGGCGGCAGGAAGGCCTCCAGCTCGCCGAGCGAGCTGCCCATAAGCCCCGTCAGCAGGTAAAACGCGACGGCAAGGAAACCCGTGCTGAACAGCATTCTCGGAACGCCGACGACGTCGAGCTGCTTCTCGTGAGGCAGACGGACCTTGCCGAGCAGATAAAACGCGGTCACGAAGGCAATGGCAATCCAGATCGAAAGGAAGAGTTCGCGCGTGAGCATTTTCGAGCCCCACACGAGATCGACGTTCGAGACGAACTTCACCGCCGCGGCGAGCTCGAGGAATCCCATCACGACCTTGATCGACACCATCCAGCCGCCGGCCTTCGGCAACGTCGACAGCAGTCCGGGAAAAAGCGCGAGAAAGAAGAACGGGAGCGCGAACGCCGCAGAGTAGCCGAGCATGCCGACGAGCGGCCACATCCAGTCACCCTGCGCCGTAGAGACGAGGAGCGCGCCAACCAGCGGAACCGTGCACGTGAACGACGTCAGCGTGAACGTGACCCCCATCAGGAGCGTGCCTGCGAACCCGCCGGATCCGGACATCTTCGAGAGTGGCGTCAGCACCGAGCTCGGGATCACGATCTCATAGAAGCCGAACAGATTCAGCGCCAATCCAACGAAGATCGCCGCGAGCGCGATGTTCACCCACGGGTTCGACGCCACGCTGTTGAGGCCCGTCGCGCCAAAAAGGGCCGAAGTCAGCAGGCCGAGGACCGTGAACGTGACGATGATGGAAAGCGAATAGATGGTCGCGTCGGCGATGCCCCGACCACGCGACTGTCCCTCGTGCTTCGTGAAATACGAAACAGTGATCGGCACCATCGGAAAGACGCACGGCGTCAACAGCGACAGGAACCCGGCGGTGATCGCGAGCCAGAGATAGGCAAACAGGCCTTCGCTCTTCGCCCTCTCAACGCTCGCGGCATCGCCGGTCGTGCTGCCGGCGGGCAGAGCGGCCGGACCGGATTCGGGACTCGCAGCGCTCGCAACCGGCTCTTTCGGCTTCCACACGCCGATGGCTGTCCCCGCAACGAGCCCGTCAGTCTTCACACTCGCAAACTCGACAGCTGCGGGACCGTCGACGATGTTCAGCGTGACCTCGATGGGCACCTTGCCGGGAATGCACTGCTTCGGATCGCAGACCTGAAAAGCGACCTCTCCTGCAATCCTGAGACTGCCGTTCACGGCGGAATCACGAATGCGCACAGGCACCGTGAACACGACTTCCCTGTGAAACTGCTCCGTCGGAACCTGGAAGTTCTCGTCGAACTTCGATTCCGGTTTCGGCTGCAGTGCCGAGCCGGCGGGCTCGAAGGCATCCGACGGTGCAAGCGAAATTCGCGTGGGCTGGCCGCCGCCTTCCGGCGTCGTCATCGAGTAGACGTACCAGTTCTCCTGAAGCGCCAGCCGGATCCGAAGCGCAACGACCTCGCCGCGCCGGACGTCGGTCCGGTCCGCGGAAGTGGTCCAGGTTGTCTGTGGCGGCGGCGCGCCGAGTACCGCGTTCGCGGAAATGCCCGCGACAACCGCAACGACGAATGCCGCGACTGCGCGCGCGGTCCTGGAGCCGATTCGGATGCGCCGCAAGGTAAACCTTCCTTCTCCCACATTCCCTCCGCACGGAGCGAAAATGCTCCGGCAACCCAAACAATGAACGATAGTCCCGTGGCTGGACGCTGATCAAGACCTGAATGCCCCGGGCGTTCTCGTTCATTCCGCCGCCGGACTACCTACGCGCCCAGCCATCGAAGGTTGCGGCCTCCGAGATCCAGTCGTGGAAACGGTTCTTGCAACGGGACGCTTCAGTGTGGTTGATATAGGGCGCTCCGCGGAAACCGCAGGAGAGTTCTGGTCCCCACACGAGGAGGCATTTGGCGATGTTCGACCTGATCGATCGAGCCCTCAACGATTCGTTTCTTCCGTATCTGCCGCTCGAGGCGAGCCGCCGCAAGTCCGGCGATGCCGAATGGGATGATCCCGACGCGTTGATCGAAGACGAGTATGAGGACGAACTCGACGACGACGACGAAACCGACGACGACCTCGGCGACGGGGACATCGAGGAGGATGACGACCTCGCTGACGACGACCTCGACGACACGGACGTCAGCTTCGAAGGCGACGCATCCCTCGACGAGCTCGGGGAAGAGGAAGAGGAGTCGCTCGACGACGGCCGCGACGACTGGGATGCGTGAAGAGTAGACAGGATTACAGGATTCTCAGGAATCCTGAAAATCCTGTAATCCTGTCAGTGCTCCTTCAACCACCTTCCGGTCGATCTTTCCCCGATCGTTCTTCGGCAGGGTATCCGTGAACCGCACCCAACGCGGATATTTGTACGGCGCCATCCTCTCCTTCGCGTGCACCTGAATCGAAGCCACAAGCTCGTCGCCGGGATCGTAGCCGTGCGCCGCGACAACGCACGCGAGCGGCTTCACGAGCCCGTTCTCGTCCGGCTTCCCGACGACGCAGACTTCCTGAACTCCGGGGTGTCCGAGCAGACAGTTCTCGATCTCGATCGGTGAAACCCAGATTCCCGACACCTTCAGCATGAAGTCCGTCCTTCCCTGGTACCAGAAAAGGCCTTCGTCGTCGCGAATGAACTGGTCGCCAGTGAAGCACCAGTCACCGGCGAACCGCTCCTTCGTCGCCTCGTGGGCGCCCCAGTAGCAGATCGCGGCACTGTCGCCCTTGATCCAGAGCTCGCCAACCTCGCCGTTCGATACGTCGCTCCCGTCGGGACCCACGATGCGCGCCTCATAACCCTCGACGACGCGACCGAGACTCCCCTCGGTGACGTCTCCCGGCCTGTTCGAGATGTAGATGTGGAACATTTCCGCCGAGCCGATGCCATCGAGGATCTCGACGCCGTACCGCTCGACCCAGCGGTGATAAAGCTCGGGCGGCAGAGCCTCTCCGGCCGACAACACGAAACGCAGCGACGACAGATCGTAGCGATCCATCGCCCCTTCGACGTTCAGCATCGCGTTGATCATCGTCGGCACGCTCGTGAGGATCGTCGGCCGGTACCGGTCGATCATCTCGAACATCGTCTCTGCAGTCGACCGCTCCTCGAAAAGCGCCGCCGTCCCGCCGACGGCGAACGGAAAAAGCAGGTTCGTCCCGGTGGCGTACCCGAAGAAGAGTTTGGGCACCCCGAGCGTGACGTCGTCCTCGCGTATGCCGAGAACGCGCTTCGCGTACCGCTCGGTATTCCATGGCAGATCGTGCTGCAGGTGGACGGCGGCCTTCGGCCGACCCGTCGACCCCGACGTGAACAGCCAGATTGCGAGGTCGTCAGGCGTAGTCGGCTCGGTCTCGCACACCGGTGACGTCGTTTCGCAAAGCCGCTCGAACGACGGATTCCGAACGCCATCGCCGCCAACGACGAGCAGGTGGTGGCACTGCGGCGCCGTCGATCGCACTTCCTCGAACCGGTCGGCAATCGAGTGGTGCACGATCGCGACCCGGCACCGTGTGTACTGCAGATAATAGGCATAGTCCGACGCCGGCAGGATCGTGTTCACCATCGTGATCACGGCGCCGATCTTCGCCGCGCCGAACCACGTGAACGCGAACTCCGGACAGTCCGGGAGCGCGATCAGCACGCGATCCTCAGGCTCGACGCCGAGCTCGCGCAGCACGTTGCCGGCACGGTCGCTGCGTTCACAGACGTCCGCGTACGTAAACGACTGATCGCGATACCTCAGGCACACCTTGTCGCCTCGCCCGGCGGCGAGGTTGTGGTAGAGGAAGTACTCCGCCATGTTGAAGCGCTCCGGGAACGGAGCGATCTCGGAAGGTCGTTCGTTTGCCATCGTCAGTTGTCCGTGTCGGTCTCGGTGTCGAACTCAGTATGCGGCGCCCGTCTGCGAGAGATGTGCCTCGTAGGCCTTCGTCTCGAGGATGTCGGCGATCTCCGCGACCGTCTGCGCCACCTCGTCGTCGGTTGTGTAGAAATGCGGCGACACGCGGATTCCCGCTCCAGGCCGGTAGTCGACGATGACCTCGCGCCGGGCGAGCTCCTTGACGACCGCCGGGCCGTGGTGAACGTCGATCGTGACTGTTCCGCCACGTCTCGCGGGATCGCGCGGGCTCGTCACCGGGAGGCCCGCTGCGTCGGCAAGCTCGATGATACGCGCCGTCTGCCGCATCGACTTCTCGCGAATGCGCCCGACGCCGATGTCGAGGATGATCTCGTAACCGCTCATCGCCGCGTACAGCGCCGGGACCGACGGCGAGCCGTGCAACATTCGGCGCGCATCGGCGGCATAGTCGATTTCGCCCGGTTCGAATGCAAACGGCAAGCGATGCGCCATCCATCCGGTCACCGACGGCTCGAGTCGTTCACGGAGCTCGGGGCGGACGTACAGGTATCCTGCGCCCGGGCCGCCGCACAGCCACTTCACAGATCCCCCGACGATGAAGTCCACTCCGAGAGCCTTCGCGTCGATCGGCACCGTTCCCGCCGACTGATACGTGTCGAGCACGACGAGCGCGCCGACCTCGTGCGCCCGGTTGATGATTGCCGCGGCATCCTGGATGTAGGCGCTCTTGAAGAGCACGTGCGAGATCGGGACGAGGAGCGTCTCTTCGTCGATTGCCTCGAGCAGCCGTTCGGTCGGCACCGTCATCCCGTCGTCTGACTCGACGACGCGGATGCGGGCGCCGTGGCGCTTCTGCGCCTCGTAGACGTACATGACCGTCGGAAAATTGAGCGACGTGTAGACGATGCGGTTCCGCGGTCCCTGAAAGTCGAAGCACGAACAGATGACGGACTGCGCCACCGACACGTTCTGGTGCATGACGACTTCGCCCGGACCGGCGCCGATGATGCTTCCGACCAGGTCGCCGACCGTCACGGGCATGTCCCACCAGCCCTCGCTCCACGCCCGAACTCCGCGTGTCGCCCACATGTCGGTGAACTCGGCAAGCCGGTCGCGCACCTTGCGCGGCATGGCGCCAAGGCTGTGGCTGATCATGTAGGTCGAAGTCTCGAGGATCGGAAACTCGGATCGCCACTTCAACAGTTCGTCGCTCACGTCATACTCCTCGGCGCGTCGGATTTCGCGCGCAGTCGGCTCAATACGAATGGTGGACGCTCATCGACGTCCGCAGATCCCACAGCTCTGGAAAGGCGCGCTTCTCGAGCGTCGTCTTCAAGTATCCGGCGCCTGAACTGCCGCCCGTTCCGCGGCGGCCTCCGATCACGCGTTCGACCATGACGACGTGGCGCTGGCGCCAGAGCATGAGCTGCTGGTCCATTTCGATGAGGGCCTCCGCGAGAAGGAAGAGGTCGTAATGCGCCTCGAACTCGGCATACAGTCGCGAGACTGCCGCGACGCGCGTCTCGCGAATCGCCGCACGGTCGTCGTCATCCGCATCGATCGGGAGCGGAGGAGCATCGAAGCCGCGATCACGGAGCAAGGCAAAAAACGCCTCGGGTACCGGCGGCGCGGCGAGTCGACCCTCGAGCCGCTCGCGCGATTCGTTGTCGGACTCGTAGTTCTTCAGGTACCCGGCGTCGCGAATTCCGAGCGCGTATTCGAACTCGCGAAACTGCGCCGACTGAAAGCCGCTCGCCGGCTGGAGCTTGTCGCGAAACGCGAGAAAGTCCATGGGCGTCATCGTCTCGATGACCGCGACCTGGCGGACGAGCACCTTCTGGATCTCGACGCACCGGTTCACGAGCCGGCCCGCCGCCAGCGCATGACCCGCCCTCATCATCTCGCCGATGGTGTCGAGCTCGTGCAGCAGTTGCTTGAACCAGAGCTCGTAGGTCTGGTGCACGATGATGAAGAGCATCTCGTCGTGGTGCCCGGGTTCGGACACCAGCTGCTGCAGCGACGTCAACTCGGGCACGCACAGGTACGAGCCGTAAGAAATCGCGCCCTGTCCCGGCGGATGTGTCTTCTCGTCAAATGACATTGGCGTTTCCAGCCGGCAAGAGGCGCGGCGTGTCAGTTCTTCAGCAATTGCGAGGCGATGACGAGCTTCTGGATCTCGCTCGTTCCCTCGTAGATCCGCAGTGCCCGAATGTCCCGGTAGAGGCGCTCGGTGACCGATCCGCGGAGCAGTCCGCGGCCGCCGTGCAGCTGCAGCGCCCGGTCGATGATGCGCTGCGCGGCTTCCGTCGCATAGAACTTGGCCATCGAAGCCTCGAGCGTCACTCGCTCGGCCCCGCGATCCTTCACGGTGGCGGCTCGATACACAAGTAGCCTGGCGGCTTCGAGCTCGACCGCCATCTCGGCTATGGCCGCTTGCGTGAGCTGGAACTCCGAGAGCGGTTGACCGAACTGCGTCCGGTGCTTCACGAACGAGATGGCTTCGTCGAGGGCCCGGCGGGCCATGCCGACGGCGGCGGCTCCGACCGACGTCCGGAACGTGTCGAGGGTCTGCATCGCGATCGCGAACCCGCCGCCGATCTCGCCGAGAACGTTGCCGGACGGCACGCGGCAGTTGTCGAGTCTTACGACGCCGAGCGGATGCGGCGCCAACGTCTCCATCAGCCGCGGGACCGAGCATCCCTCGCTTGCCGCCTCGACCAGAAAAGCAGTGATGCCCTTGCGCCCTGCGCCCGGATCGACGGTCGCGAAGACGCAGTAGAAATCGGCGCGTCCGGCATTCGAGATGAACCACTTTTCACCGTCGAGCACGTACTCGTCGCCGTCCTCGCGTGCCGTCGTGGCGATGGCCGAGACGTCCGATCCCGCGAACTCCTCGGTCAACGCCATGGCGGCGATCGCCTCGCCGGAAGCGACGCGAGGCAGCCACAACGCCCGCAGCTGCTCCGAGCCCCCGATCTGAAGTGCGTAGCTCCCGAGCCCCTGCATGACGAAGATCAGATCCGCGAGCCCCGACGTGCCGGCCAGACCCTCTCGAATGATCGCGATGGCGCGGCTGTCGAGCCGGTCGCGCCGTCCACCGTACGGCGCCGGGACCATCTCGGCCAACACGCCGGACGCCGCAAGTGCCTTTCGCATGGCGTCGAACGCATCCGGATCGGTCTCTTCCCGCTCTGCGATGGACGAGAGGACCGTCGAGCACATTTCGGCAACGGCACGCTCCAACTCGATGTGCTCGGGATCGAGCTCGATTCCGACGGATGGTCGTTGTCGCATGGCGGCGGCTCCTCTGGGGGCTACGTCGGACGATTGAACTGCGGCGGACGCTTGGCGACGAAGGCTTCGTACGCTTCGCGATAGTCCGGATGGCCCATGCAGATCGCCTGGGCCTGCGCTTCCATTTCGAGCGCCTCGGTCAGACCGACGGACATCTCGCGGTTGAGCATCTGCTTCGTCATTGCGATCGAAAACCCGGGACCCGAGGCGAGCCGCGTGGCGAGCTCGCGTGCCGTCTCGGCAAGTTCTCCCGGTGCGACGACGCGGTTGTAGAGGCCGGCGCGCAATGCTTCATCGGCCGTCACGAAATCGCCGAGCATCAGCATCTCGGTCGCGCGACCGAGACCGATGAGTCTAGGGAGCAGATGACACGAACCCATGTCCGCGCCCGACAGTCCCACCTTGACGAAGAGAAACGCGATTCTTGCCGCCGTCGACGCGATGCGAAAGTCCGACGCCATCGCGATGACCGCGCCTGCGCCCGCAACCGTACCATTGAGCGCCGCCACGATCGGTGCATCGAGCTCTCGCATCGCAGCTACGAGATCGCAGGTCATCCGCGTGAACTCGAGCAGCCCGGCCGCATCGCGCTCGAACAACGCTCCGATGATGTCGTTCACGTCTCCGCCCGAGCAGAATCCGCGTCCCGCGCCCGTGATGACGACGCAACGAACGTCGCCGCGACCCTTCAACTGACGGAAGGTATCGGTCAGCTCGCGGTAGACGTCGAACGTGAGGGCGTTCAGGCGCTCGGGGCGGTCGAGCGTCAGGGTCACGATGCCCGAGCCGTCGGACTCGAATCGGAAACTGGTTGGCTGCGGGAGTGCGCTCATGTCTTCGGTGTTTTCCTTGCTCGCCGTCCGTCAGGCGATGACCGCGGTCGCTTCGATCTCGACCTTCGCGCCGGGCTCGAGCAGTCCGGCAACTTCGACGAGCGTCATGGCCGGGTAATGACGGCCCATTACAGACCGGTAGGCGGCCCCGACGGCTTTCAGGTCCGCCGAATATTCGTCCTTGTCGGTCACGTAGATCGTCAGGCGGCCGATGCTCTCGGCCGCGCCGCCGGCCTCTCGCACGACCGTCATCACGTTGCCGAGAGCGCACCTGAACTGGTCGATGAAGTCGTCAGAGACGATCTGCTGGCGGGAATTCCACGCGACCTGGCCGGCGACGAACAGGATGGATCCGTGCGAATACAGCAGCCCGTTCGAGTATCCGCGCGGGGCGCCGAGCTCAACTGGGTTGATGTTCCGGCTGCTCACGAGGTCACTCCGCCACCGTCGATCGAGATGGCCTGTCCGTTGATGCCTCGGGCCTCTTCGAACGTGAGCGAAACGGCCATGAACGCGACTTCCTCACACGTCACGAGTCGCTGCTGCGGGCTGAGAGATTCGAGGTGCTTACGGGCCTCAGGTTCGGACTTCCCGGTCTTCTCCATGATTGTCTGCACCGTGGCGTCGGTCATCGGGGTGTCGACGTAGCCGGGACAAAGCGCGTTGACCGTGACGCCGTGTCGTGCGACTTCGAGCGCCGCCGATTTCGTCAATCCGAGGACGCCATGTTTCGACGCGGTGTAGGCGGAAATGTAGGGGCCGCCGACCTTGCCGGCTACCGAGGCCACGTTGATCACGCGTCCCCATCGTTGCTCGACCATCGGACCGAGTGCCTCGCGCATGCAGTAGAACGTCCCGGACAGATTCGTCTCGATAGTCGTGCGCCAGATCTCGTCGTCGGTCTTCCAGAGCAGTGCGCTGCGGCCGATGCCGGCGTTGCTGACGAGGATGTCGATGTGCCCGAATTGTTCGCGCACGCGCTCGAATCCACGCCGCACGGCGAGTGGGTCGGATACGTCGATGCGAACGGCGATCGCCGACCCCCCGTCGTCGCGGATCCGGGCCGCGACATCGTCGATTTCGGCCGTCGAACGCGATGCCGCCGCCACCCGGGCGCCTTCGCGCGCGAGTGCGAACGCCACTTCCTTACCTATGCCGCGGCCGGCACCCGTAACCAGCGCCGTTCGGCCGTTCAGCCTGCCTTGTTGTGCATCCATGGTTGTTCCAATCGGCGTGTGTTGTATCTCCGGCCCCGAGGCCTTGTCAAAGGCGGGCCCGAGTGACGCGTTGCCGTACGGACGGAGAAGGCGTTGCCGTGCAGAGAGCACAGAGAAACGGAGCACACCGAGACTGGATGATCAGTGATCTGTGTACTCCGTGCCTCTGTGCTCTCTGTACGGCCACGCCTTCCCCCTGTACGGCCACGCCTTCTCCTCGCCCATACACGCACCTTGCGGTAGCATCGGGCCCGGACGCTCCGCCATGACGAACTCGCCCACACTCGAAGAACGCTTCGCGCGCGTGCGCGAGGAGCTCGAGATTCCGGACGCGTTCCCGGACGACGTTCTCAACGCGGCCGAACGCGCATCGGCGCGCGCGCACCTGAGCGACGGCGAGCGCCATCGCAGAACGGACTACACCCTCGTCCCGTTCGTCACCATCGACCCGGAGGGAAGCCGCGATCTCGATCAGGCGCTCTACGCCCAGCGGCACGATGCTGGATGGTTCGTGCTGTACGCGATTGCTGACGTCGGCCACTTCGTCGACCGCGGAAGTCCGATCGAGGCCGAGGCCTGGCGGCGCGGTGTCACGCTGTACGGTCCCGACGTTCGAACACCACTCTACCCCCCGGCACTTGGTGCCGACGCCGCAAGCCTGCTTCCCGGTGTCGACCGGCCGTGCATCCTCTTTGCGTTCGATGTAATGGCCGATGGCGAAGACCGGCTGCTGTCGGTCCAGCCATCCATCGTCAGAAGCCGCGCCGCGCTCTCCTACGAAGCCGTTTCGCAACACCTGGCGGCAGAGGATCGCGAGCCCGGCTCAGGTCAGTTCACGGGCTGCGACGGTGCCGAAACACTGACCGCGCTTCGAGAGATCGGACAGGTCCGCCAGCAGTGCGAAGTCGCGCGCGGCGGCGTGAGTTTGCCGATCGCGGCCCAACACGTCGAGCGATGGGCGCCGGCACTGTCGGGTTACGACCTTCGTCTCAAGCACCCCAACGACGTCGAAGGCTGGAACGCGCAGATCTCGCTGATGACCGGAATGGCGTCGGCCCGCCTGATGGCGGCAAGGGGCGTCGGCCTGCTGCGAGTGCTCGACAAGCCGCATCGAGATCGAGTCGAGGCGTACCGACTAGCGGCGAACGCGGTCGGCGTGGCGTGGCACGACGGAATGCCCTACGAGGACTTCGTGCGCACGCTCGATCCATCGGATCCTGTCCACGCGGCTTTGCTCGTGCAGGCCGGGAGCGTGATGGGCGGGGCGCGGTACGCGGCGTTCGACGGATCGGTCCCTCCCGGATGCAGCCACGCGGCAATCGCGTCGTACTACGCCCACGTCACGGCGCCGCTCCGCCGGCTCGCGGACCGTTACGTGCTGGACCTGCTCGTTCAGCTTGCCGCAGAGCAGACGCCGAACGGACAGACCATCCCGACCTTCGAGGCCCTCGTTGACGTGATGGCGGCGGCCGATCGGCTGGACCGGCGTTACGAGAGCCGGATCGTCGACCTGACGGAGGCCGCGGCGATGTCGTCGCGACTGGGCGAGGTGTTTCAGGCGACTGTCGTGCGGGTGCGACCAGACCGTGTCTCGGTACAGATCGCGTCGCCGCCCGTACGGACGGACGTGAGCGTTCCCGAGACCTTCGACGGCGGACGCGTCGGTGAGATCGGAGAGGATCGGACGAGCCTGCGCATCGGCGAACGCGTCATCAGTCTCGGCCAGTCGGTGTCGCTGCGGCTCGATCGCGCCGATCTTGACGCCGGCCGGCTCCACTTCAAGGCGCTCGAGACATAGAAAAGGCCGTCCCGAACGAGACGGCCTAATCGCCGAGTACCGCTAACGGGGCTCGAACCCGTACTCTCTGCCTTGAGAGGGCAGCGTGTTAACCAGTTACACTATAGCGGCGCGCGAACTGGGCGAGAGTAGCAAACGGCCCGGGAAATCGTCAAGAACCTGACCGGACGGGTTGTGGGTCAACCTGATTTCAGGTCGCATTTTGCGCCTTTGCGTGTTCCTTTGCGCCTTTGCGAGAACTTCTTCGACGGCGTGAAGAGTTTCTCGCAAAGGCGCAAAGGAAGACGCAAAGACGCAAGAGATCGGTGCACCTGCACCAATGCCATCAGCGTCGGCGCCGCGCGTCTGCCTCGGCCGCGACCTGGCACTCCCAGCAGAGCCCGAAGATGCGCAAGCTGTGCGTCACCGGCTTGAACCGGTGCTCATCCGCAATCTGGTCCTGAATCTTCTCGATCGTTTCGTTGAAGAACTCGATGAGGGTCCCGCATGACGTGCAGATGAGGTGGTCGTGATGATCGTGCTTGAAATCGTGCTCGTAGAGCATCCGTCCATCGTAGGACTGTACGTTGCGGGCCAGCCCGCACTCCTGAAGGAGCTTGAGCGTGCGGTAGACCGTCGTGAAGCCGATGCTCGGGTCTTCGCGCTTCACGAGCTCGTAGAGGTCTTCGCTCGAGACGTGCCCCTCGGTGCGGAGAAAGACGTCGAGGATCATGTCGCGCTGCCCGGTCTTCTTGAGCCCGGTCCGCTTGATGTGGTCGTAGAAGATGCGAAACTCCTCGCGTTCCTCGACCTCGGCGCTCGCCGCCGCCGCTGCGTGTGATTTCGATTTCGGCATCGATTCTGTACGGGCGGCCCAGCGCCTGCCCGACAGTCGCCAGTCTAAACCAGGCACTGAACTAATGGAACCGATTGGTTCCCGCGCCATCCGGACCGTCGAGGCCGTGTGGTAGCATCCTCGCCATGAGGGTGGCGACGGCACGAATCACGGCGCTTTGCGTCCTGATGCTCCCCGTTGCAACGGCGGCTCCGGCGAGCGACGCCGAGTCGACGACTGCACTGGTTCGGCAATCGGTCGTGCTCGGCACACCGTCGGTCGCAGAGGTGTCGTGGACCGAGGTCGTCGTGAACGTTCCCGTCCGAATCCGACCTGTCGGCGTGTCGGGCGAGATCCACGGGATCGGATTCTCTGACATGCTCATCAACGGGATTCCATTCGAGGTCGATCCGTACACGGCGGATTTCGAACTGCCCGACGATGACGTCAAGACGCTCGACGAGCCGCTTCGACTCCGCGTCCGGTTTTCACGCGTCGCACCCGGCGTGTTCGACGAAGCCATAATGCCGAGCGACGTCCTCCAGCTCACGGGTCAGGCCACGGTCCACGGGACGTTCCGCAAGTGGATCTTCTCGGTGAAGCGGTCCATCGATATCACGATAGACGAGACGCGCGAGAATCCGATTGCCGCCTACCACCCGCTCAAGCTGGCCCTCGCCGAGATCCGTCGGCTCGAGTCGATGGGATTCTCGCTCCCGTTCGGTGAGTGAATTGGACACTTCACGCATCGGTACCCTGCGCTACCGCGCAAGGTACTGATACGTTGAGCGCGTGTCTTCGAGACTCGCCAATGAGAAACCTATGATCATCTCTGCAGTTCCCCGTACGGCAGGTTTCGTGGCCTTGACGCTCGCGCTCGGCGGTTGTGGCGCCGCGCCGTTGACGGCGACGAACTCGGCAAACGCCTCGAATGCAAACGTGCCGGTGACCGAGTCGACGGCGACGGCGACGATGCCGCCGGCGACGACAATCGAAATGCCTGAGGTCGTCACGCGAACGCTGGACGGCACGATCAACGCCCTTCCCGTCCGGGTCCGGCTCTCGAAGGACAAGAACAGACTGCAGGGCGAATATGTCTACGAAACCGGGCGCGCCGCAATGCGAACGGTTGTCGCAATGTTGTCCCTCGAAGGAACGATCGACCCCGACGGCACCGTTCGCCTGGTGGAGCTGGCCAGCAATGCCGACGGCAAGGACACGAAGACCGGTGCGTTCGAAGGAAAACTGACGAACACGTCTCTCGGGCTGCGATTTGTCGGGTCGTGGTCGAAGCCGGACGGATCGTCGACCTTGCCTGTCGTGCTCGGCGAGCTGACGTCCACTCCGGGCGGAATGAAGTTCGTATCGTCGAGAATGCCGTCGACCGACAAGCGGCTCGCCCAGGTCGTCAATGTCGCCTATCCGAAGGCAGAGGGCGGCGACCCACTGCGGGCAGCAGCGTTCACGAACGCCATTGAAGGGCTCGTTCGCGAACGTGTTCGCGAGTTCACGGAGGTCGCCGTCGAGAACCTCGGCGAACACGTAACGGTCGACACGCTCGCGCTCGAGGTCGACTACGAGATTGCGACGGCGACCGATGAACTGGTGAGCGTCGTTTTTACCGAGTATTCGAGCTTTGGTGGCGCGCATCCGTCGAGCGATGTCTACGCCAGGACGTTCGAGTTCGCCAGGGGCCGGTTTCTGACGCTGACCGACATCACCGGCGATACCCGGTCGCTGCTGGCCCTGCTCTCGCAGAAGTGCGGGGCGATCGTGCCGAAGGACGAAGTGTTCCAGGCAGATCTAGAGCCGACGGCCGAGAACTTCTCGAGGTGGTACGTCACGCGACGCGGGATGACCTTCGTCTTCTCGATCCCGCACGTCGCAGGCGACACGATGCAGGCTTATCTGCCGTTCGCGGACATCAAAGATGCGTTGAATCCGGATGGGCCGCTCGGGCCGCTTATCCGGTAGCTTTCAGCGAGAGCCGGTCTGGCTCAGTGGCTCAGTGGCTCCGTGCCTCCGTGTGCGAAGCGTCTGGGAGGCTTCGCACACGGAGGCACGGAGACACGGAGCCACTGAGAAGATGTCGTCCTCTGGACCCTCACGCTGCTGCGCCCTTGCCCTTGCGTGCCGACCGCCGGCGCGGCGCCTCGCGCACCGGATCCGCCCACGCCTCCGGCTCGATTCGCACGTACACGTATTCGAGCATGCTCCACACGATGCCCCGCCTTCGAGCCAGGTAGTCACCTGCGAATCGGCGGCCCAGCAGCGTGAGCACTTCGTCGATCGAGACCGAGTCGAACCGCGCGAGCCGGTCCACCTCGTTCACCCACGCCACGGCGGACAGCTTCTTGAGGCGTGCAGCCAGTTGCACGGCATGCGAGACACCTGCTTCGTTCATCGGGAAATCCTTGCTGGGGGCAAGGAAGAAATCGTGAGGGCGCCGGACCGTTCCGGGGTGGGGACAGGCGGGCAGTGTAGCACGACAGGGCGCCCGGTTGACACCCCAAGAAACGGTCCCCTACACTCCCGGGTTCTTTGGAAGCGAGGAGAACGCGCATGTCGTCACAGGGTCCCGAGTCCGCCATCGATACCATGCCGAACGGCCTGGTCACGTACGCCGCCGACCTCGGCGTCGCCGTCATCACGCTCTGCGTGCCCCCGGCAAACACATACTCGTACGCGATGAATCGCGACCTCGACGAGGCGATTCTGAAGGCCAGGTTCGACGACGACGTCCACGTCATCGTCCTGCGCGGCGCCGGCGAGAAGTTCTTCTGCGCGGGCGCCGACATCACAATGCTCGACAACGTCACTCCGCAGTTCAAGTACTACTTCTGCCTGCACGCCAACGAGACACTCAACCGTCTCGAGCAGACGCCGAAGCTCGTCATCGCGGCCCTCAACGGCCACACGGTCGGCGGCGGAATGGAGATCGCCATGGCCGCCGACATGCGGATCGCCCGTCGCGGCGCCGGGCGGATGGGCCTGCCGGAAGTCACGCTCGGCGTGCTGCCCGGAACGGGCGGAACGCAGCGTCTGGCACGTCTGGTCGGCAAGGCCAGGGCGATCGAACTGATGGCAACGGGCGAGCTATTCCCGTTCGAGAAAGCCGAGACCCTCGGGCTCGTCAACCGGATCTTCGACAGCGAAACGGCGGACCAGTTCCTCGCCGACGTCATCACGTACGCCCAGCAGTTCGTGCCCCCCGCGCGCGCATCGATGGCCGTCGGCCGCATCAAGCGGGCCGTACAGACGGGCCTCGAGGTCGGTTTCGAGTCCGGCCTCGCGCTCGAGCGCGAGCTTCAGCAGCAGCTCTTCCAGTCGGAGGACGCATCCGAGGGCATCCGGGCCTACGTCGAGAAACGCACGCCGTCCTTCAAGGGTCAGTGAACGAATGTCGTACGAAAACATACTCGTCGATCGCGATGGTCCCATCGGCCGGCTGACGCTCAACC
>CAZXLQ010000047.1:0-14286 GCA_964641945.1 uncultured Clostridia bacterium
TCGTTGAGGATGGACATAGTCGATCTGAACCGTTTGACCGTCCGCAGGCCGCTCGCTACCGCTCGCGGTTCTGAAGCCGTGCGAATCCGTGGTTGGTAGAATCGCCGCGACATGGAACTCGACGAACTGCTGTCGGAGGTACGCAAGTGGACGTTCGGGCGAACCGACGAGCTCGGGCTCGAGCGCGGCCGGGTCGAGGTTTCGTACGTCCTGAACTGGGGCGGGTTCGTGAATCACTCGTTTCGGATCGGCGACGGATCGACGTTCTATCACCTGAAGCTCGCGAGCGACGCCGAGGCGCTGCGGGGCTTGCGACAATGGCGGAGCCTTGGCGCGGCGCTCGAGCCGTATCACGCGCCGCCGATCCTCGAGTGGGTGTCCCTGCCGGAACTCCGCTGCGAAGGGCCGCTCACCGCGTGGATCGACGGGCGTTCGCCAGAGCGCGTGACGCGCAACCTGGCGGGACAGGTGCTGCCCGTGATTGCACGTATGCACGCGGATCGCGAAATTGCGACGCGAATTGCCCGCGCTCGACCGGAGCTGACGTCCGTGTCTACATGCGCCGACGCCTTCCTTGCCACGTTCGGCGATCGGTTCAGCGAGGACCTGAAATCGGTCGAACTCGAGCGTCCGCCGTTCGTCAGCAAGGCGACGGTGGCATTCATGCGGGACGAAATTGCCCGTTTCGAGGACACCGTCCGTCGCTCGAGCGCCTTTCAGACACCGGTCGCCTCGCCAGTACACGGCGATCTCTGGACGAACAACCTGCTCGTGACCGCCGACACGGATTACGATGTCGGCCTGTGGTACCTCCTCGACTGGGATGACCTCCACGTAGGCGATCCGGTTATGGACTTCGCGATGTTCTTCGGCCCGACCGCAGTCGACCTTGCCGGTCCGGACTGCGTCGACGCGGTCGAGCCATTCCTGAAAGCCGGCGCCGAACGCGAACGATTCGCGCTCTACCGCCGGGCGTCGCTTTTCGACTGGCTCATCGACAGCCTCGCCGACTACCTCGAAGCCGACGCCGCGCCCGAGCACGCCACCGAGGTTCGTGCAGAGAAGCAACGCATTCACTTCGCGGCACTCGAGCTCTACACCGGGCCGGCCGACAGATAGTCACGAATCCGGGCGGTCCGGATCCGTGACCATCCGTGCGTCTGTAGACCGTCCTACTCCTCCGAGAGCTTCCACGACGAATCGGGATTGAACGTGTCGAGCGCGGGAGCGAGCTCCGAGGTCTTCGGGCCGAGGTTCTTTTCGAAGATGCGGCCGTCGGGGCCGATCATGAAGGTCATGATTCCCGACGAGCCCCAGCTCACCGGGTAGGCGACGACGGCAAATCCACGAACGAGGTTGCCGTCGACGAGGTACTCCTTTGCGCCGCCTATCGCAGCCGGGCCCTGCTTCGTGATCAGTCCGTAGCGGTATCCGCGATAGGACTGGGAACCGGCAACGTATCCCTCGTCGCGCAATGTGGCCACGAGCTCGCCGACGGGACTCTTCGCCTCGCCCTCCGCGGCAGACCAGTGGAGGCCGTCTTTCGTTCCCGGAGAGCTCAGGAATTTCTGCGCGTATTCGTTGACGCCGTCTCCGTCTCGGTCCTCGGTGGCGTATTCGATCTGGGCCTTCGCGATGGCGTGCAATGTCGCCATCGTGGATAGCTCGTTGCGGCCGATACGGCGGTTCAGATACTCCTCGCGACCCGCGGCCGTGTCGAAGTACCACTTGCCGCCGGCGTTCTGCTTGAGCGGAATCGGGAAGGGCCAGTTGAGGGCGCCGATGAAGAGCACGATGTGCTTCGCATTGATGTTGACCGGCCGGACCTGCTCCTTGACGGCCTTGGCGAGTCGCCCGACTTCGTTCTTGTCCTGCACGGCATCACCCGAGGTGAACGTCGTGATTCCGGGACCGAGAACGCGGCGAGTCGCATCCATGTCGGTCGCTTCGAGAGCCGTCTTCAAGGCCGCGATCGCGGCATCCGACGAGTCGAACAGCTCCGGGTTCGCAGTCTGTGCGGGAGCGGAAACGGATGGAATGAGTAGGCAAGCGAGCGCGAGCACGACGATGCTGCCAAGCCGGTTCGCGCGCGGGCCTGTGAAAGCGGGCTTCGATGTTCGGATCTTCATGACAGTCGCTCCTGATGAAAGACGGCAGAGTGGTCACCTTCGTGGTCGCGTCGCGACACGCCACGGAAGCGGTTGCAGCTAGCCACGGCGGCCTCCGCCACCTCGACCTCCGCCCCCACCCCGGCCACCGCCACCGCCGCCGCCACGGCCGCCACCGCCGCCGCCTCCACGGCCGCCACCACCGCCGCTCATCTTCGGCTGTGGTCTGCTGCCGCCGCCGCCAAATGCACCGCTCGCCTTGGGATTCGCCTGCTGCCGGCTCTGCAGCCCACGGTCACTCTCCTTGCGCGCCGAACTTCCGCGGTCGTAGCCCTGCGGACGGCTGGCCTCCCGCTGCTTCGCGGCCGCCTGGTCGCGTCCGCGGGCTTCGTTCTCGCGTTTCTGCCGGTCGCGCTCCATCTGCTGACGGTCGACGGCATCCTTCTTCGCGCGATCCGGCGCGGGAGTCTTCGCCGCGGCGTCCCGATTCCGATTCTTGTCCGCGTTCGCCGTCCGGTCGCGGGTCGACGCGTCGCGGTTCGCCGGCTTCGTCAGGTCCCGCGATGCAGCGTTGTTGCGCGCCGCGGTGTTGTTCGCCGTGCGGTTTCGATTCTGCCCGCCCCGGTTTCCGTTGGCGACCTTGTCCTGTCGGACGGCGCTCTTGTTCTGCGCTCGATTCTGGTCCCGGTATCGGTTGTTGTACTTGTCGCCGTACCTGTTGATGTCGTTCTGGTACCGGGTCGAGTTGTGGTTCCACTGGTTGACGTTGTTGTAGTTGTTGACCTGGCGATTGATGGTGACGTCGCCGTTGATGTTGACGTTGCCGCCACCGCGGTAGCTGTTCCAGGATGGATAACCGCCGCCGTAGTGCGGGTAATACACCCCGCCGTGGTACCAGTTGCAGTCCGAGTTCATCCACGCTCCAACCGCCATGCCCACGCCGAAGCTGATCGCTCCGGCCGCGACCACACCGCCCCAGTTCACGTCGTCATCGTCGTCCTCGACGTAGACCACCTGTGGCTGGTACTGAGGCACGTAGATAACCGTGTCCTGGGTCGGGACGATGCGGATGTTCTGTTCCTCGTAGACGACCGTCTGCTGCTCGTTCGTCTGCAGGGCGCCTCGCTCCTTCGCCACGCCGCGACACGTCTGGATCGCGTCCATGACCTCGGCGGGCTGCGCGAGAAACGTGTCGCCGAGATCGGCGGTCCAGTCCATGTCGTCGGCCATCTTGTTGAGCGCTTCGGGATAGCGGGCCAGGGCCGCGATGCTCGGGTCCCATCCCTGCTTGTCGATGTTCTTGTCGGTCGGGCCGTGCTGCGCGACGTAGTCCGCAGCGGCCGCGACCTCGTCCGGATAGGTCGATGCCGGAAGTATCTGGGCAATCAGCGGATCCGGGTAGAGCGCGATCGGTGCGACGAGACGCTCGATCTCGGCAACCGAGAGGGAGGCCGTCTGCGCTGACGCGGGAATCGGCGCGAGCCCGCTGAAGATCAGGGCACCCACGGCGAGGCACCATACCGGTGCGCACATCCGGGCGCGACGAAGTCGTTGAATCATCATCGTTGCTCCTCCTCGCGGAACGGTCGACAGTACCGAGCGAATTTACGTCCGCGCAGCGTCCGAGTCTATTGGACCAATGGCCTATGTCGGGCTGGTCCCCGAAACAACGACCAGGGAACCACGAAGGAGGTCGCGACGTACGCTCGCCGGACATTACGCCAGCAACACAGGCGCCGATGGCCGGGGGAGATGCACGCGTGCTCACGATCTCGGGACTCACGAAGACCTACGCTAACGGCGTCCGGGCTCTCGACGGCGTCGACCTGGAAATCGGACCGGGCCTGTTCGGCCTTCTCGGACCCAACGGCGCCGGAAAGTCCACTCTCATGCGGACGATCGCCGCGCTTCAGGAGCCCGATGCGGGCCGGATCCTCCTCGACGGCGTCGACGTCATCGCAAAGCCGCAGGAGCTTCGCCGGCGACTCGGCTACCTTCCACAGGACTTCGGTGTCTATCCCGGCGTGTCGGCGTTTTCGCTGCTCGATCACATCGGCGTCCTCAAGGGCATCACGAACCGGACGGACCGTCGCGAACAGGTTGGCGCCGTTCTCCATCTGACGAATCTCCACGACGTTCGCAACAAGGCGGTCAGCACCTTCTCCGGAGGCATGAAGCAGCGCTTCGGCATCGCGCAGGCTCTGCTCGGCGATCCGCGGCTCATCATCGTCGACGAGCCGACCGCGGGGCTCGATCCCGAGGAGCGCAATCGCTTTCACAACCTCCTCAGCGAAATCGGAGAAAACGCCGTCGTGCTGCTTTCGACGCACATCGTCGAGGACGTGCGCGACCTCTGTCCGAACATGGCGATCCTTGCGGGTGGACGCGTTGTTCGCGAGGGCGAGCCGTCGCGCCTCGTCGCCGAACTGGACGGCCGGCTCTGGCGAAAAACCGTCGCCAAGGCCGACGTCGAAGCCCATCGCTCGGCGCACGCCGTCATTTCGGCACGGCTCTTCGGCGGAAAGACGCAGCTTCGCGTTCTCGCGGACGAGCGGCCCGGAGTCGAATTCGAAAGCGTCGCGCCCGACCTGGAGGACGTCTACTTCGTGGAACTGCGCGCGCTCTCACTCGAACGGGAGCCGGTCGCGTGCTGATCGACCTGCTTCGCTTCGAATGGGGCTACCACGTGCGGCAGGTGTCGTTCATCGGCGCCGTGTTCTTTTTCGCGCTCTTCGGCTTCGTGCTCACGGCAACGGGATTCGGACCGGAGAACCTCGCCGTCAACTCGCCGTTTCTCGTCGCGCAGTCGATCGGCTTCCTGTCGTTATTTTCGGTGTTTGCCGTCGCGATCTTCGTGTCGAACGCGATGCTGCGCGACGGAGAGCATCGCCTGGAGGAGATCGTACTTTCGACGCCCGTCGACCGGTTCAGCTACCTCTCGAGCCGATCGGCCGGAGCGTTCCTTGCGTGTCTCACCGCGGCTGCCGGTTCTGCGGCCGGAATGCTGGTGGCCACTGGTATGCCATGGCTCGCGCCGGATCGCGTGGCGTCGTGGAGTCTCGGACCGTACGCGTGGGCCTTCGCGGTGCTGACGGTTCCGAACGTGTTATTCGTGACGGCCGTGCTCTTCGCCATCGCGGCGCTCACGCGCAGCGCGATAGCGACATACGTCGGCGCGGTTTTCATCTACGTGCTCTACTTCGTCGGGGCCGCGCTGACGGATTCGCCGCTGATGGCCGCGTCGACACCGGGCGCCGGGACCGGAGCCCTCGCCGCGTTCTTCGATCCGTTCGGGCTCTCGAGCTTCTTCGAGGCCACCCGTTACTGGACGGTCGCCGAAAAGAACACCCGATACGTGACGCTTTCCGGGCCGCTGCTCGTGAACCGCGCCGTCTGGATCGGCGTCGCAGTCGTGATCTGGATGGTGGTCTCGCGCCGCTTTTCGTTCCGCGTGCTCGGGCGCCCGAAGGCGAAACGCGAAACGGTGCAGTCGGATGCGGCGGCCGCCGCACCGGCGAAGGACCGTGTCTACGCCCCGGTTGCCGCGAAAGGCGGAAACGCCAAACTCTGGCTGGCCGCCTACGTTTCGGCGGCAAGGTTCGAGACGCGTGCGCTCGTCGGCACCGTGCTGTTCCTGCTCGTCCTTGCGCTGTGGGCCGCCATGGCGGGCTCCGAGATCTCGTCGTCGGTCTGGAACGGCGAATACGGCTCGACTTCCTATCCCGCGACCACGCTCGTCATCGGCGCGCTCCGGCAGCCGCTCGCGCTCTTCGGGATGATCCTGCTCGTGTACTCCGGCGCCGAGATGTTCTGGCGCGAGCGCCGGTTCCGCTTCGCATCGATTCTCGACACTACTCCAGTGCCCGGCGCCATCGTGATCGCCGCGAAGTGGACGGCGCTGGTTGCGCTCATCGGGTGCCTGATCGCAACCGGGATCGCCGTTGGCGTCGCCATTCAACTTGCGGCGGGACACCGCGATCTCGAACCGCTCGTCTATCTGTCGTTTGCATGCGTCGCTGGCATTCCGCTCGCGCTCTACGCCGCCGCCGCGGTGTTCGTGCACGCACTCAGCCCCAACAAATACGCCGGGATGGTGTTCGTGCTGCTCTTTCTCGTGTTCGCACAGCGAGCCTCGATGCTCGGCCTCGAGCACCCGCTGTGGCGATTCGCGAGCGCGCCTCCGGTGCGGTTCACGGACATGAACGGAATCGGCGGCGATGGCGCCACGTTCGTCTGGTTCATGCTCTTCTGGAGCGCCGTAGCCGGGCTCCTCGTACTCGTCGCGTCTGCACTCTGGCGAAGCCTCGGATTCGGCGTCGGTGAGCGCCTGCGGCTGCTTGCGAGCCGGACAACACGGACCGGCCGCTCCCTCGCGGCGGTGATTCTCGTCGTCGCCATTGCGACCGGCGGCTGGATCTTCTTCAACACGAACGTGCTCAATGCGAACACCACGCGCGACGAGGTGCTCGACTGGCAGGCCGGCTACGAGCGGACGTACGGGCAGTTCAAGGATGTGCCGCAACCGAAGATCACGGCCGTCGACGTGCGCCTGGACCTCTTCCCCGAAGCGCGACGTTACCGGCTCGCCGGGAGCTACACGCTCGTCAACGACACACCGGTGGCGATTGCGACGATCTTCGTGGCGGTTCGACGCGAAGCCAGCGTCGAGAACGTCTCTCTAGAAGCCGGCGAAATCGCCGCGACCGACGCCCGTTTCGGGATGTACCGGTTCGAGCTCGCCGCACCGCTGGAGCCCGGCGCGCGCACCCGGCTCGACTTCGACCTCGAGGTCGCAAGCCGCGGATTCGTCGACGGCGCGCCGGACCCGTCGATCGTCGAGAACGGATCGCTGCTCATGAGCTTCCGGTCGTTTCCGACGATCGGGTATCGGAAGACCTACGAAATCTCCGATCCGCGCGAGCGATCCCGGCGCGGCCTCGAGGGCGCGAGCATCGCCGAGCTCGACGGCGAAGGCGCCCACGGCGACGTCGAGTCGGATGGCGCGGAGTGGGTGGACTTCGCCGCGACGGTGTCGACAGCGGGCGACCAGACGGCGATTGCGCCGGGCCGACTCGACGCGGCGTGGGAGCGAGATGGGCGGCGGTACTTCCGGTACCTGTCGGACGGGCCGATGATCAATCGCTTCGCCTTCGCGTCGGCGAGATACGAAGTGGCGACGCGGCGGCACGGCGACCGCGACATCGAGGTCTACTACCACGCCGGGCACGGGGCAAACGTCGAGCGCATGCTCGACGCGGCCACGGACGCGCTCGACGTGCTCGAACCGGAATTCGGCGCTTACCCACACCGCCAGTTGCGGATCGCCGAGGTGCCTTCGTACTGGGAGTTCGGGGCGTTTGCGATGCCGGCGACGATCTTCGTCGCCGAGAACCGCGCGTTCCTGACGGATTCGCGCGATCCGCGGCGGCTCGACCTCGTGACGCGGCGGATCGCACACGAGGTGGCGCACCAGTGGTGGGGGCACGGAGTCGTGCCGGCGAGCGCCGAGGGCGCGACGATGCTCGTCGAGTCGCTTACGAAATACTCGGAACTGCTCGTGATGGAGCGGCGCTTCGGCCGGCCGACGGTTCGGCGGATGCTGGCCATCGAGCTCGACCGGTACCTCGCGGGCCGATCGCGTGAGGAGCGCGCGGAGGTGCCGCTCTATCGCGTGGGCAACCAGTCGTACCTCTATTACGGCAAGGGCGCGGTCGTGATGTACGCGATCCGGGAGCTGATCGGCGACGACGGAATGCGCGCGGCGCTCGGCGGATTGATCGCGGATCACGCGGGGCCGGGAGGGCGCGCGACGACGCTGGACCTGATCGAGCAGCTGCGGCGCGTTTCGACCGAGGCGGATTTCGCGCACATCGAGGAGTGGATGAAGGAGATCGTGCTGTACGACCTCTCGGTCGAGTCTGCGAGTGTCCGGCGCCTCGACGACGGACGCTACGAGGTCGAGGTGCGAGTCGCGGGGTCGAAGGCCGTGGCCGATGGATCCGGCAACGAGACGGCGCGCGAGCTGGACGAAGCGGTCGACGTCGCCGTCTTCGACTTGCACCCGGACGACGCCGAGAGCGCCAATTCGGTCATCGAGCGGCGGAGGGTTGCGTTGCGTTCGGGAGTCACGCAGTTAGTGTTCCTCGTCGACCGGGCCCCGGCCTACGTCGTCGTCGACCCTGATCTGACACGAATCGACCGGAACCGGCTCAACAACGTCGCGCCTCTCTGAGGCGAGCGTCCCTCCCGCACACTGCGCGAAGCGCCTTGGAGTGCGGCGCGAAGCGCCGCTTTGGATCGATCCAAAGGGGCCATTCACGCCGCACTCCAAAGCGCTTCGCGTCGGAACCAACAAGTCGCACCCGATCAGAGTCGCGGATCCACCGGCTCGCTTTCGAGCGCGAGCACGCCGAAGACGCACTCGTGCACCCGATACAGCGGCTCGCGTTCGACGAAGCGATGCAGTGCCTCGACCCCAAGCGCGAACTCGCGCAACGCGAGCGATCGCTTTGCGCGGATTCCACGCTCGCGCAGCCGGTCCAGTTGCCCGGGCAGCGTGTACTCGGGCCCGTAGATCAGCCGCAGGTACTCGCGGCCACGGCACTTGAGCGCCGGCTGAACGAGACCCTTGCGCCCCGGCACTATCCAATCGAGCGGCTTGACGACCATTCCCTCGCCGCCCTTGCCTGTCAGGTCGCTCCACCAGTCGATGGCCGCCTGCTCGCTCGACGGGTCGTCGATGTCGACACGCCGATACGGCGTCGCGCGGAGGATCTCGGGGTCGCCGGCGCACAACTCACCGAGCAACTCCATGTGCCACACGTGGTCGCGATCGTAATACGTGCGGCCTTCGGTCGCCAGCAGGTGAAACGGAGCGATCCTCAGGTCCGTCACGCGATCGACGCGCCAGCAGTAATGACGATAGACGTCGGCGAATCGCGACACACACTCCTGCCGAAGCCTGAACCGCTCGAGCACTTCGTCGCTGCCGTCGCCGCGCGCTACGGATGCCGTCAGCGCGGCGATGGCGGCGGCGTGCGCGGCGACAGCGGCGGCGCCGGTCGGCGCGTATTGCGTCCTGAGAAGCTCCTGCGCCTTCGCCGACCACGGCATGATCTCGGCATCGAGACAGATCCAGTCGGTCTCGAGCCGTTCCCACAGGCCGGAGCGGTCCATCGCCGCGCCGATCCGGGCGACAATCTCGTGACTATCGGCCGCGCTCGGAAAAAACGGCCGCCCCGTGCGTGTTGTGACGACGCCCGCCTCGTCTCCGGCGACACCGAATCGGCGACGCGCGACACCTGCATCCCGGCACACGATCGCAACCGCGCGCGAGCCCATGTGTTTTTCCTGACACACGACGGACGAAACGCCTTCCCGGCGGAAATACTCGAACGTCTCGCGCGGGTGCTCGAGGTACTCGCCATCGCGGCACGTATCGGACGGCGCCATGGTCGGCGGGAGGTAGATGAGCCACTGCGGTCCAACCGCGAACCGGCTCATCACCTCGAGCGCCGCAGTCGCGTTTTCCTCTCGGATGGTGACCGGGTGGTGGATCCTCGTTTCGACGAGACGCTTTCCGAGAACGTCGTCGATGTCGAGCATGTCGTCGCGTGGACGAACTTCCGCTCCCCTTCCGTCCGGCTCGGCGGGACGGAGCGGCCGCACCGGCTCGTAATACATTCGGGCGGCCGCAACGCTGACGAGCTCCTTCTCCGGGTATCGAAGCGCCGTCAGGCGGCCGCCGAAGACACATCCCGTGTCGACGCAGATCGTGCGGTTCGTCCACGTGGCTTCGGGGACCGGCGTGTGGCCGTAGACCACGTTCGCGGCTCCCCGATAGTCACCGGCCCAGTTGTAGCGCACGGGGAGGCCGTAGTCGTCCGTCTCACCAGTCGTCTCTCCGAAGAGCGCGAAGGAACGGACGCGGCCCGATGCGCGCCCCTGAAGCTCCTCCCTCAGTCCCGCGTGGGCGACTACGAGCCGGCCATCGTCGAGCACGTAGTGGCTGACGAGGCCGTCGATGAAAGCGGCAACGTCATCGAGAAAGTCGGTGGATTCGCCCTCCAGTTGCTCGAGCGTCTCGGCAAGGCCGTGCGAGATCTTAACGTTCGCCCCGCGGAGCTTCTTGAGCAGCTTGATGTCGTGGTTGCCGGGCACGCACAGCGCCGATCCCGCAGCGACCATCGACATGACGAGACGCAGGACGGCCGGCGAATTCGGACCACGGTCGACGAGGTCGCCGAGAAACACCGCCCGCCGGCCGTGCGGATGGCGCGCGTACGGCGCCGCCGGGCTTGCATCGACGTCGTAGCCGAGACGCCCGAGCAACTCGGCGAGCTCGTCGAAGCAACCGTGCACGTCGCCGATGATGTCGAACGGGCCGTGCTCGTCGCGCCGATCGGTCCAGAGGCGTTGCCGTTCGATCGTGACGGAGTCGACCTGTTCGGGGCTCGTGAGTACCGTGATGTTGCGGAATCCCTCGCGTTTCAGTCCCCGAAGCGACCGGCGCAGAAGCTGGCTCTGCTGCCGGACGACGTGTGGGCCGAACGTGCGGTCCGCACGTTCGTCGTTGCGCTCGAGGCAGATCCGGGGCGGCATGTCGAGCACGATGGCGACCGGCAAAACGTCGTGCGTACGTGCCAGTTCGACGAGGGGACGGCGGTCCTCGGGTTTCACGCTCGTGGCGTCGACGACCGTCAGCCGCCGCGAAGCGAGGCGTTTGCCGGCGATGAAGTGGAGAACCTCGAATGCGGCCTTCGTTGCGGACTGGTCGTTTTCGTCGTCGGAAACGAAACCGCGACAGGTGTCCGACGAGAGCACTTCCGTCGGGGCGAAATGCCGTCGGGCGAACGAGGATTTCCCGCTGCCGGAGGGCCCGACGAGCACCACGAGCGCGAGCTCCGGAATGACGATGTTCATCGCGAGAAGACCCCCATCTGCGTTGCGGGACCGACCTCGGGATCGACGTCGCCGACGGGAAGGAACCGGACCTCGTACCCGAACCGGTCCGACACGTCGCGGGCCCACGACTCGAACTCCGCGCGCGACCATTCGAACCGGTGATCCCGGTGACGCAGCCGACCCGCCGGAAGCGTCTCGAAGCGCGAGTTGTATTCGACGTTCGGCGTGGTCACGACGACGGTTCCGGGACGTGCGAACTCGAAGACGACGCGCTCGAAGGCGGGCAGGCGCGACGGGTCCATGTGTTCGATGACTTCGATGGCGCACGCAACGTCGTATCCGGACAGGCGACTGTCCCGGTACGTGAGGGAGCCCTGGAAGAGCTCGACGCGATCGCGCCGCGACGGCGAGAGCTCGTCGAGCCGCAGTCGCTCCTTCGCGATCTCGAGCGCCCGGTGCGAGACGTCCATTCCGGCTATGTGCTCGATGTCGCGCTCTCCGAGCAGCGCCTTGACGAGCCGCCCCTCGCCGCAACCCAGGTCGATGACGCGGCGCGCGTTGGCCTGTCTGAGCACGGCGACAACGGCTTCCAGACGGTGCTCGTTGAGGCTGAGCCGGCGTTCGATCTGGTCCTCCTCGGCCGCGCGGGCATCGTCCGTTGTCGCGAGATCGGTCACGTCGTCGGCGACGAGGCGCGCGACGGCTTCGCGGACGAGATGGCGCTGGTGGCGCAGGTACCGGCGGGCGATCTGCTCGCGTTCCGGATGCGCGGCGAGCCAGCCCTCGCCTTTCTCCATCAGTTTCTCGAGCTCGGCGTCGCCGACCCAGTAGTGTTTCTCTCCGTCGAGAACCGGCAGGAGCACGTAGAGATGGACGAGCAGATCCCGCAGGCGGCACGTCGCGGAAAGCGAGACCCGGAAGTACGGGCTCTCGCCCCACTCGGGGAAGTGCGGATCGAGCGGCAAGCGCTCTGCGTCGACGACGTACCCGAGCGGCTCGAAGAGACGGCGGAGAAACGTCTCACCGCCACGGCAAGGAAGGACCGGCAGCTCGACGCTGAAGGGAAGCTCGGTATCGGCGAGCTCGGGGCGGTCGCGACTCGTGCCGTTGAGCGCCGAACCGAACACGCGCGCGAGTGCGACGCTCAGGAACGACGAAGCGACGTAGGGCCGGTCGTTGACGTATTGCCAGAGCGGTCCGGTATCGCCCTTCGCGTCTCGCGAGCCGCGGACGAGGCTGACGGGATCGAGATCGAGCAGGAGCGCCGCGGTGCAGAGGTCCTCGGTTGCGGCCGGGTAGAAGACGTGCGCCTGGCCGAACGCGAGGGGGAAGCTCTGGCATCGCGCCGGGTTCTTCGCAAGAAGGTAACCCAGGTCAGTTGCCGGCCGGTGAGTCGTGGTGATCGTGAGCAGCATAACATTCGCTTACGTCGCGGCGGACGGCCCAGCCTATGCCGCGTGGCGGCCTACCGGCAAGTGCACGCGCGGTTCGCGAGACGACCGCACGGACTACCTGACCGTGATCACGAGACCGAGGCCGCGCGAGGCCGTATCCGCGACGAACGCCTTCATCTCCGAGTAGAACTCCGCGCAGTAGGCGAAGGTGTCGTCGTCGGCCGGTTCCCGATCCCAGATCGATGGGTATATCGCGAGCCTCATCATCTCGTCGGGATTGAAGCGGGCACGAAGTGAGGTCTCGTCGATTGGCGCGAGGGCGGCGGCTATCTCGTGCACCCGCGCAGACGTGAAGAGGCGCGCCGGTCCGTAGCCGACCTCGACGCGTCCGGCCTGTTCGCCTCCAAGCACGAGAAAGTTGAGGGGAAACTCGCCCTTGAAGTTCGTGCCCGTGAGCAGGTAGTGGATGCCGTGCCAGGCCTTGTCGAGATCCAACTGCTTCCCCTCGCCGTCCGACAGCCACAGCGGAAACGGATCCGCGGGCGCTGGCTTCCTGCCGAAGAGCTTGGCGAGCAGGCCCCGTGGCCGCGCGCGCTCGCGATCAACGAGCTCGGGTTTGTCAGGCGCGACGACAGACCAGATCAACGGCGGATCGGCGAGGACCCTTCGGATGTTGTCGTCTCCGAGGGTGGTCATTACGAGGTACACGCCCACGGTGCGATTCTGCTCTGGAGAGGCCGGATGAGTCCACGGATCGGCTTCGGTCGTCGCAGGATTGGAGAGGCGAACATCCGTGAGGCCGGCCGCTCGCTGCGCTCGCGGTTCCGGGCCTGGCGATGGGCCGTCGGTGCCGGGGCGGGGGCGTTGGGTTGGGTGGTCGGTTGGTGCCGACCGGCGCGCAGGCGGCGGGCCGTGGCGGCTGACCGATGCAGACGCTTGAGGCCGGCCGCTCGCTGCGCTCGCGGTTCCGGGCCTGGCTATGGGCCGTCGGTGCAGGGGCGAGGGCGTTGGGTTGGGTGGTCGGTTGGCCTGGCTATAGGCCGTCGGTGCTGGGGCCTGGCGCACTGCGGTCGGTGCTGGGGCGTGGGCAGAGCGGACGGTGCTGGTGAGGCCCGGAACCGCGAGCGCAGCGAGCGGCCGGCCGTCCAATCGCGCGCGGTCCAACGCAGAGGTCCCGTGCATTTCAGATTGAAGTGCGCGCACCACGCAACCAATCGTGGGTAAGCCTCGATTATTGGCCATGGAAATAGACGAGCTACGAACCCCGATCGCATCCTTCATCACTTTCCGCACATACGGAACCTGGCTACACGGAGATGCCCGAGGATCCGTCGATCGGGAAAACAACACATATGGAATGCCGCGTGTCCCGCGCAATCCTCCACGTCTCGCCTTTGAAGAACAGCAGCTCGCCGGCTCTCCCGTCTTTCTCGGCCCGGCACGCCGTGCTGCCGTCAGACGGGCGATTCTCGGGACCTTCGAGGCACGCGAGTGGTTCCTACACGCATTGAACGTTCGGACGAACCACGTACATGTCGTCGGTGTCTTCGACATTGCTCCTCGACGCGCCATGACCGAGCTGAAGGCGCGAGCCACGTGCGCCATGCGGGCAGGCGGCTGTTGGCTCGAGGCACGGAGTCCGTGGGCGAGGGGTGGGAGCGCGCGATGGATCTGGACACCGAAGCAGCTCGGTCGTGTGATCGAGTACGTTGTCTCGGGGCAGGGCCCGGCTCTGGATTGAAGGGCGGGCAGGTGCACGAAGCGGCTAGCCGCCGGTGGTGCGTTACCGACGTGCGCACTGTTTGTTCAGACGTGCACGTTCGTCAGGCCGGCCGCTCGCTGCGCTCGCGGTTGCGGGCCTCACCAACACCGACGGCACG
>CAZXLQ010000047.1:14296-18376 GCA_964641945.1 uncultured Clostridia bacterium
GGGGCGCCGGCCCCCCCCACCCCCCCGGCAGCCACCCAGCCCCCTCCCGGGGGCGGGACCGGCGGCGCCGGCCGTGCAATTCGCGCGCGGTCCAACGCAACCACCTTCGTCGCAATCCATCAGGACATCGGTGCGTCCAAAGTCGGGACCACACCGCCGCGAAACTCCACCACCCGCCTATTGATCAGCGCCGCGACGAAGCCGGCGCCGAAGCCGTTGTCGATGTTGACGACCGTCACGTTCGACGCGCACGAGTTGATCATCCCGAGCAGCGCGGCCAGTCCTCCAAAACTCGCCCCGTACCCCACGCTCGTCGGCACCGCGATCACGGGTACCGCGACCAGCCCGCCGACGACCGACGGCAGCGCGCCCTCCATTCCCGCCGCGACGACGATCGCGTTCGCCTCACCCAGACGATCGCGCTCGCCAAGCAACCGATGCAGGCCGGCAACCCCGACGTCGAACACGCGTTCGACTCGCGCGCCGCAGCTCTCCGCCGTTACCGCGGCCTCCTCCGCGACTCCGATGTCCGTCGTTCCCGCCGTGACCACGGCAACACACCCCTTCTGCTCGACCGGATGGCGCGCGATCGTGATGCACCCGGCCGCCTCGTGAAACACCGCATCCGGGTACGAGAAGTGCAGGATCTCGTACGCCGACCAATCCGTCCGCGTCACGAGGACGTTCGCGCCCCGCTCGATCATCTTCTCCGCGATGTGCACGAGCTGGTCCGGCGTCTTCCCGGCGCCGTAGATCACTTCCGGCACGCCCAGGCGCAGGTGTCGATGATGATCCACGCGCGCGAACCCGACGTCCTCGTACGGCCAGCCCTTGAGCTTGCCGATCGCCGCGTCGACGTCCGTCTCGCCCGATGCAACCGCCGCCAGCAGCTCCCGCAACCGGTCCCTGTTCATCGCAGAGCCCTCCCCGGACTCGTCGCCGGCATCACCCCGCCAGCAGGATCCCGCCGCCGATCGTCGCGAGCAGGATCAGGCTTACGAACGCGTTCGTCGTGAAGAACGCCGCATTCAGCCGCGACAGATCGTCCGCGCGCACGATCGCGTGCTGGTAGACGAGCAGCGCGCCCGTCGCGACGACGCCGGCGAGCCCGAGCATCCCGCTTCCCGTCAGCGAGTAAAACCCGACCAGCGCCCCGAACATCAGCACGTGCAACCCTCGCGCGATCCACAGCGCACGCGCCACGCCGACGCGGCTCGGAATCGAGTAGAGGCCCGCGCTCCGGTCGAACTCCGTGTCCTGGCACGCATAGAGCACGTCGAAGCCGCCCGTCCACAGCATCACCGCCGCCGACAACAGCACCGGCTCGACGGTCAGGTCGCCGCGCACGGCGATCCACGCCCCTGCCGGCGCGATCGAAAGCGCCCAGCCGAGCGCGATGTGCGCCATCGACGTGAAGCGCTTCGTGAACGAATACCCGAGCACCGAAACGAGCGCCACCGGCGACAACGCCAGGGTCAGCCAGTTCAGCATCGCCGCCGCCGCAACGAATACCGCCACCGAGACGATCGTGAACGCGCGGACGAACCCAACGCTTACGTCGCCCGCCGGCAACGCGCGCGTCGCCGTGCGTGGATTCGCCGCGTCGTAGTGCCGGTCGACGAGCCGGTTGAACGCCATCGCGGCGCTTCGCGCGCCGACCATCGCGACCGTTATCCAGAGCAGCGTCCAGGCTTCGGGAATTCCGCGCGCCGCGGCCACCGCGCCAAGCAGCGCGAACGGCAGCGCGAACAGCGTGTGCTCGATCTTGATCATCTCGAGCGTCACGCGGATCGACTGCCACCACCGCGGTCCGGTCGCCGAGGTACTCATTCGAACGACTCCTCGCCGCCAACACCTCGCACCCCGCCCTTCCACATCGTCGCGCGATCGTGCGCGAGTCCCAGGTGATCGAAGATACGAAAAACGAAGTGGTCGACGAGCTGCTCGATCGACTCGGGGCGATGGTAGAAGCCCGGCATCGCCGGGACGATCATCGCGCCGGCGTTGCGCAGCCGCAGCAGGTTCTCGAGGTGGATCGCGTGCAGCGGCGTCTCGCGCGGAACGAGGATGAGCCGGCGGTTCTCCTTGAGCGTCACGTCGGCGGCGCGGTGGACGAGGTTCGTAACGGCGCCCGACGCCAGAGCGCCGATCGTCGACATCGAGCACGGAATGACGACCATGCCGTCCGATGGGTACGAACCCGATGCTATGGTCGCGCCGATGTCCGAGTTCGGTATGACCTCGACCTTCGAGACCGACTGGCCGGTGAGCGCGCGGGTCAGCTCGTCGCCGGAGCCGGAGATGTCGAGCTCTTCGAGAAGCACACGGCGGCCCGGGGCCGAGACGATGCAGTGCACGTGCGAGACCTCGGCGCTGCGGTCGAGGTGGTGGAGGAGGCGCTGGGCGTAGATCGCGCCGGAGGCGCCGGTGATGGCGACGGTGATGCGCTTCACGGGGGAGAGTGTAGCAAAAGGAACTCTGTGACTCGGTGTCTCTGTGCCTCTGCGTGCGAAGCGTCTGAAAAGCTACGCACACAGAGACTCAGAGACACGGAGGCACGGAGAAGGCTCAGCCCCCGCTCAGCGCCGCGATGATGTGCACGTCCTCGCCATCCGCGACCGGCGTATCGAGCGACCACACGAACGTCGTCCCCACCGCGAACTTGATGTGCGGACGGATCCTGTCCTGCTCGTCGATCATCCGGAACCGGATGCCCGGGTACTCGCCGTCGAGGTTGCGCACCACCTCGTCCACCGTCGCACCGTGGCCCGGGACCTCCGCCGCTCCGCCCGTGTAGGAGCGGAGCGGCGACGCGATGAGCACCCGATTCACGGCTTCACCCCCGTCTCGACCGCGTAGATGTGCGGCAGGTGCGCGGCGATCTGCGACCAGGAGGCGCCTTCGTCCATGCTCGCCCAGACCTCGCCGCTCGTCGTTCCAAAGTAGAGTCCGACCGGGTCACAGCCATCCGCAGCCATCGACTGCCGCTTAACCGTGAACCAGCCCTGCTCGGCCGGAAGTCCCTTGTCCTGGCGCTCCCACGTCGCGCCGGCGTCCGTCGATCGGTACGCAGCGGGTTTTCCGCCGATGCTGACGCGCGGCCATACCTCGGTGCCGTCCATCGGGAAAACCCACACCGTGTCGGGGTCGCGAGGGTGCATCACGATCGGGAAGCCGATGTCGCCAATGTCGGCAGGCATCGACTCGCCGATGCGCGTCCAGCGGTTCTCGGGACGGTCGATGCGGTAGATGCCACAGTGGTTCTGCTGGTAGAGGCGGTCGGGATTGAGCGGATGCTGGACGACGCAGTGCGGGTCGTGGCCGAACTCGGGATCGGGATCCGGGTTGAAGAGCGCGAGGACTCCCTTGTTGAGCGGCGCCCACGTCGCGCCGCGGTCGGTGGATTCGAACGTGCCGCCACTCGACATGCTGACGTAGAGGTGCGACGCGTCGCGCGGATCCACGATGATCGAATGCAGCTTCGGGCCGTCGGGCGTGCCGTCTCCGGGGCCCATGATCCAGCCCTTCTCTACGGCGGTGTCGTTGAAGCCGCTGACTTCGGTCCAGGTGTCGCCGCCGTCCTCGGTGCGGAAGAGCGCCTGCGGGGACGTGCCGCCGTACCATGTGCCGGGCTCGGAGGCGTTGCTCGGCGTGAGCCAGAAAGTGTGGTTGACGGATCGCGCGGACGGGTCGTCTGACTTGGCGAATGCGGGCGGGTTCGGGACTTCGGTCCAAGTGGCGCCCATGTCGGAGGACCGGAACATCGTGGGACCGAGGTGGCCGGTGCTTGCGGCCATCAGGAGGTTGTTTCGGTTGCGGGGGTCCTGGACGAGGTGGTGGATGATCTGGCCGAGGTGGTGGGGACCGTTGATGGACCACGAGCCGGCGGAGTGGGTCAGGATGAACGCGCCCTTGCGGGTGCTGACGAAGACAACAACGTCGTCGCGCGAAACGGTGTCGGACATGGTGGTGAGCCTTTCGGAATGTTGATTGCGTCGGCCTGGAAGTCTACAACGGCGTGACGGGAAATTTCTCGCCGAACCAGCGAGAGGTTCGGGTTCGAACGTCGAGTTTCTCGCA
>CAZXLQ010000047.1:18476-22621 GCA_964641945.1 uncultured Clostridia bacterium
CCCGCCGGCAGCACGTCGTCAACCCGCAGCGACCCTGGCGTTGACAGCGTCTTCTTCTTCACCTGCCACTTCGTCCCCGTCTTGTTCAGCTTCAGCGCGAAGGTCTGCGCCTCGGCCAGCGCTTCGCCCGTCACGATCAGCACAGCCCCGGGCGCGATGTCGGATCCGGTGACCTCGAGCAGGATCTTCCCCTTCTTGTACACCGGTTCGACGATCATCGGCGGCCCGTTCGAAGCCATCTGCACGGCCGTCGTGTAGATGCTGTCGCCGCTCGAGGCGTCGTTTCCGTTGGCCGCGTTTCCCGCAGCGTAGAAGGTCACCCGCCCGACGTCGGTCGCCGGCGCCCGCCACTTCACTTCCCACGAGGCGCCGTTGCTCTGTCCGTCGAACGTTCCCGCCGCGCGATGCTCGACGTACGTCCGGCCCGTCAGCGATCCGGTGCCATTGATCGTCGTCGTCTGCGTAGTGTTGACCGCCAGCATCGTGCCTGCCGGGTTGTTCTGAGAGTCGAGCGCCGTGATCTGGAATCCCCAGCGGCGACGTTCGGGGTGGCTGACCCGGACGACCAGCGTGAACTCCTCGTTCGGCGTGTATGCCGAAGGCACGCCCTCGATCTCGACCTTGCCGGCCCCGGAGTTGAGCGTGCCGATGTGGCACGAAACGCAGGTGGTCTCGCCGGGAGCGCCAGTCCGGCCGGCAGGTGGCCGGTCGGAGAAGCCGTTAGCGACGGTCGAAATGACTGTGACGCAGATAAGGGCTTTCAGTGCGTTGATGAATGATCGTGAGGTATGGCGCATATCGGAATCCCCTGAATTGATCGTCCGGCGGAGGCAGTCTATTCCAAAACGACAATGATCGCGGAGGCACCCGAACATGGTTCCGGCGGCCCCGCGACCATCTGGCTCCCCCCCGAAGCCTTTTCACCGGTAAGGAGTCTGCGGGAAAGAACCTGATACATCGCGGGTGAAAAGAATACTCTGCGGCTCCGTGCCTCTGTGGCTCTGCGTGCGAAGCGTCTTAAGAGCTTCGCACACAGAGACTCAGAGCCACAGAGCCACAGAGACACAGAGCGCTCTCTACAGGAACCCGAGCGCCGGGAACGTTCCGCCGAGCACCGGCACCGGATCCGTACCGATGAACTCCGCCAGCACCTCCGAATACACCGACCGGAAATCGACCGTCACGTCGACGTTCCCGTCGAGCACCAGCCGGTCCTCGCTCAGGTTCGGATAGTCGCCGTATACGCCGCCCTGCACCGTCTCTCCGACGACAAAGCCGACCGACCCGTACCCGTGATCGGTCCCCGCGTCGTTGTTCTCCTCCGGCCTGCGCCCGAACTCCGAGAACACGAGCAGGATGACGTCCTGCGCAATTCCGTGACCGGCAAGATCCGCCTGGAATGCGCCGATCGCGTCGCTGACGTCCCTCATCAACACGCTGTGATAGCCGAGCTGCGTATCGTTGCGTCCGTCCTCCTGCGATGCGTGCGTGTCGTAGCCGTCGTATCCGACGCCGAGCGCACGCACGCCGAGGTCCGCCGTCAGCAGCTGCGCGCATTGCCTCAGGTTGTCAGCAAGGTAGTTGTCGGCCGGATATTCGACCGACGGCTCGTACCCGGCTGTCCTCTCCCTGACGATCGCCGACTGCTCGATCGCCGACTCGCGCAGCATCCGGTTTCGCTCGGCGACCCCGCCCGCCGTCGCGGGAATGGCCATGATGTCGTTGTAGGCCGCCTTCCGCGCTTCGCCGTCGAAGCCCGGCTGCACCTGGAACTGGTCGATCGACCCGATCGACAGTGCTTCGCGATCGATCCCACGCAGCAGGAGCTCGCCGCCGCCGAGGTTCACGCCAGGCGTCACGATGCCCTCCTGGACGTGGTCGAGGTACCGGCCGATCCAGCCCGACGGCACGGTCGCCGACGCCGATCCCGTGATGTCCGACGACTGGAACATGTACTGGCTCGCCTCGTGATCGAAGAGGCCGTATGCGTCCGGCGGCGCGCCGACGCCGTTGATGACCGCAACCTTGCCCTGGCCGTAGAGCGCGTGAAGCGCCGTCATGCCGGGGTTGAATGCGTAGTCCGGCGCGTTCTGCAGGACGAGCGCGCGATCCGTCGGAATGTGGATCGTCGGGCGCAGCTGGTAATACCGCGCGTACTGGTTGAGCGGAATGACGGTGTTCATGCCGTCGTTTCCGCCAAACAGGTTCACCGCCACGATCACCTTGTTCGAGAGGTTGAGCTTCGAGCCGCCGCGGCCCTGCCGGAGCCCGGCGAATGCGCTCGTCTGGAGGAGCGGGCTCGCGAAGCTCAGGCCGACCGCCGTGATGGCGCTCCTGCGAAGGAAATTACGTCGTGTGATTGCCATGGTCTTCGAAGCCTCCTCAGTTGCGCTGGAAATCGGGCGACACGATGACGAGCCACATGGCGCCGCGGAACTTCTCTTCGTCCACGCGTCCTTCCATGTAGCCGATGATCCGCGAGCGAACCTCTTCCTGGAGAGGTCCCGCGAGCAGCGCGTCTGACAGGTAGTCGACGGCGAGCTCGGGCGTCGTCAGCCGCTTTTTGCGGATGATCTTCGGCACGTTGATCGAGGCGTCGTAGCCCGACACGAAATCGTCGGCTTCCGAGTCGCGGATCGTCACGAGCGCCGTGTTCACGAGCGTTCCCTTCGATCCCGGCCGGTAGAACGAGAACACCGACGGAGGGGCATAGATGAGGTGGCGCGTCTCGTAGGTCCAGTCGACGAGCGAGTAGCCCTTCGTCTTTGCATCGAAGGCGCGGAAGAGGCCGACGAAGTGCTCGATCGGCGTCTTGAACTGCGAGCGGACGACGTCGTCGCTCGTGAACTCGGGGTCGGTTAGGATCGCGCGGACCGTGGCCTTCAGGTCGCCGTCCGTGTTGGCGAAGACGGTCGAGACACGCTGGACGTAGGCCGGCGTCGGCGTCTCGGTCGCGAGCTTGCCGATGAGCATCTTCGAGATGAACGGCGCGGTCGATGGGTGATCCATGATGATGTCGACGACGTCTTCGACCTCGCGGGCGCCGTCGGCGCCGGACCGGCCGACGACCGTGCGGCCGAGGATGGTCTTGTTGCGCGAGTCGTGGGCGTAAGGCTCGAACTCGGTCTTCTTGTTCTTCTTGTAGTCGACGTAGAAGCCGGTGAGCGCGCGGGCGGTCTCGCGGACATCCGTCTCGGTGTAGTTCACGACGGGACGGCCGTCACCGCCGATGACGAACGAGCCGTTCGGGTTCATCTTCTCCGGCCCCATCGAGAAGAGCTGCAGCAGTTCGCGGGCGTAATTCTCGTTCGGTGGAACCGGGTTGCCCTCGTCGTCGGTCGCGTTGCCGTCGTTGTAGTTGTTGTCGAGCCAGATGACCATCGCGCGGTCTTTCGTGATGTCGATGAGCATCTGCCGGAAGCTGCCGAGGGCGTTGCGACGGAAGAGGTCTTCCTGGTCGGACATGAACTCGGCGTAGCCGACCTTGTTGATCGAGGTCGCGAAGTGCTCGTGCCAGATGAGCGTCATCTTCTCCTGCAGCTGGCGCTTCGAAGCGACCATGCGGAGGTACCAGCGGCGCCAGCGCGTGTAGACGTTGAACTGGTTCTTCGGCTCCGCGGGCAGGATCGCCTCGAGCGCGCTGTCGTCGATCTGCGACGGATTGAGCTGCTGCTCGATGTAGCCGTTCACGCCGACGCGCAGAACCGTCTCCATGTCCTTCGGGCTCGGGCCGAATCCGACGCGGCGCAACACGTGGCCGGCCATGAGGCGCGCGGGATCGTAGTCGTTGAGCTTGTTGGCGTTGGGTGCGGGGGCAGGCGCCGGGAACGATCCCGGGGTGACGGCGGTCGTCGTGGCGGGGCGTGGCTTCCGGGCTTCGCGAGGTGTCGTTGGAGACTGCGCGAAGACCGATTGGGTAGCCACGAGCGCGACGAGGGCCGAAATCGCAAGGGAACGTGGGTGAACGATGGAATTCCGCATTGGGAACCTCCTTGGCAGAAAGAGGGAGAAGAACTGTTGGGGCAGTAACTATCCGTCAGGGCATGAGGGCGACCTGCTTTCGGATGATACAGGAGGTTGCGAGGGGAAGGGCCTTTGCGCCTTTGCGAGACCTTGGCGTCTTTGCGAGAAACGCAGGCGTAAGA
>CAZXLQ010000048.1:0-22566 GCA_964641945.1 uncultured Clostridia bacterium
TGCACTCGCCCCCGCGACCCACGGCTATTTCATCGACCGCTCCGCGGTCGCGGAACTGACGCTGTGGTCGCGGATCTGACACCGCGGTCGCGGTACTCACGCCGCGGTCGCGGTACTCACGCCGCGGTCGCGGTACTCACACCGCGGTCGCGGTACTCACGCCGCGGTCGCGGTACTCACGCTCCCGCACTCTCCTCTCGCCGTTTAACCCGGCGAGACGCTTCTCCAGAGGTACCAGCTCGCCACCGTCCGGTACGGTCGCCACACCTCGCCGACCTCCAGCACGAATTTCGGCTTCGGCAACTCGGGCAGCTCGAGCATCGCCTGGACGCCCTTCTGAATCCCGAGGTCCAGGTCAGGAAGGACGTCCACCCTTCCGAGCCGGAACATCAGGAACATTTGCGCCGACCATCTACCTAAACCCTTGATCCGGGTGAGCGTCTCGATAACGACGTCATCTGGCAGGTGGTCGAGGCTCTCGAGATCCACGTCCCCGGAATCGACTCGTTCTCCGAGATCCTTCAGGTAGGAGAGCTTCTGCCGAGACAGGCCGACCGACCTGAGGTCGGCGTCGGGAGTGTCAGCGACCTCGGCAGGTCGCGGCGCCCGGCCGCCATACAGGCCTTCGAAACGCGCGTGGATCGTCGCAGCCGCCTTTCCCGAGAGCTGCTGATACACGATCGCGCGAATCAACGCGTGAAAGTGCGTGCCGTCGGCGAGCGGTTGAAACGTGAACTTGCCGACCTGGTCGACAACGCCGGCCATCCTCGGATCGCACGACCTGAGGTGTCTGACCGCCTTCCTGCGCAACGAATCGTCGAAGAGCGTCGGAATCCCGGTTCGAGCTTCATTGCCCGACGAGTTCTGACGCACCGTTGCATCATTCGCCCCTCGACGAGTAGCATTCCCGCCTGTCTTTGCTCGAACCATGGCCATTTCCCCGAGATTTTTTCCGGAGCATACCATCCATATGAAGTATCTACGTCGACCGCTCCATACGACGGCGCTGGTCTGTGCCGTCGCACTCGCCCTTCCTTTTACGACCCTCGTGCCATCCGCGCGCGCCGCCGTGCGCGAAGAGTGGTTGCCGGTGACCCCGGCGGAGCTCTCGCTTGCAGCCCCTTCCGTCGAACCTGACGCCGATGCCGAGGCGCTCTTCTGGGACGTCCGCGTCCAGGACCGCGATACGGCGTCGGACATCAAGTCCGTCGTGAACAATTACGTTCGCGTGAAGGTCTTCAACGATCGCGGCAAGGAATCTCAGAGCAAGATCGAGATCGCCTACAGCAGCGACACGAAGGTCGCCAACATCGAGGGCCGGACGATCAAGAAGGACGGAACCATCGTCGAGCTCAAACCCGACGCGATATTCGACCGGACGATCGTCAAGTTCGGCAGCTTCAAGGTCAACGTGAAGTCCTTCGCGATGCCGGCGGTCGAGCCAGGTTGCATCATCGAATACCGGTGGCAGGAGACCAGCCCGGCGCGCCTCTATCAGCGGCTTGCGCTGCAGCGGGACATTCCGGTCCAGCGAATCACCTATCACATCAAGCCCTTCAGCTCTCCCGGATTCGAGCTGGGCATGCGAATGAAGGTCTTCAACGGTGAAACGTCGAAGCTCGAGAAGGAAGGCGGCGGTTACTACAGGACCGAGACGTCGAACGTGAAGGCGTTTCGCGAAGAACCCCACATGCCGCCCGAGGATCAGGTCCGCTCGTGGATCCTCCTCTTCTACACCGAAGATTTCGGTGTCACGGCCGACAAATACTGGTCGGACTACGGCAAGCGCGTCTTCAACCGCACGAAGGGCTATTTCAAGGTCACCGACGAGATCCGCCGCGCAACCGCCGAGGTCACGGCCGGGGCGACGACCGACGACGACAAGATCCGTCGAATCCACACCTTCTGCCGAACCAGGATCAAGAACCTCGGCGACGACGCATCGGGCCTCACCGACGAAGAGCGCAAGAAGATCCGAGAGAACAACAACGCCAACGACACGCTGAAGCAGATGCGCGGCTATCCCGACGACATCAACGCCGTGTTTGCCGCGATGTGCCTCGCCGCAGGACTCGACGCCCGTCCGGCGGCCCTCTCGGACCGCAGCGACTTTTTCTTCGATCCGGCGTTCCCCGACAGTTACTTCCTGCAGGCGATCGATATCGCGGTGAAGAACGGCAACGAGTGGCGCGTCTACGATCCGGGGTACACCTATGCACCGGCTGGAATGTTGACCTGGCGCGAAGAGAACACGCAGGCCCTCATTGCGGATCCGAAGGAGCCGGTATGGATTCGGGCGCAGCTGTCGCTGGCTGACGTTACAACCGAGAAGCGGACCGGCACTTTCACGTTATCGGAAGACGGAACGCTCGAGGGAGACGTTCAGATCGAATACACCGGCCATCTCGGAATCGACTGGAAGGAGTTCCACGACGACGACTCGCCCGAGCAGCGGGAGGCTTCGATCCTCGAGGACGTCCGGAAGCGCCTGTCGACGGCAGAGGTCTCGAAGATCAAGGTCGAGAACGTCACGGATCACGACAAGCCGTATTCGGTCACCTACCACGTCCGGATCCCGGGGTTTGCCCAGCGGACCGGCAAGCGGCTCTTCTTCCAGCCGTCGTTTTTCCAGGTCAACGTCGGACCGCGGTTCACCGCGAACACGCGCCAGCACCTCATCTACTTCCACTACCCGTGGACGGAGGACGACAAGGTGACGGTCACGCTGCCGCCGGGCTACGAGCTCGACAGCGCCGACCAGCCCGAGTCGTTCAGCGTCGGCGCCGTCGGCGGGTACGACGTCAAGATCCTCGCGTCGAAGGACGGCAGCATCATCCAGTATCAGCGGAAGTTCACTTTTGCAGCGGACGGCTCGCTGTATTTCCCCGCGTCTGGCTACGTGCAGATCAAGAAGGTCTTCGACGCGATCCACGAACGCGACAACCACATGCTGACGCTTCGGCAGAAGGCAACACAATGATCATCCGACTGATGCTGCGGGCGGGACTGCTCGGGCTGGCAGTGCTTGCGGCAAGCGCACCGGCCCTTGCCGCGGACGAAGCGCCGGCCTGGCTCAAGCAGGCAGCTGCCCAGCAGGTGCCGAGCTACCCGGTGGGCACACCCGCCGTCGTGATTCACGACGAAAGCACCGTCACCGTGGCCGATGACGGACGCACGACGTCCGTGACGCGGTATGCCGTGCGTGTGCTCACACGCGACGGTCGCGACTTCTGCGTAATGCGTGCGCATTACATGCCCGGTACGAGCAAGGTCCGTGACTTCAAGGCGTGGCACATCCGTGACGGCGTGACCAAGGCCTTCGGCAAGGGTGAGATCGCCGACGTTGCGGCGTCGGCCGACGAGATGTTCAGCGAGGGTCGCATGGCGGCGATGTCGCTTTCGGACGACGCCGATGCGGGCTCCGTCGTGGGCTTCGAGTTCGTACACGAGGACCGGCCTCTGCTTGCCCAGGACGAATGGTCGTTCCAGAGTCGCCTGCCGGTGGTCTCGTCGCGGCTTTCGCTCGTGCTTCCCGCCGGATGGCAGGCGAGCAGCGTGACGTTCAATCACGCCCCCGTCGAACCTAAGGTGGCGGGCTCGACATGGACCTGGGAGTTGCGCGGACTCTCTCCGATTCCTCCTGAGCCGGCCGCGCCGCCGGTGACGAATCTCGCGCCGCGTCTCGCATATTCGTATCAGCCGCCGGCGGGAACGCGCGGCGTGTTGAGCTTCTCGAACTGGTCGGCGGTTGCGCAGTGGTCGACGACACTGGTGGCGTCACAGGCAGCACCGAACGACGCCCTGACGTCGAAGGCGCGCGAGTTGACTTCCGGTGCAACCACCGAGCTAGACCGGATCCGGGCGATCGGCCGCTACGTCCAGGGTCTTACCTACATCTCGATTCAGACGAATCTCGCGAAGGGCGGCGGATACAAGCCGCGCGCCGCAGCCGACGTGTTCGCGAGGTCGTACGGCGACTGCAAGGACAAGGCGAACCTGATGCTCGCGATGCTGCGGACGGTCGGCATCGAGTCCTATCTGATGGCGATCTACGCCGGCGACCCGACATACGTGCGCGAGGAGTACCCGACCCCGTCGCAGTTCAACCATTGCATTCTCGCCGTTCGCGTCAGCCCGGCGACCGAGGCGCCCACTGTCTTCGACAACGCTTCTGTCGGGCGACTGATGGCGTTCGACCCGACGGATCCGTATTCACCGGTCGGCGACCTTCCGGATCACCTGCAGGGAAGCTTTGCGTTGCTGATGGCCGGAGATGCCGGCGGACTCGTGCGGATGCCGGTGACGCCGCCGGATGCGAACCGGCTCGATCGGACCACGGAGGCGAAGCTCGGCCTCGACGGATCGATCACCGGCAGGATCAGCGAGCGATCGACGGGAAGCCGGGCGGTCGAAGCACGCGCGAGGTTCGAGAGCGAGTCTCGAACGGACTACGACGCTCGAATCAACAGGTGGATCGGCGCGGGAGTTCCAGGAGCGCGGATCGCGAAGATAACGCCGAGCGACGACCGCGTGGCGAACCGCTTCGGCCTCGAGATCGAGTTCGCGTCGGACCGGTACGCGCAGATGATGGGCGGCCGGCTCTACGTCTTCAAGCCTGTGCTCGTGTCGCGATTGCAGCGGATCGAGCTTCGGACGGACGAGTTGCGGACCCAGCCGGTCGTTCTCGATTCGCAGGCACTCGCCGAGACGGCGAGGTTCGAGTTGCCCCCGGGAATGGTCGTGGACGAGATGCCGGATCCGGTGAAGATCGACACGGCGTTTGGCTCGTACGTGACGACGTACGAGGTGAAGGAGGGAGTCCTCGTGTTCACGCGGTCGCTGACGCTCAAGAGGGCAACGATTCCGGTTTCGGAGTTCGAGTCTGCGCGCGCGTTCTTCACGAAGATCCGCGACGCCGAATCGGCCCCGGTCGTCCTCGTCAGGAAGTAGGGATAAAGGCTCTTCGAGCCTCTGTGTCTCCGAGCCTCTGAGTCTTTGTGTGCGAAGCTCTTATCTGATCGGGACGAGCTTCGCACACAGAGACACGGAGGCACGGAGACACCGAGGAGCGGCCAGATCGCACTGCCTATCGATTGGTCGCGTTGCGCTCCAGGTAGTCGACGGCCGATGTCGCCAGCAGCTGCACACCGGCTACCATTGCATCTTCGTCGAGGTCGAACGCCGCAGTGTGCAGCATCGCCGTGAAGCCCTTCGCCTGGTTGCGCACGCCGAGGAAATAGAAGACGCCTGGCACTTCGCGCTGGTAATACGAGAAGTCCTCCGCCACCATCACCGGTCGCATGTCGATGAGTCTTGCCTCACCGAACGACCGCTTCAGCACCGGAAGCGTCGCCGCAAGCAGCCCGGGATCGTTCACCGTCACCGCGGCGCTTTCCGACGTCACCATCTCGAACGTCGCGCCGTGTGCCGACGTCACCCCGCCTAGAATCTCGCGCATCCACCGGAACGCGTCCGTCCTCGTTTTTTCGTCGAGGGTCCGCATCGTCCCGACGAGTACGACCTCATCGGCAATGATGTTGAAGCGCGATCCCCCGTGGATCGAGCCGACTGAAAGTACGAATCCCTCCTGTGGGTGCACACGGCGACTGCGGATCGTCTGAAGCGCCTCCACGCATTCGGCGGCCACTACTATCGGATCGACGCTGTCCTGCGGGTTCGCGCCGTGGGCTGACTTCCCCTTGATCGTGATCGTGAACTTGTCGGCGGACGCCATCGCCGATCCCGATATCACGCCAACCGTGCCGGACTCGAGCGTCGGGAGAACGTGGAGACCGAAGATCGCATCGGCCTTCGGGTTGGCAAGTACTCCTTCCTTGATCATCAGGGTCGCGCCTCCGGCTTCACCATCGGGCGCGCCTTCCTCGGCAGGCTGAAATACGAAGACGACAGTACCGGCCAGCTCCGTACGCATGCCTGACAGCAACTCGGCCGTACCCAGAAGCATGGCCGTGTGGGCGTCGTGGCCGCAGGCGTGTTTCACGCCCGCATTCTTCGACTTGTACGGCACGTCGTTGGCCTCTTCGATCGGCAACGCGTCCATGTCGGCGCGAAGGGCAACGACCGGACCGGCCTTTCCGCCGCGAAGGACTCCTACCACTCCGTGTCGCGCGACGCCGGTTCTCACCTCGATTCCTGCGATCGCCCGAAGCCGCTCGGCGACGATGCGTGACGTCCGTTCCTCCCGATTCGAGAGCTCGGGATGCGTGTGCAGGTCGCGCCGAACCTCGATGAGCCTGGGCAACATGGAGGCCGCCGCGTCCGCGATTGGGCGCTCGCGTCCGGGCGTCCGGGCCTGCGAATTCGGTACCGGGATCGACAGCAGGAACGCCGCGGCAATGAGTACGGGAAAAATTGGCCGGTTCATGATGCGGGCGATTTGAGCATAGTCAGTCGACTTGGCCAAAGGCGCTGATGCGAAGACCAGGCGTTGCCGTACAGGGAGCACAAAGTCACAGAGAGCACAGGCAATGATTCTCAGCTTCCTGTGGCCTCTGTGACTCTGTGCTCTCTGTACGGCAACGCCTCAACAGCTTCACATGAAAGGAAGTCGTCGCTTCTTCTTCACCGGTTCCGGCAACGGCGCCGGCTCTGCGAACGGCAGATCGACGAGTATCGGGCAGTGGTCCGAGATCCGATTCTCGCCGGCGTAGTTCAGCCTCGTCAGCGTCCGCCCGCGGTGTGGCGCGAACTGGTAGGCGTCTGACTTGCCATCCGCCGGCGCAGGTGGCTTGACGAAGATCCAGTCGAGCTTGAGCTTCCCGGTCGGCCCATAGGTCTTTTCGAGTTTGAAAGTAGTCGCGAAACCCTTCGAGGCCCTCTCGTTCGAGTTCGCCAGCGTTCCAGAGCGACCGTTCGAGGAACGATCCGAGTCGCCCCGGAAGTCGAACCTGCCGCCGTCCGCGAAACGGAAGTCCTCGAGCGTCTTGAAGAACTTCGCTTCCTTGTTCTCGGCAAAGAGCGGAATGCTGCGCGCCGTCGGGTCGCGGTACTTCTTGAAGTACCCATACGCACTGATCGGTGCCGTGACGACGAGGCCGACCCCCGTCGCGGCCTTGATGCCTTCCTTGGCCCAGAACGAGGTGGACCCGAGCCGCTTCGTGATCTCGCGCTTGATCGACGTCGGCGTCGAGTCGCTCGACGTAGTGTTCATGTCGCCGGCGAGAATCACGGGATGTCGCACGTCACGAATGGCGAGCAGGATCTCCTCGAGCTGCGCCACACGCGTTTCCGGCTTGGTTCGAGCCTCGAGATGAGCGGCCACGATGGTGGCTTTTCCACCCGGAATCAGCGGATCGCTGACATCGGCGAGCATGTACATCCGGTTTCCCCGGCGGACCTCGCGTGTGATCTTCTCCAGGAATGCCACCTCGGTCGCCTTGCGTTTGCCGGCCTCGACGTCGCTCACACCCTGTTTCTCGTCGACGTACCAGTCGTGTCCCTGGTTCCTGAACCGGACTACCCGGACGTTCTCGAGCGGATACCGGCTGAGGATCGCCGTCCCGTGCATGCCCTTCATCCGACGGCGGTCGACGCGTGGGAGGTTTCCGACGAGCTCCTCGCGCCTCGCAGGGTCTTCTATCTCGGCAAAAGTCTCGGTGCCCATCGTGAGCGGGTCGACCTCGACGAACTCTACGCCGTATGCCCAGTTCATCTTCAGTGCTGCGGCCAGATCTCCCGCCACGTTCCTGTAACCCGACCGTGGAACTCCCCAGTCGACTTCGTTGAGCACGACCACGTCGGCGGATCGCAGCTGCGCGAGCTCCTGGGAGAGAGCCGCCCGTTCGGAGCTACCACGGGGGTACTCAACCTTGTTGATGAACGTCTCGAATGCTGCCGCACCGCGAAATGCCCCGACTATCGCCTGATACTCGATGCCGCGCTCGATGTTCCACATCGCAACGCGCAGGCCACGGCCGAGACCCGCGAACTCCGGACGCACCGGCTCTGCGCCGGCCGACGACGCGGAATTTTCGACGAACGGGGTGTTCAGCAGGGCGTCGAGCTTGGCTCCGAGTTCCGGGGGCGGCGTGTCGACGGCGTAGAGCTGCTCGAGCTCGTCGAACGAAAGCAGGCTCGCAGCGGCATTGGCTGGCGCGCACGGCAGGGCGAATGCGAGGCCGATCAATGCGGCGATCGCAGCACGCGTTCTAATCGACTTCAGGAATGACATGGAGGTTTTCCTCAGTGTTCCCGCCGCAGGCACCGCGAATGCCGGGCGAATTCCGAACCAGGATCGGCGACTCTAGCACAGTGAGGTGACGTCCAATCGTATCCCCGGTTCCACTCCTTTCTCGTTGCCCGTTGACAGAGTCTTCGAGGTGAGTACCATTCAGGCGTCCGCGGAGGCGGTTGGTGCCGCGGAAGGATCCAGTCTGCCGAATCCGGCGTGCCCGAGGCGTCGGAGCGGGGGAACCAAACTCAGGGGTGAATCCGAAGCACGGTGTATCCGGCGACGGTAGGGCACTTTCAAACCCGAACCCGACAGCTAACCTCGCAGGCTTGTTGAAAGGACTAGCGATCTGGTTCGCGCCGCGCGCCAGAGCGCACGACCCGCTCAGACGGGTCTCAGGAGGCGTGAACCGCAGTGAATCCGACGTTGCCTTCCGGCGAAGGGGGGGCCTCGACCCTCGCGAATGGCCTGCACGAGTCTTCGAGGGTCTTCGGCGGCGCACCGGACGCCGGGCTGCATCGATTCGGCTTCGGCATCCGGAACTGGCTCATGTCGGGAGCGAGCCAGAGCCCGGAACAGACGATCTCGCACCACGGCCATCAGCATCCGACCCAGCCCTGGTGGAAGGTGATGTGCCTGACGGGCGTCGACTATTTCTCGACGCTCGGCTACCAGCCGGGTATCGCGTTCCTCGCGGCGGGTGCCCTCGCGCCTGTCGCGACAGTAGTCCTCGTACTCCTGACACTCTTCGGCGCGCTGCCGATCTACCAGCGGGTCGCGGAAGCCAGCCCGAACGGACAGGGCAGCATCGCGATGCTCGAGAGCCTGCTGACGCGGTGGAAGGGAAAGGCCTTCGTCCTCGTGCTGCTCGGGTTCGCGGCGACCGATTTCGTCATCACGATGACGCTCTCGGCGGCGGACGCGACCGCTCATATCGTCGAGAATCCTTACGCGCCGCACTGGCTCGAGGCGCATCCGGTCCTCGTAACCGCTGTGCTTCTCCTTTTCCTCGGCGCGATCTTCATGAAGGGGTTCAAGGAGGCCATCGGACTCGCGGTTTTCCTCGTCATCGTTTATCTCGCACTCAACGCGCTCGTCATCGGCCGCAGCCTGTATGAGATAGCGGTCCATCCCGACTACCTGGCCAACTGGCGCTACGCCCTGATGTCGGGCGAGCAGCACGGCAGCCCCTGGTTGATCCTCGGCGCCGCGCTGCTCGTCTTTCCGAAACTCGCGCTCGGTCTCTCCGGATTCGAGACCGGCGTTGCCGTCATGCCACTCGTCAGGGGTGGCCCGCTCGACACGCCCAGGAATCCGGAAGGGCGCATTCACAATTCGAAGAAGCTCCTTCGCACCGCGGCGCTCATCATGAGCGTGGCGTTGATCGGGAGCAGCTTCTCGACGGCGTTGCTCATCCCGCCCGCGGAGTTCCAGTCGGGCGGTCAGGCTTACGGCCGAGCCCTCTCCTTCCTGTGCCACGGCTTCTTCGGCGACTTCATCGGCACCGCATACGACATAAGCACGATCTCGATTCTATGGTTCGCCGGTGCGTCGGCGATGGCCGGCCTGCTCAACCTGATCCCGAGGTACCTGCCCCGTTACGGCATGGCGCCTGAGTGGGCGCGCGCCGTTCGGCCGCTCGTCCTCGTCCTGACGACCGTCACGCTGCTCGTCACGTGGATATTCGAGGCCAACGTCGAGGCCCAGGGTGGCGCCTATGCCACCGGCGTACTCGTGCTGATGACATCGGCGGCGTTCGCCGTGACGCTCCTCCTCTGGAGGCGTGGCGGCTGGCATCGAATCGCGTTTCTGCTCATCACGCTCGTGTTCGTATACACGACGCTCGACAACATCCACGAGCGGCCGGACGGCGTTAAGATCGCGCTGGTATTCATCGCCACGATCGTACTTTCGTCATTCATCTCGCGGGTCGTCCGATCCACCGAGCTCCGCGTCACGAAGGTCATTCTCGACGACGCGGCCCGCAAGTTCATTGACGAGACGGCGACGGGCACCGTGCGCATCGTGGCGAACCGTCCGGATCGGGGACTCGAAGACGAATACCGCAAGAAGGAGCAGGACGCGCGCCAGGATCACCACATTCCTCCCGGCGAGCCGATCATAATTCTCGAGGTGCGTCCCGGCGATGCGTCCGAGTTCACGGACGAGCTCGAAGTGTCCGGGGTCAGGGTGGGTCCCTACCGCATACTTCGGTGCGAGAGTCCTGCCATCCCCAACGCCATCGCGGCGCTGCTCATGCACATTCGGGACACGACCGACAAACTTCCTCACGTGTATTTCGGATGGACCGAGGGCAACCCGATCGCCTACGTGCTCAAGTTCATCGCCTTCGGTGAAGGCGACACGGCTCCCGTGACGAGAGAAGTGCTCAGACAGGCCATCGACGAACCCGAACTCCGGCCGCGCGTCCACGTCGGCTAACCGAATTCGACTCGGGTCGACTCGGTCTTTGCGATAACTTCTTCGATGGTCTGAAGAGTTTCTCGCAAAGGCGCGAAGGAAGCCGCAAAGACGCAAATGAGCAGTTCTGGAATTCCGCGTCAGTCGAGTTCGTGCGGGTTCCCTGATCGAAAGTGCCGGTTTCCAGTCAGTGGCCCGCGTTGACTTGGACGGACCCCTGAGTCACATTCTCCGGATCTTGCCGCTGAACGATGGTCCCGTTCCGAACGGTGCGGTCGACGCGCGGCAGGCCACCCGGATCGGCGACTGGCGGGATTACCCTCTTCCCGGTGAGAATCCGGCACTACCATTTCGCGCAGCAACCCTGGACATTGAACGCCTGTTGATCATGGAGCAATCGGGTCGAGACTTCCTTATCGTCGATCTGCATCCGATCGAGCTGCTTCGAGAGGGTTGGCGTCTCGTGCGCGAGCAGTACTGGCTGATGCTCGGAGTGACCGTGGTTGGTCTCATCGTCGGCAGCCTGGCGCCGCTCGGGCTGTTCATGGGTCCGATGGTGTGTGGAATCTACACGGGGCTGTTCGCGCGTATGCGAGGTGAACGCGCAACGTTTGCGGGTCTCTTTCGGGGATTCGAGTTCTTTGTACCGAGTTTCATCGCGACGCTGATCCAGATCGTGCCGATCATGGCCATGGCCATTCCCGTGAACCTGATCCTGATGCTGCTGTCCATGAAGCGGATACTGTTCTGGCTTGGACGGCCATACAGCGACCTGGCTTCGATGCTCGGCGTGTGGGAGATGACGGCAATCGTCGTCGTCACGACCGTGATCATCTTCCTGCTGAGCGTTTTCTTCGGGACTTTCTTCATGTTCGGGTATCCGCTGATCGTCGACCGGCGCATGGGGGGCTGGGAGGCGGTCAAATTGAGCGCCCGGGCGTCACGGGCCAACTTCGGCGGCGCCGCGCGACTCATGGCCACGACGACGGTTCTCAGCATCGTGGCCTCGCTTTTTTGCTACATCGGCGGTTTCATGGTCACGCCGATCACGCTCGCCGCGTGGGCGATCGCGTATCGGCGGATGTTTCCCGCAGTTTCAGCTCTTGATTCGACCCAGTAGAGAAATCGCGAGCCAACCCAAATTCGGTTGCGTTCCTCTAAAGGCCGCGACATCCCCGGCCGAAATGTGTCCTTAGGACTGTCCCGAATCAACTTACTTGCCATTTGAGGAGACCCCACATGTCGAAGCAGGCTCGCGAAACGCGACTGACGAAGCGCTCTATCCCGATTCTCGCCATTGTCTGCGTGATGGCGGCTGCCGCACCTTTTGCGGGCAGGTCGATCGGAAGCGCGTTCCTGGCGGCGACCCTGGGCTCCTCCCCGGCCGGTTCCAGTCCGGTCGCCTGGCGAGACCTGGCCGGTAACCAGATCGTTCGGGCATCGGATCGCGGAACTACGTGGGTCAGATTCGACGACGGCGTCGAGATCGAGCCGGCGACGAGTGCGAAGCCGGCTGGACGGCCGTTCGGCCTGGCGCGAGCCGACTTCGACAATGACGGCATGCAGGATCTGGCGGTGTCGTCGCAGGATGGTTCGTCGGGAACGGTCCGCATTTTCCGGGGCAACCTGGGTTCGGTCTATCCGAATGCGCCCGAGGCACGCGACGCCGTCGCTGCCGGCACACCGGTCGGGGCTCCGTTTGTACTGCCCGGTCTCGACGTCTCCTCGCCCGTTACTCCTGAATTCATGATTGCCGGCGACTTCGACGGTGACGGCAACGCCGATCTCGCAGTTGCGAAGAGTGGCGACGACGTGTTGTACGTCCTTCCCGGCATCGGGAACGGTACCTTTGGAGAGGCACGGTCCGTCGCCGTAACGGGGACGGTCACGACGGTCGCGTCTGGAGACGTGAATCGCCCCGACGGGCGACCCGAGCTTATCGTCGGTGTAACAAATGGCCGCTCGTCGCAGATTCTCGTCGTGTCCGGTGTGACGGCGGTTGACGGGGCAGCGCCCGTTGGCATCGACGTGCCTGGAAGAGTGAACGACATCGCGGTCGGCGACGTGACCGGAATGCGGTTCGCCGACATCGTCGCGTCGACGACGGCTGGAGTTGTGCTGGTTCCCGGACGGGACTCGTCGCGTGAGACCCCGCGCCTGGAATCCGAGTTGGTGGTGAGTCGCCCTGATGTCCGTTCGATCGCACTCGGAGACTTCAGCGGTGGACGCCGTCTCGACGTCGCGCTTCTCGGCGACAACGGCAGGATCGACCTGCTCGTCGGTCCGGACCCGGTCGAAGGGACGGCCAAGTCTTCAGAGAAGCCCTCGAGCGTGGAGGGATTTGCGGAGACTGGCGCCGGCTCCGAGCGAATCGTCGCCGCCAACGTGTCGTCACGTACCGGGATGGACCTCGTGGCCCTCGACCGTGCCGGGAACTCGCTCGCGGTCCTCGAGGGCGGCTACGCTGCGAAGGGCGGGGACGCCGCTCTTGCCGCTTATGACGTTGCGGGCACGCCCGTTGCGGCTATCCCGATGCGCCTGAATCCGGATGCGATCGACGACCTCGTCATCGTGACTGCTGAATCCGCGGTGCCGGTCGTGATGAATTCGGCGAAACTCCGCGCGGCGTTCACGGTCGTCAACACGAACGACTCGGGGGCGGGCAGCCTGCGCGATGCGATCACTCAGGCGAACATGCTGGCCGGTGCTGACACCATAGATTTCAACATTCCGGGCGTCGGTCCTCATACCATTTCCACGTTGTCGGCGCTGCCAGTGATCAGCGAGACGCTCGACATCGACGGTGCCACGGAACCGGACTTCGCCGGAACGCCGGTCGTGGTCATCAATGGATCGGGCGCCGGTACAGTCCACGGTATCGATACGCTCAGTACCTCTGGCGTGAAGATCCGCGGCCTGGTCATCAGGAATTTCGGCGGCGGGGCAGGAATCCTCGTGAACGCGTCGACGTCCGCGGTGATCGAAGGGTGCTACATCGGCACCACCGTCACCGGCACCGTCGCGGCCGCCAATCTCGGCGGCATCTCGGTGTCGAATGCCGGCATGACGACCATCGGTGGCACGACTGCATCCGCTCGCAACGTCATATCGGGCAATTCGAACAATGGCATTGCGATCTTTTTCTCGGGCAACGACCTCATCCAGGGCAACTACATCGGCGTCACCGCGGCAGGAAACGCGCCGCTCGGCAACGGATTCAACGGCGTGGAAATCAACGATTCCACACTGACCTTCGTTGGAAACGGCGTTGCCGGCGCCACCAACGTGATCTCGGCGAACACGGCTGGAGGCGGTCTGTCGAACGGCGTCTACGTGCACGGCGGGATGTCGGGCATGAACGCGGTGCAGGGAAACATCATCGGCCTCGCCTCCAACGGAACGACCGTGCTCGGCAACGGCGCCAACGGCGTTCTCGACGACGCGTCGACGACCCTTGTCGGCGGTCCGACGAGCCAGACCCGGAACATCATCTCCGGAAACCTCGAAAGCGGCATCCGCGTCGAGTCGCAGGCATTCAATGCCACGATCTGGGGCAACTACATCGGCCTCGACGTAAACGGAACGCTCGATCGCGGCAATGGCAACGATGGCGTGTGGCTCGCGGGGGGAGGTCTGGGAACCGTAGGCGGATTCATGCCGAGCGACGGAAACGTCATCTCGGGCAACCAGTTCTCCGGGGTGCAGGTCTCCGGCGGGTTCAGCCAGCTCGTCGCCGGAAACAAGATCGGAGTCGACGCGTCGGCAGTTGCTGCCGTGCCGAACTCGCTCGACGGCGTCCGTGCGTCGGGTGGTTCCGGCATCGGGGTCATCCTCAACAAGATCGCCGGGAATTCCGGTAACGGCATCGGGGCTGTTGGCGGCTTCGAGTACGATTTCAGCGAGAACGACATTACGCAGAATGGCGGCCTCGGCATCGACCTCGGCAACGACGGCGTGACGACGAATGATCCCCTCGACGGCGATTCTGGCCCTGGCGACCTGCAGAACTTCCCGATCATCTCTTCGGCGGTGACCGACATGGGCGTGACGACCGTTTCGGGGACACTCAACTCGGAGTCACTGCAGGATTACCGGCTCAACTTCTACATCAGTTCGGTATGCGACGGGTCGGGATTCGGCGAAGGTCGTACGTTCGCCGGAGGCATCGACATCTCGACGGATATGCTCGGCGACGCGCCATTCATGGTGAACCTCGACATACCGGCGGCGAGCGGAGAGTTGATCACTGCGACAGCGAGCCTGCTCGGTACGCCCGCGCGCTCCGGAAAGGTGTCGGCACCGCTGGGTCCACCGATGATCCCGCTCACGACGTCCGAGTTTTCGCCTTGCTTCGCGGCCACGTCGCTCGATGCCGACGTCTCGGTGAGCATCACGGACGCTCCCGACCCGATTCCGGCCGGCGGAGACATTACCTACATGCTGACCGTCAACAACGCCGGTCCGCTCACCGCGAACAACGCAGTCGCGAGCATCGCGACGCCGCCGAATACCACTTTCCAGTCGGCGACCGGCGCCGCGGGCTGGTCCGTCAGCCAGGCGCCGCCGATGGGCGGAACTGGCCTCGTGACGTTCTCGAATGCGATGTTCGGCACCGGAACTCCGCAAGTGCTGACCGTCGTCGTTCGTGTCGACAACTTCACGTCGGGCGGCACGATGATCACGGGAATGGCGGACATCAGCTCGGACCTCAACGACCCGATGCCGGCCAACAACAGCGCCTCCACGACGACGACAGTGCTGACCGTCGCGGACATCTCCGTCGACAAGACCGCCAACGTCTCATCGGCAATGCCGGGCGAGGACATCACGTACACCGTTACCGTCTTCGCTTCGGGCTCTGAAGACGCACAGAACCCGGTGCTCACGGACGTCGTTCCGACCAACACGACATTCCAGAGCATCGTGGCTCCGATGGGATGGACGGTCATGACGCCGCCGGTCAACGGCACGGGAACGATCACCATCAGCCGTGCGCAGCTCGACATCAAGACGACCCACATCTTCACGATCGTCGTGCGCGTCAACGCCGGAGTTTCGGGCGGGACGACGATCACGAATACTGCGACCCTCACGTCCTCGACGTCCGATCCAGACAATTCGAACAACTCGGACTTCGTCGACGTCAGCGTGGTGGCGCCACCGGCCCAGGCCGACCTCTCGGTCACTCGCGTCGCGTCGCCGGATCCCGCGGTGCGAGGCGACAACCTCACGTTCACGATAACGATTTCGAACAATGGTCCCGACGCTGCAAGTTCGCTGAGCCTGTTCGAGACGATTCCAGCCGACACGACTCTCGTATCGGTGACGGTGCCAGCAGGATGGACTGAAGGCGGCAAGGGCCAGGGCAGGGGCGTCGGATTCCCGCTCGAATACGTCACGAGCAGCATGGCGCCAAACACGGCGGCGATCTTCACCGTCGTCGTGAGCGTCAGCCTGCTCACACCCGACGGCACGTTCCTCGACGGCCAGTCCGAGATCGTCTCGTTCGGCACGCCCGACCCGAATCCGTCGAACAACATCGCGTCGACCTCGACGGAGGTCGGCCCGCCGCCGCAGACCGATCTGGCGCTCGACAAGACGGCGACCCCGACCACGGTCACTCCGGGCTCCGCGATCACGTACAACCTCGTCGCTACGAACATCGGAAGCGAAAACGCCACTGACCTCACGATCAACGATGCAACCCCGGCGGGGACGACCTTTGTTTCCGCCTCTCCGAGCTCCGGCGGCAACCTCACCGTGCCGAGTGCGAATGGCACCGGCTCTATCCTCTGCGTCTGGCCCGGCGTCACCGCGCCAGGTGAAAGTCGCACGTTGACCGTCATCGTCAACGTGAGCGCGACAGCCGAAGACGGCTCCACCATCGTCAACTCCGCATCCACGGCCAGTCTGGCCTTCGAGTCGGATTTTTCGAACAACAACGACTCGGTTTCGGTGGCAGTCTCGGCCAACGAGAACCTTCCGCGCGCGGACGTCGAGATCTCGACCTCGACGATTCCCGAGACGGTCGACACGGGCGAGCAGCTCGTCTATACGATCACGGTTCGAAACAACGGCCCCGACACGGCGGAAGACGTCCTTCTCCGGACGTCGTCCCCGCTTGGCACGCGTTTCGTTTCGTTGACGACGACGCAGGGCACCGTGACCGCACCGCCAGCGGGCGGAGTCGGCATTGCCGAGGTCGCGATCGGTGACATAGAGGCCGACAACGCCGTGACGGTCGTTCTCACCGTCAACGTCATAGGCGAAGGCGGCGACACCGTCAGCGTCGATGTGGTCATCGAGAGCTCCACGAACGATCCGGTCGCCGGGAACAACTCCATCGCGGGTTCGACCGGCGTGCTGGCCGGCAATGACGTTCTGCTCACCTGGGATCCGCCGCTGCCGACGGTCGGTGACGAACGCAATCCGCCGCTGCATCTGCAGTCGCAGACCGTGACTGCGAAGTCGATTGCGGCAGCACTGGCTGCCAAGGTGGCGGGCCCGCGGAACACCCTCGTCGGGTACAACATCTACCGTTCCAACACGCCGAACACCACACCGGTTCCAGCGAACTTCTTCACGTCGGTGCCTGCGAACCAGACGACGGTAGTGGCGCCGACGGCGCCCGGCGGGTCGTTCTTCGTGGTCACGGCCCAGTATCCGAACGGAGAGTCGGGTGAAACGAACGCCGCGTCCGGAGGCATACCCGAGCCCGATATCGCGTCGTTCCAGATCAAGGGCGGCAAGGTCGTCATCAACGGAACGGGGTTCACCGACAGCGTGACCGTGTTCATCGACGGGATCCCGTTCAACAAGGCGGCCAAGGTGAAGAAGGAGAACACGCGAGTTCAGCAGAAGGGCAAACTGCTGACTGGTCAGTCGGTCACCGATTACCTGAACCAGCAGGGCGGGGTCATCCTTGTGAGCGTGTTGAACTCCGATACCGGGATCGGGACGTTCCTGTACCGGCGATGAGCCAGTTATAGGTTCTACCTTTGCGACTTTGCGGAACCTCTGCGCCTTTGCGAGAACTTCTTTGACGTGAAAGAAGTTCTCGCAAAGGCGCAAAGGTTCCGCAAAGTCGCAAAGGCCCCAAGCTCGAGCTGGAGAACGCTTCTACCTGTCGCAGTTCGTCATCGCATCGGCAGCGTATTCCGCCAGCTTTCCACCGTTGTAGAGCTCTACGATCGCATCCGCCTCCGGAATCGAAACCCGAAGGTCGTTACGCCGCATGGACTCGTAGGCCCGGACGACGCCTTCGAGCCCGGCGACGGCCGTCTCGACATCGGAACCGGTGGCCGTCGGGTGATCCGCGAGATAACGCGCGGCGGCAATCTGCATCTGCGCCCTCAGCTCCATGGCCCCGAGCTTCCGCGACTGCAGGAGTTCGCCGAGGAGCGCCCGGCACGCAACGAGCTTAAGATCGCCGGCTCCGTCGATCACCTGAAGCGCGCGGGATCGCTGCTTTCTCGACGACTTCGCCAACGGGTTTACTTCGATCGCATTGGCGAGCTTGACGATCTCCTTGCGCGTTTTCTCGGGAGCCGGCATTGCCTGGCGGCCGCCCGCCGACGTGCTTCCGAAGAGCACAAGTGACGCAGCTGCCAGCGTCAGAGACTTGGGAGTCTTGCCAATCACGTTTCCACCCTCCATTTCACTCGCGTGTCGCGCGCAATGATCTCACCGTAGCAGAGGATCCGCGAAACCTCCGCGCAGCAGTCTGACGCGCGGAGTCCCCTCTCGAGGTGCCAGCACCGTCACAACGTCGAACCGATAGGGATCTGACGCCACCCCGAACCAGCGCCGGTATCGTCTTGCGGAGCGCGCCAGCAGCCTTCGCTTTCGGGAGTCGACGGAACGCTCCGCAGCGAACATTCCGTCGCGACGTCGCGTCTTGACCTCGATGAAAACGAGCGTCTCGCCCTCATACGCCACGATGTCGATTTCCCCGATCACGGCGCGGCCCGATGGTGAATGACCAATCGGTACGCGGACGTTCCTCGCCGCCACGCGGAACCCAAGGGCGCGGAGATGGCGCACGGCCAGTCGCTCGCCGAGGTCGCCGAGTCGTTGTCTCGGCGTCCTTCCTCGCCGCAACCACTTCGTGAGAATCGAAGACAAGCTGTTCATTCGTTCCCATTATCGAGTTGAAGTCACTCTCGGTTGCGTCTCGCCGGTCGTACCGGCCCGAGCGCTGGCGCCCAGATGCCCGGCGCCCAAGCGTCCTGGTGGGTCGTGTGTCACTTTTGATCTAGCTGCTCCTCTTGCGTCTTTGCGTCTTCCCTCTGCGCCTCTGCGAGAAACTGACTATGAAAAGGACCCACTTGAACGTTCAGTTTCTCGCAGAGGCGCAAAGGGAAGACGCAAAGTCGCAAAGCAGCATCTGGAATGTGAAAAACCGAGTCGACGCGAGAGAGCTCAAACTGACCCACTACCTCGCGGCCCACGGGCCCCAGGCCTCCCGAACCCCTGTGGTACACTCCCCGCTTATGCTCCCTGAAGCCGACACTGCAACAGGCGCCATTGCGCCCTCTGAACCCGTGCGACAACTCGTCGCGATCGTCGGTCGCCCGAACGTCGGCAAATCCACTCTTTTCAACAGGTTGACAAGCTCGCGACGCGCCATCACGGGTGACGAGCCCGGCATCACCCGCGACCGCATTTACGGGACGGCCGAGTGGCTGGGCGGCGTCTTCGACGTTGTCGACACAGGCGGCATCATTCCACACGACGAGGCCACGATTCCGGCGGCGATCTTCCAGCAGGCGCGAACTGCCATCGATCAGGCCGCCCTTCTGCTCTTCGTCGTCGACGTACGTCAGGGTCCGACGCCGCTCGACGAGGAACTTGCGCAGCGGCTGCGCGAAACGGGAAAGCCCGTTTTCGTCATCGCCAACAAGGCCGAATCGACGAAACTCGACTCCGACGCGCTCGAGTTCACTCGCTGGGGGTTCGACGACGTACTTCCGATCTCGGCCGAACACGGCCAGGGCATCGGCGACATGCTCGAAGCGGTCGGGCGCCACGTCACCTTCGTAGAACCGCACACGGAGCGTCCGCGCCAGGTCAACATCGCCATCATCGGGCGGCCGAACGTCGGCAAATCGTCCATCGTCAACAAGCTCCTGGGAGCCGAGCGCGTCATCGTATCGCCGATCGCCGGGACCACGCGCGATGCCATCGACACCGAGCTAGAGTCCGAGGGACAGAAGTTCCGTCTCATAGACACGGCGGGCATCCGGCGAAAGGGCAAGACCGAACTTCAGGCGGAGAAGATGTCCGTCATCATGGCGCGGCGGCATCTCGAACGCGCCGACGTCGCCGTGCTCCTGATCGACGCAGTGGAGGGTCCGACGAACCTGGATGCCGCGATCGCCGGATACGCCGTCGACGCGGGGGTCTCGGTGATCATTGCCGTCAACAAGTGGGACCTGATCGCCGAAAAGACCTCGAGCACGCCGTCCGAGTTCGAACGTCGAATCCGCGAAGTCATGAAGTTTCTCGACTACGCGCCGGTCGTGTTCATTTCGGCGCTGACCGGACAACGCGTCACGAAGCTGCTCGAGCTCGCGACCCTGGCGGATGCCGCCCGGCGCACGCGAGTACCGACAGCGGAGCTGAACCGGTTCTTCGAGCAGCATCTCAAGCAGCCGCGGGCGACGCTTCCGGGCAAACAGCAGCTCAAGGTCAAGTTCATCACCCAGGCAAGCATCGCGCCGCCCACGTTTCTGCTGTTCACGAACGCGAAAAAGGTGAAGCTGCACTTCTCGTACGAGCGCTACGTCGAGAATCGGTTGCGCGAAGCCTACAACTTCTTTGGCACGCCGATCCGGATCATCGGACGCAGCAAGCCGGAGCGGGCACCCAAGACGTAGTGCCAACGATTGCACCGCGCGGCAGGACGATGTAGAAGCGTTCGGTCGCGTCGCGGCGACACTCCAATTCGCGAGAAATCGGACCATCGTGGATCCCGAGCGGACTTCCATCGCGCAGCAGCCCGATGCTCCGGCGAGCCTTGCCGCCGCGGAGGCGCGTGTCCGGCGCGAGACGCTGCTCTACCGGATCACGACGGCGGTCCGTGAGTCGCTCGAGCTCAACGAGGTTCTCGAAACCACCGTCATCACCATCGGGCGCAGTCTGGACCTCTGCCGGTGTTACGTCGCGTTCGTCGACAAGCAGCGCCAGGTCGTGAGGGTCGCGCACGAGTACCACGTTCCCGAGGTCGGATCGACAACGGGCGACTTTGCGATGGGCGCATACGGAAGCGAGCTGCTCGGCGTCATGGAGAGCGGCGTGATTTTCGCCGTTGACGATGTGGCGACGGATGCGCGCGTGGCGCCGTTTCGCGACCGGGTGCTCGGACCGCTCGGGGTGAAGTCGCTGATGTACGTTCCGGTGCTGCAGGATCGCAGGCTCGTGGCCGTCATCGGCTACAGTACGGTGCGCAGCCAGCGCCACTGGACGGACGAGGAGAAGGAGCTCGCGCGTACGGTTGCCGACCAGGTCTCTGTCGCGATGCGACAGGCGCAGCTCTACGATCGCGAGCGTCGCACGGCGCGGTATCGGGCGATGCTCAACAGGATCGGGCGGGCCGTCCGTGGGTCGCTCGAGCTGGATACCATTCTCGCGCAGACGGTTGAAGAGATGGGGAAGGCCCTCGGTCTCGACCGCTGCTTCGTGCTTGCGCCCGGACCGTTTCCGCCGACGCTCGAGACTGCCACGGTCCGATTCGAGTACTGCAAGCCGGGAATCGCGAGCGTTCGAGGGCTGAAGATGCCTCTTTGGACCCGCGGCCGTGAAGGCAAGGTCGCCGGCGTCGAAGAGCCCCTCGCGATTTCGGACATCAACGAGACGCCGAGGTACGTTTCGCGGAGGAAGGCCGAGTTGCTCGTCCTGACAGAGACGCGGGCAATGCTCTGCGTCCGGGCAGTCTACGGGGATCAGGTCCTCGCGGTGCTCGAGCTCGATCGTTGCTACGAACCGCACGAGTGGTCGAAGGAGGAAATCGACCTCGTCACGGAGGTCACTGCGCAGCTCGCTGTCGGCATCCACAATGCCCTGCTCTTCCGGCGCGTGACGAGCGGCGAGCAGCAGTGGAACACTACCTTCAACTCGATGACGGACGGCGTCGCGCTCCTCGAGCCGACGGGCACGATTCGCCGCTGCAACGAATCCATGATGCGCATGTGCAACCTCTCGCGGGCGAGCGATGCCATCGGTCATCATTGTTACGAGCTGCTCTACGGTGAAACCGAGTCCATGCGCGACGGAGGGCCGCTCGAGCGCGTGCTTTCGACCGGTCAGCGGGTGCAGATCGAGCGCGACATTCCGGCCCGCGGAGTCTCGCTGCGGGAATCGATCGATCCGATCTTCGACGAGGATCAGCAGATCGAAGGGCTCGTGCTCGTCGTGCGCGACGTCACGCGCGAGCGGGAGACCGAGCGCGCGATCCGCTACCGGAACCGGCAACTCGCGGCTCTCAACGCGATTGCCGCGGCGACGACGCAGTCGCTCGATCAGCAGGCCATCTGGGACGGGTCGTTCGCGCGCATCATCGAGGTCACCGGCGCAGACGCCGGTGCAATCCTGCTGCTCGACGAGGAAGGAACGCGCCTCGATCCGGTTGCAACCCACGGCGGTGCAGCGCGGGCAGCCCTGCTTTACCACCGCGACCCGTGGGATCCGGCGACTGCGGTTGTGCTCGCGGCCGATCTTCCGATCGCGACCGACGAGTTCCCGCCGGGTTGTGAGCCTCTCGGAGATCCGCTTGCCGTAGGCCAGGCGGGCCTCGGCTGCGCGATCTACACGCCGATTCGCTCGCACCGTCGACCGGTCGGCCTGATCGTGGTCGCGTATACGGCCAAGCGGGCGTTCTCGGCGAACGAGCGTCAACTTCTCACGGTGGCAGGTCAGCAGATCGGGGCGGCGCTCGAGAACGCGAGGCTCGTCGA
>CAZXLQ010000049.1:0-22460 GCA_964641945.1 uncultured Clostridia bacterium
CGGAGCTAGGCGACTCCGTGTCTCCGTGCCTCTGCGACACTTTGTGCGAATCGTCTGAAGAGCTTCGCACACGGAGGCGCAGAGACACGGAGGCACGGAGATCACTCAGTCTCCTATGCCCCTTGATCGAGCTTGATCCCGAATCGCTCCGCCATTCGGTAGAGCGTCCTTCTATCCACTCCCATCGTTTCCGCTGCCCGCGTCCGGTTGCCGCCCACCGCGGCAAGCACGTGGAGCATGTACCTCCGCTCGAGCTCATCGATCGTCGGAAGGTCGTCGAAGAGGTCGGCGAGCCCGGTGCGAACCACCGCGGCGGCCTCCCGGAACTTGTCCGGCAGATCGTCCGTGGTGATCCGGGCATCCCGGCTGTACAGCGCAAGATGCTCGATCGTGTTCTCGAGCTCTCGCACGTTTCCCGGCCACTGATACTGCGTGAGAAGGCGAAGGGCCTGCTCGGAAAGCGTGACGTCGCGTCCCGCGAGGGAACACGCGCGCTTGAGGAAGTGCGCCGCGAGCGCCGGGATGTCGGCAACACGCTCGCGCAGGGGTGGCACGCGCAGTGTCACCACCGAGAGACGATAGAAAAGGTCTTCGCGGAATGCTCCACGGCGAACCTCCTCCTCGAGGTCGCGGTTCGTTGCGCAGATCACGCGCACGTCGACCTTGATAGGACCGCTGCCGCCCACCCGACGGATTTCGCCCTCCTGCAGCACCCGAAGCAGCTTGACCTGGAGCGCCGGCGAGGTCTCGCCGATCTCGTCCAGAAAGATCGTGCCCCGGTCAGCTTCCTCGAAGAGCCCTTTCTTGTCGGCCACCGCGCCCGTAAAAGAACCCTTCTGATGCCCGAACAGCTCGCTTTCGAGGAGCGTCTCGGTGAGGGCCCCACAATTGACCGGCACGAAGGATTTTCCCACCCGCGGACTGTTGTCGTGCAGGGCACGCGCCACGAGCTCCTTGCCGGTCCCCGATTCTCCCGTGATCAGCACCGTGGAGCGCGACGGCGCCACCCGCGCGATTTCACGATAGAGGGCGATCATCTCGCGTGAGCGGCCGACGAGCGACGAGCCGGTAAAAGGCTCTCCCAGGTCGGCCGTGCGCTCGCGACCCGAGTCCGACGTCTGTTCGCGCCACTCGATGGCCCGGCGTGCGGTCGCAATGACCTCTTCGACGTTGAACGGCTTCGAGATGAAGTCGAACGCGCCTTCGCGGATCGACTCGACTGCGGTCTCGAGCGAACCGAAACCGCTGATGAGTATGACTGGAATGCGTGGAAAGTCCCGACGGAACCGCTTGAGCAGCTCGATGCCGTCGATGCGGGCGCCAAGACGAACGTCCGACACGATCAGGTCGATGCGGGCGCTCATCTTCGCCGTGGCTTCATCCGGGGTCGTCGCGGTGTCGACCGACCAGCCGGCGTCGCCAAAAACTTCGGAGAGAAATTCACAGGTCTCGAGGTCGTCGTCTATGACGAGAATTCGTTTTGCGGTCATACGGTCACGTCGGCAGAAGGCTCCGTTGTCTCATGGATTTCGTCGGCGTCGTCGGACGCCTCGTCGTGCGGCTGGGCGGCCGGGATCGGCAGCCGGATGGTGAACGCCGTGCCGCCGCCGGGCGTCGACGTGACGTCGATGGCACCGCCGAGCTCGTGGATGATCTGGTGCGACACGGCGAGGCCAAGCCCCGAGCCGCGATCCTTCGTCGTGAAGAGTGGCTCGAACAGATGCGGCAGATGCGCCTCGTCTATGCCGTGGCCGGTGTCGGCGAAACGGACCCGGACGTCAGAGCCCGTGCTTCCCGCCGTCACGCGCAGCTCGCCGCCGTCCGGCATGGCATCCAGGCTGTTGTTCACCAGGTTGATGAAGACCTGCTGCAGCTGATCCGAGTCGGCGTTCACGCGTGGCAGATCGTGCTGAAGCTCTGCGATGAGGCGAACACGCTTTGCAGCCAAGGTTGGATCGATCGTGTCGAACGTCTTGGCCAGGAGCGCGCTGAGGTCGACTGGCTCGAGCCGGACTGCCGGTCTGCGCGTCTGGTCGAGCATACCCCGGACGATGCGCTCGATCCGTTCGATCTGCGCGGCGATCGTCTCGAGACGCTTCGTCGTCCTTTCGTCGGTCGAGCGCGCCCGAAGCAGCTGCACGTGTCCCGAGATGAGGTTGAGCGGAGTACCGACTTCGTGCGCGAACTGCGCGGCGAGCTGGCCGGCCGTGGCGAGCCGCTCCAGCGTGCCGAGTTGCCGCTGGATTCCGAACAGCTCGACGTTTTTCTGCTTGAGCTGCTCGTTGCGCTCTTCGAGCTCTCCCGTCGCGTCGCGGACGCGTTCCTCGAGCTGTCGGGCGTGCGCCGCACGATCCTCGGTGTATTCCCGGAGGCGGTCGACCATGATGTTGAAGCGCGTCGTGAGCAGGCCGACTTCGTCTTCGGCGCGCTCGGGAGCCTTCACGGAGAGGTCGCCGCTCTCTGCCCGCGTCATCGCTCCGAGCAGCGTGTCGATCGGTGCATACACGAGCCGCTTGAATATCAGGTAGGTCACGATCGCAATCCCGAGCACCATGAGCGCGAGCGCGATGAACGCCTGCCGCGCCATCTTGGCCGCGAGGCTCTTTGCGTCGGTGACCTCGACCTGCACGCCGACTGCGCCGACGACGGACTGCTCGGCGGCCCGCGTCGTCACGATGACCGGGGCAACCGCCCACACGGCGAATCGGCCGTCGGCGTGTTCGCTGACCTCGACCTCCGGAAAATCGCGCGCGAGCAATTTGCCGACAGTTTCGGGCCGAAGCTCAACGGCGGGCGCCGTCGATCTCGGATCGGTGTAGACGGTCTGCACGCGCGGAGCGCCGTCGTCAGAGGCCTGGAACGAATAGACCTGCGAGAGCGTCACTTCGAAGCCGTATCCCTGGATCAGCTCGGCCTGGCTGAACCCGGGCGCCGACGAACGCTGAACGCCGTTGATCGACTGCAGTACGCGTATGCGGGCGACCTGGTCCGCGTAGTACGTGGCGAGCTGAAGGGCCCGCTCCTTGTACTGGTTCTGTTCTAGGGCGATCGCCTGCTTCGTGAAGATCCACGCGGCGACGAAGAAGATGGCGACGACGACGGTTGAGACGATCAGCGTCGTCTTGACGTGCAGTTTCAGCGGTCTCACACCGCGCTCCTTCCTCCCGCGCACGAACAATACACGATATTGCCAGCTTTTCGCTCGCGAACGGGTCTGGTAGGTTTGCGGACATGAGTTGTGAAACCCTGACTCGACGAGCCGAGCGCTCGCGATCGACGCGCGAGACCGACGTTCGCGTCGCCATCGACCTCGACGGCCGCGGCAACGCTGAGATTGGTACGGGAATCGGTTTCCTCGACCACATGCTCGCGCAGTTCGCGCGGCACGGACTGTTCGACCTCGCGGTGCACTGCAAGGGCGACCTCGAGATCGACGGCCATCACACGGTCGAGGACATCGGGATAACGCTCGGCGAGGCAATCGGCGAGGCGCTCGGTGACAAGACCGGTCTCGTTCGTTATGGCCACGCCTATGTTCCAATGGACGAAGCTCTCGCTCGCGCCGTAGTCGATCTCTCGGGCCGTCCGTTCGTCGTCTACAGCGTCGCGGACACGCGGGACCGCGTCGGCGACCTCGAGACGCAGCTCGTCGAGCATTTCTGGCACTCGCTCGCGACATCGGCGAAAGTGACGCTGCACGTCGACCTGCTGCGTGGCCACAATCAGCACCACATCACGGAAGCAATCTTCAAGGCGTGCGCCCGGGCGTTTGCGGCGGCTACGCGGCTGGATCCGCGCGTCACGGGCATCCCGTCGACAAAGGGCGCGCTTTGATCGGAATCGTGAATTACGGCATCGGCAATCTTCGCAGTGTCGAAAAGGCCTTCCACGCGGTCGGAGCCGACGCGGTAGTGTCGTCGGACCACGGACAGTTGGCGGAATGCGACGGCCTGGTGCTGCCGGGCGTCGGGGCGTTCGGAGACGGTATCGACGGATTGCGATCGAGTGGGCTGGACCGCACGGTCGTGCGTGCCGTCGAGGACGACACGCCCGTCATCGGGCTCTGCCTCGGGCTGCAGCTGCTCTTCGAAGGCAGCGACGAGTTCGGAAGCCACCGCGGGCTCGGGTTGCTGGGCGGCCGCGTCGTGAGGTTTCCGGAAACAGTCCGCGTCGTGCCGCACACGGGCTGGAACTCGGTGCACGTCGTCAGGCCGCACCCGCTGTTTTCGGGACTGGACTCGGATCCGTTCTTCTATTTCGTGCACTCGTTTCACGTCGTCGCGGATGATCGCGACGACGTGGTCGGCGAGACCGAATACGACGGAGTGGTTTTTCCTTCCGTCTGCGCGAAGGGCAATCTGTTCGGGGCGCAGTTTCATCCCGAGAAGAGCCACACGGCTGGACTGAAAATGCTCGAGAACTTCGCACGGATCGCGGCAGCGCGATGATCGTCATTCCGGCCATCGACCTGCGGGGCGGGCGGACGGTGCGGCTCGTCGAGGGAGCGGCGGATCGCGAGACGCGTTACGACCTCGATCCGGTCGAGGTTGCTAAGGGCTTCGAACGGGATGGAGCCGGGTTGCTGCATCTGGTGGACCTCGACGGAGCGTTCGAAGGGCTTGGAGGATCGGCGAACGCGGAAGTCGTGCTGGCGATCCTCGAGACCGTGGGAATCCCGGTCGAGCTCGGCGGGGGACTGCGTAGCGAAGCGTCGGTCGAAGTCGCGCTCGGGAGCGGCGCCCGGTGGGCTATCCTGGGAACCGTCGCCGTAGAGGACTTTACCCTCGTCAGGTCGCTTGCCGGGCGATTCCCCGGCCGGATCGTCGTCGGAATCGACGCACGCGACGGCCGCGTGGCGACGCGCGGCTGGACGGACGTGACCGGGGTCGATGCCGTGGAGCTCGGCCTTCGGGTTCGCGATGCAGGCGTCGAGCGCGTGATCTACACGGACATTGCGCGGGACGGGAAACTGCAGGGCCCGAACCTCGAGGCGACGCTGCGATTTGCTGAAAAGACTGGACTCGACGTCACCGTTTCGGGCGGAGTCACCTCAATCGAGGACGTGCGGGCGATCGCGGCGTCGGGCGCGATTCACTCCTGCATTATCGGGAAGGCGATCTACGAGGGGCGCCTGACGCTCCAGGAAGCCGTTAAGGCCTCGCAGACGCCCAGGTAGATCCCCATCCAAAAACTTTGCGCCTCTGCGTCTTCACCCTGCGTCTCTGCGAGAAACCGTTTCCCGCAGAGACGCTGAGTGAAGACGCAAAGGCGCAAAGGTCAGGCCGGCCTTACTGACAGGCCGGATCGTCCAGGATGTTCCGGTCGCGCAGCACGAACTGGACTCCGGTGATCAGGTTCTTGACCGTCGCCGTTGCCGTGTTGCGGCCGTAGTCGACCCGCACGTCCATCCGTACGTTCGGGCTGTCGTGGTCATAGGCGACGAGCGAGCGACCCGGCACATAGACCAGGAACTCAGCGAATCCCTGGTAGATCGTCCCGGTCGACACGTCCGTGTATTGCCAGAAGCCGTACAGCGGACTCATCGGATCCGTCACGATTCTCAGCGTATCCCGTTCGCTGACCGGCCCGTCGTTGACGATACACACGCCGAATGCCGTTCCCACCGTGATCGTGAACGAGCAAGCGGCCGTATTGCCGACGGCATCGGCGACCGTGCAGTTCACCATGTTCACGCCGACCGGGAAGAACGAGCCGGACGCCGGCACACAGACAGGAGCCCCGACTCCAGGGCAGTTGTCCGCGACCGTCGGCGCCGCGTAGTTGACGATCGCTCCGAGCGTCGTCCCCATCGTCGTCGTCGCAGGCACCGAGAGGTTCGCCGGACACGTGATTGTTGGCGCCTCCGCGTCGACGACGGTGACCGAGAAGCCGCAGCTGGCCGTCTGGCCGGCCGCATCCGTCGCCGTACAGGTGACGGCCGTCGTACCGACCGGGAACGTGGAGCCGCTCGGGGGAACGCACGGAATCGGTACGAAGCAGCCGGGCTCGTCGGTCGCCGTCGCCGAGAACGAGACGACGGCGCTGCACTGACCGGTCGTGTTGTTGACCGTGATGTTCGCCGGACATGTCACGACCGGCGGGGCGTTGTTGACCGTCGTCATCGCCATTCCAGACTCGTTGCCTGGCATGGGGTCCATCTCGGTAGCGGAGATCGTCGCCGTCACGTTGAGCACCGTGCTGTTCGGAGTACTGCACGGAACCGCGCTGACGACGGTGAAGGCCGCCGTCCCGCCGTTCGCCACGCTCGGATTCGTGAACGTGACCGTTCCGCCCGAGCCCACGGCCGGGGCCATGATCGTCCAGCCCATTGGCGCCGCGGCCGAGACGAAGGTTGTCCCTGCGGCCAGCGGGAACGAGACCGAGACGTTCGTGGCCGTGCTCGGACCATTGTTGATCGCGTTAATCGTGTGCGTGACGTTCGACCCGACGTTGACCGGATCGGGCGCGTCTGTCACCGACGTGATCGCCACGTCGGCGCCCATCGGAGCCGCCGGACAGGCCTGTACGAGCACGTCATCGATCGCAAGTCCGGCGCGATTGATGGTCGTGTCCGAATCGAGGTGGAACACGAGTTGAACCGTCAGCCCGGCGAACGCCGAGATGTCGCGCTCACAGAGCTGCCATCCGGCGGCTTCCTGAACGGTTACGGTCGGATTCCCGACATTGTCGATCATGTCGGCGCCCAGGTGCTCGAAGACGCGGCTGATCATGCCACCGCCGCCCACCTCGCGAACCTCGACCCACGCGCGATCGAACGTCGCAGGCTCGATCTGGTACTTCTGCGCCCACGAAAACCGGATCGGTCCCGTCGCCGGGAGCACGATGTTCGGCGAGAAGAGATCCTGGCTCGAGCTGTTGTTGTAAGTGTTGTCGAGGTCCGTCTTCCAGCACATCGTTCCGCTGTTCGCGCTCGTGATCGGTGCAAACGTCGGCGTGCCGCGCTCCCATTCGTCCGCCGTTCCAGAGTGGGTGAATCCACCGTCCGTGGCCTCGAAGTCGGCGCTGAAAACGGTCGTCGGCATCGTCATCCCGCAGAGCGGCTGCGGGTTCTCGCAGATCTCGAGCGACCAGGCGGTCAGCGTGCCGCCGTCACCCGTGGCGTCGTCACGAATCGTCAAGGTCCACGTTCCGCCGGATGTCGTCAGCCCCGACAGCCATTCGAGCCGGTACGCGGGCTCCGGCATGTACGACATGGTCTCAGACAGGGCGAACTGACTGTGGATCGCGGCATCGTCGTCGAACGTGAGGTTCATCCCTGTCTGGGCACCGACGGTCGTGGATCCGATGTCCGAGAACAGTCCGATCGTCGTTCCGGTCGGCGACGTTAGCTGCACGTCGAGGTCCGCCATGAAGTTGTGCGTGAGGTTGATGTTCACGCGCAGCTTGTCGATGCGCGGATTGCCGGGCACGGTCAACGTCGACGTGACAATGCCGGGTCCGGTCGGGATGGCGATCGGCACGTTCGTGCTCGTGTACGTCGTGCACGTCCCCGGAGACACCTGCGGAAATACGGCCGTGCTGAGCTGGTACGTGCCGAACAGCGCACCCGTCTGGACACTGACGTGGACGAAGTACGTCCCGGCCGTCTTGACAGTGAAGAACATCGCCTCCGAATCCGGCGTCGCGGTGCCGGCGTCGCTGGTCACTAGGATCTGCGTAGATCCCGTCCCGAAAAGCGCGAATCCGACTCGGCCATTCCATTCGACGGTGTCGCGCTCGGGGTCGAGGTCGAGGCTCAGGAAGACCGTGTCGCCCGCGGCGAGGGCAACAGAGTAGAAATCCTGGTCCGCTGTGGAGCTCGTCGAACCGCTGATCCATCCAGACGCTGGCAGCGGCTGCGCCGTACCTGGCGTGTCGTTCGCTTCGACCTCGGCGACCGGAGCTCCGGTCTGGCGGCGGAAGTGCAGGTCGTAAGGGCGCAACTGGGCTGTTGCACTGTTGTGTCGAACGCGCAGGAAATGCGTGCCCGTCGCCGTCAGCGTTCGTCCGGCGATCGAAGACGAAAGGCTGCCGAAGGACCCGTCGTCGAGGTCGGTCTCGATGATCGTCGTGCCGTCCGGCGCGATGAGATCGAGGATGCTGTCCGTCGAGTTATTCGACGACGACGACGTCATCACCGCGGCGAAGATGCGGTCGCCGGTCGTCCCCGAGAACGAATAGAAGTCCACATCGGCGTTCGGGTATACGTTTCCGCGGATCCGGGCGCTCGCGCCCGCAATCGGGGTTGCCGTCCCGAAAGTGCCGTTCGGCTCGACCTCGGTCGCAAGGGTCGTCCCGGGAGCAAGCACCGAGACCGGCGTGACGACGCCGGGCTTTTCCAGCGGCTCGCCGGTGAACCCGCGTCCCATCGATATCGTGTCGACTTCGCTCTGGGAGTCCTCTCCCTTGCCGTCCTTGTCGAGCCTGCTGCCCGTGTCGTACTTCTGCGGGTCGGCCTTCTGCTGGACGGACGCTGCGGGTGCTTCCGCCTTGGATCGGGGCTCGAGCCTCGTCGAACGCGCGCTGGTAGCGGGACAGAAGCCTGACATCAGAACAGCGGCGATCGCCAGGGCGACCGAGAGAACTCGAGCTCGAGGGGCAAGGGAACGGATCACGACGGACCTCCTGAGGGTGGCTGGACGATCGATGTTCGGGAATGAATGCGGTCGCATTCGGCCCAGAACGAGAACAAGAGATATTGCGGTGCAAGGCGACGGCCGAGCGAGAGACACGGACGCATTATGTGGATGGAGCCGCCCTGAACTGCTGGAAAGGGACAGAAACGCCTGAAGTATCGAAATCTCGGGGTCTGTAGTCAAGGTCGGACGGCTACAGATTGGACCGAGCCTGGCGACGGTCGCCGGCCCCGCTCTTCGCGCCTTTGCGCCTTTGCGCGAACCTCCTCGAATGAGTGACGAGAATCGCGCAAAGGCACAAAGGCGCGGAGAGAGCTCCGTTCACTCGAAGTAACCGCTCCGCATTGACATCCGACCCCGCATTTCGCAGGCTCGAAGGCGTGAACGACGTGTTAAAGGAGTTCCCGCAGCTCGGTCCGACGATCGAAGCGTTCACGCGCTCCAACTTCCAGGACGCCGAGCGAAAGGCGTTGGCGTTAAGGGACGAATCGCGCCGGCTCGAGGACCGTACGCTGGAGTCCCTTGCGACGGGCTGGGCCGGTGCTGCATTGACCCAGCAGAGCCGGTATCAGGACGCCATGGAACTGCTGCAGGCGGCGATTGCCGGGCTGACGGAGCTCGGCCGGCACGATCTGATCCCGAGGCTGCACAACTATGTTGCGGTCGTCTACGAGGAGCTCGGTGACTTCGACACAGCGTTCGTCACCTACGAACAGGCGCTTGCCGGAGCTCGCGCAATGGGACAGCGAGAACTGGAGGGCCGGGTCCTCGGCAACATCGGAGAGGCCTACGTCAGCCTGGGGAGATTCGACGAGGCCCGCGAGCCGCTCGAGCAGGCTTCTGTCGTGCTCGAAGACCTGGACGAGTGGGCGCTACAGGGTTGGGTGGTGTGGGCGCAGGGCCGCGTTATGCAGAAGCTCGGCGACATAGAAGCCGCACGCGACATGTTCGTGCGAGCGATCGAGATCACGGATCGCGGGCTCGGCGTCAGAGGACGAGCCGAGGCGCGCGTTGGGCTCGGCTCGCTCTACTCGGAGCTCGGCCGACACGACGAGGCAATCGCACTGCTCGAAGAAGCACTTCTGCTCGCCCAGTCCGTCAGGAATCGGCGGGAGGTCTTCAAGACACACCTTGCGCTGTCGCAGGCGTACGAACGCGCCGGCAATCTCGAGAAGGCACTAGAGAACTACAAGGCCTTTCACCAGGCGCGGACCGAAGTGTACGACGAGGCCGCGCGGGCGACGACGCACCTCCTCAAGGTGGAGACCGAGCTTTCGAAGGAGCGTTTCGAGCGAGAGATCTGGCGGCTTCGCAATGTCGAGCTCGCGACTGCGCTCGAGCATCTCGAGGAGCAGGCGCGCCAGCTCGTCCGTCTGAGCGTTCGCGACGGTCTGACGGGAGTTTTCAACCGGCGCCATCTCGACGAGCAGCTCCCGTCCGAGCTCGCTCGCGCCCGTCGCACCGGGCAGCCGCTCTCCGTGGCGATGATCGATCTCGACCATTTCAAGCGAATCAACGATTCGGTGGGACACGCCGTCGGGGACAAGGTGCTGCAGGCGATCGCAGACGTGATCGGTTCCCATCTCAGGCAGTCCGACGTACTTGCGCGGTACGGCGGAGAGGAGTTCGCGCTGGTGTTTCCGGATACGGGCGAAGAAGCCGCGGCGGCGGCGTGCGAGCGAATCCGGGCGGCGATCGAATCGCACGACTGGACCGATATCAGTCCGAGTCTGGGGTTGACGGCGAGTTTCGGGGTGGCGCAGGCGAATGAGACATGCGACGCGGGAACGCTTCTCGATGAGGCCGATGCACGGTTGTACGCTGCAAAGGCCGCGGGGCGGAACCGGGTCGTTTCGAGCGCCACGCAGGCGTGCGAGAAGGCGTGAACCCCCCGGAGTCTCTGCGCCTTTGCGAGTCCTTTGCGACTTTGCGAGAACCTGACTTACGTCCGAGTTTCTCGCAGAGTCGCAGAGGACTCGCAGAGACGCAAAGGAAGAAGCGTTCTTTGGTGAATGTAGACAATGAGGTGATCTCGATGCGCAGTCTGACTCTCACTCTGGTCCTGCTCGTGACCGCATCAGCGTCGGTACGGGCCCAGGACTCTCCGGAGTTGCGCTCCTACGCGGCGCACGTCTTCGCCGCGCAGGCTTCGCTCGAGCGGCGCGATACGGCTCTTGCCCGGAAGTGGCTCGATCAGGCGCCGGCGGCGCTTCGGAACTGGGAGTGGCGATACCTCGACGCGGCATCGGATCAGAGTATCGCGATGCTGAGCGGCCACGCCGGCGTCGTCCACGACGCCAAACTCAGCCCGGACGGAAAACTCGTGGCAAGTTGCGGCGCAGACGCGACGATACGGTTGTGGGACGCGGCGACCGGACAGCTTATTGCTCCGCTCACCGGCCACGAGAAACCCGTCGTCGGCATCGCGTTTTCACCGGACGGCGCGTGGCTCGCGTCAACTTCCGACGACAAGTCGATCCGTCTCTGGAGCGTTGCGGAGAGGCGCGAGGCGGCCAGGCTCGACGGCCATCAGTTTCGCGCCTACGCAGTGTCGTTCAGCCCTGACGGCAAGCGTCTCGTGAGTTCGTGCTTTCGCCGCGACGAGAAGGGCGTCCCGATCGGCACGTTCAACGTCTGGGACGTCGGTCAGCGGAAGCTCGAGCGCGCAGTCGACTGGACCAACCATCCGCTCGGCATGGCGATATTCACGCCGGACGGCACTCGCTGTCTCGTCGGCGGATGGGAGAGCGAGGTCAACGTTTACGACACGACCACCTGGCAGCCGGTCGGCACGCTCCGCCCCGAGGAATCGCCGTCATACAAGGCCGTCGATGCGCTCGCGGCCAGCCGCGACGGTCGTTACTTCGCGGCCGCGCATCGCGACAGGACGGTCCGGGTATACGAACTCGCCACTCAGAAGATGTCGCTGAAGCTCGAAGGACACGGAGGATCGGTGTCGGACGTAGCGTTCAGTCCGGATGGAGCGACGATCGCGTCCTCCAGCCTCGACCAGACCGTGCGACTCTGGCGGGCGACGGACGGAGCGCTGCTTGCCGTGCTGCAAGGGCACACCGGACCCGTGCATTCCGTTTCGTTCGCGCCCGACGGAAGGTCTCTGGTATCGGCATCGAGGGACGGGACCATTAGAACGTGGGACGTGTCTGACCCCGGGGCGTTCTCGCGTCGGATCGCCCCGGGTCCGGGGATGTATTCGGCCCCGGTTACGCGGGACGGCAGCGTCATGGCCACCTGCGCAAACGAAGGTGAGATAGCACTCTGGGATCCGCGCAGCGGCGCGTCTCTCGGGAAGCTCCTGGGGCACACCGAGGCCGTGACCTCGCTCGCGTTCTCGCCCGACGGGAGGACGCTCTATTCGAGCTCGAACGGCAAGTCGATTTTCGTATGGGACGTTGCGGGGCGAAGCAGGAAAGCCGAATGGACGGGTCACACGGCGGGCGTGCCGAACATTGACGTGTCTCGCGACGGTCGATGGCTCGTTTCGGCGGGCTACGACAAGACGGCTCGGGTCTGGGATACGACGACGGGCGCCGTTCGGCACGTGCTGACGGGCCACACGGCTGGAGTCTACGACGCCGCGTTCACGCCGGACGGGAAGGGCGTTGTCACCGCTGGGCTCGATTCGTCCGTTCGCGTCTGGAATGGCGAGACGGGAGCGGCGATTCGAACGCTCGAGGGGCACACGGCGGGGCTAGGGTCCGTGACCGTGAGCCCGGATGGCAGGTATGTGGCTTCCGGGGCGACGAACGGTGAGTTGATCCTCTGGAGTCTCTCGACCGGTGAACGAATCCGCTCCCTGATCGGTCACAGCGGAGCGGTGTACGGGCTCGCGTTTCATCCGTCGGGGCAACGGCTAGCCTCGGCCGCGTACGATTTCACGGCGCGCGTGTGGGACGTCGAGAGCGGAGCAGAGGTGCTCTCGATTCGGGATGTTCCGGAAGGCGCGTACTACGCGGAGTTCAGTCCGGACGGGAAACAGCTCGTACTTGGAATCGCGACGGGCGAGGTCTGGATTCTGGACTCACGTCGGTTCCGGGATCGGAGGCGGTAGCCGCTGGCTGGCAATCCCTCTGCGCCTTTGCGAGTCCTTTGCGTCTCTGCGAGAACCTGACGTAAGGCCGTGTTTCCCGCAGAGACGCAGAGGGCTCGCAAAGGCGCAGAGGGATTGCCAGGTCGCCAGGCGACGGGTGCTCTTTCCCCCGAAATCCCCTATCTCATAGCATTTCAAGCCCTTCCTTGCGGCTTTTCGAGGGCGTGTGCTACGGTTCGACGGGGGATAGCGACCGCTTTGCGGCGGTCCGCATCGGCAGCCAGTAAACAACAAACAACACCTCACACGAACAGAGGAGGCCCGCAATCGATGGACAAAGCACTGCCGCCGAACAACATTCAGGACAATTTTTTGAACCAGGCGCGTCGCGAACGGTCCGGCGTGACGATCTACCTCATCAGCGGGGTGAAGCTAACGGGTCGAATCAAGAGCTTCGACAAATACTCGCTGATCCTCGAAGCGGGTTCGCAGGAACAGCTCATCTTCAAGCACGCCATCTCGACGGTTTCGCTGCCGCGCGGCATGCATCGCGGGCCCGGAAGGCCACCGATGGGCGACCGTGAGGGTGCCCGTCACTATGGCGACCGGCCGCAGGATCCGTCTGGTTCCGGCCAGGACCGCGAGCCCGGTGCGCCCGCGGGCGACGAGACCCGGGGCGCTGTCGCGTCAGACGAAGCCTGACGCGACGCGGCGTCGTGCGCGGAGTATTCATCACGTTCGAAGGCGCGGACGGCAGCGGAAAAACCACGCAGCTGCGCCGCGCCGCCGAGCGGCTTTCAGGTGCCGACGTCGAGCTCGTCGTGACCCGCGAGCCCGGGGGATCCTCGGCTGGTGCCGAGATTCGTGCTCTCGTGCTCGAAACACGCGATCGACCCATCTTTCCAGTTGCCGAGCTCCTGCTGATCGAAGCCGATCGCGCGCAACACGTCCAGGAAACGATAGCGCCGGCTCTCGAACGCGGTGCTCTCGTGCTCTGCGATCGATTCACGGATGCGACGGTGGCATATCAGGGCGCCGGTCGGGGACTCGACCTCGAGCTGATCGCGTCGGTGAACCGGGTTGCAACGGGCGGATTGCAGCCCGACCTGACTCTCCTCTTCGACGTCGACGTCGAAGTGGCAATGCGGCGACTTGCGATGCGCGCCAACAGTGCCGGAGAGGATGCGCCGACCCGATTCGACATGGAACGGGCCGACTTTCACGATCGCGTGAGGCGCGGTTATCTCGCAATCGCCGCGGCCGAGCCGTCGCGGGTCGTGGTAATCGACGCGAACCGGTCTATTGACGAGGTCGGCAGCGACGTCGACCGAATTCTGGATGAGGTCCGGTGCCGCTTCGGGATCTGATCGGCAACGCTCGGGTCGCGAGGGCCCTGACGCGCGCAAATGCGCGCGACCGGCTCCCGCACGCGCTGCTTTTCGCCGGACCGGACGGTGTCGGCAAGCGAACCTTCGCAATGGAGCTTGCGAAGGCGGTGACCTGCCACTCGCCCATCGATGGCGACGCGTGCGGCACGTGCGACAGCTGCGTCCGGGCGTCGTCCGGGGAGCATCCCGACATCCGGGTATACGTGCCCGAGGGAACGCTCCACAAGATCGCCCAGATGCGAGAGCTCGCGCGAGAGGCGCAGTACCGGCCTTTCGACGATCGTCGCCGCGTGATGATCGTCGACGACGCACACAAGATGCGCGACGAGGCGGCAAACGCCATTCTCAAGACGCTCGAGGAGCCGCCGCCCACGACGCTGATCATCCTGGTGACCGATCAGCCGTATGCTTTGCTCGGTACGATCCGGTCGCGCTGCCAGACGCTGCGATTCGCGCCAGTGGACGCGGAGTCGATCGAGGGATTCCTCGGCGAGCGATTCAGGCGCCCGTCAGAGGAGACGAAGCTTCTTGCGCGCGTTGCGGCGGGCCGCATTGGACGCGCGCTTTCAACGGACCTCTCGGTCTACCGCGACCGGAGAAAGGAGATGCTCGGGCTGATCGAACTGCTCGCATCGGGCGGAGATCGGCTGCGGCTGATGAAGGCTGCGCAGTTCCTCGCCGACGTCGGAAGGAAGGACAGGTCGGAGCTCGATGCGCGGCTCGACCTCTTCGTAGATCTGTGTCGCGACGTCTACGGCCTCGCGCTCGGTGAACCGCCGGACGGTGTAGCCAACGCCGACGTAACCCTGAGACTCGAAGCGCTGGCTGCGTCGACGCCTCCGGAGCGTATCGCGACCTGGATCGACGCCATTGAGCGGCTGCGAGAGCGTCTTCGCCAGAATGCCAACCGTCAGGTTGCGCTCGAGGCGATGCTTCTCGGTCTGGGAGGAGAGTAGACAGGATTTCAGGATCATCAGGATCTACCTGAAAACCCTGTAATCCTGTCTACTCTCTCATCCGGTTAGAAACCGTCCCAGTTGCCCGAAATACCCGTCACGGCTCCGCCAATACCGAACGTGAAGACGATGTCGGCAGGGCCGTTCGAGTTCGTGTTGCGGAGGAATACGGCTCCCGTCGCCGGAGCGAACAGGCCGATCGAGTCGCCGCCGAGTCCATCCCAGTTGCCGACGAGCGGCTTGAAGCCGGTCCCCGGGCCGTAGGAGAAGATCACGTCGGCCCCTCCCGGCGTGTTCGTGTTGCGAAGGAAGACGACTCCGGACGCCTCGATGTATATGCCGATGGTCGTCGTACCGTTCGCGTCCCAGTCACCCGCAAGAGGCGTTGCGCCACCCGCGCCGAAAGTGAACGTGAGGTCCGCCGGTCCCGGCGTATTCGAGTTGCGGAGGAAGAACGTCCCGGTCGCATTGTCGTAGACACCGACCGTGACCGTGCCATTTCCGTCCCAGTCGCCGACGATCGGGATCTGGTTGGCCGGGCCGAAGCAGACGGTGATGTCAGCCGGTCCCGGTGTATTGGCGTTGCGCAGGAAGAAGCAACCCGTTGTCGGATCGTAGATTCCGACGGTCGAGGTGCCGTTGTTGTCCCAGTCGCCCGTGAGCGGCACGAGCGCGTTCGGTCCGAAGAACGTCGTGACGTCCGCCGGGCCAGGGCCATTGCAGTTGCGCAGGAAGAACGTATTCCCTGCATCGGTGTAGAGCCCGACCGTGTCAACGTGTACACCAGCGACGTGGTTGGCCGTGACGCTGATCGTGTCCGAGTTCATCGCCAGCCCGTCGCTGACTGTCAGTTGGAACGTCAGCACTGCCGACGTGGCGACGTTCGGAGCTTCGAAGGTCGGAGTGGCCGAAGTCGGGCTGTTGATGACAACCGTCGGGCCGGCCGTCTGGCTCCAGGCGAACGTCAGCGGATTCGGCCCGCTGTCCGGATCGCTCGAACCAGAACCATTCAGTCCGACCATCGTGCAAGAGTTGACCGTCTGGTCCATTCCGGCATTGGCGACTGGCGGCAAGTTGCCGCCACCGCACATCGTGGAACAGACATTCGGGTTGACGAAGGTCAGGGACCAGCCGCCGGAGATCGAACCCGTGTCCGTGCCGACGTCGTCGCGGACGAACAGGTTCCACGTTCCGTTCGCGCCGGCTCCGAGGCCGTTGAAGCCCGTGAAGTCGGTAAGGAACGGTGGCGCGGGAGCCGGCGCTGGCAGGGCGTCAGTCGTCGTGTCGAGGTTCGACGGCTTGAAGGTTCCGCTCGAGATCGCCGCCGTGGTCAGCGCCGCCGCGGCTGTGTCGTCGAACGTGAGCACGGCGCCGCTGACGTCCGTGCCGGACCCGTTGTCGGACATCACGTATGCTTTCTGTCCGCCCGGCGCGACGACGATGACGTCGACGTCATCCGGGAACGTGTGCGAGAAACCGTTGAGCGTCAGCGTGACGCGAGTGTAGGCCGCAACGCCCGACACCGTGATCGCCGACGGATACGGCGTCGCCGCCGCGTTGTCGTTGATCGTGATGGCGGAGGCATTCGTAAACGTCTGCGAAGCTGAGACGCCCATGACGAACGTGTACGAGACGGTGCCGAGGTTCGTCGGGCCGTCCTGCAGCTGAAGGGTCGCCGTGATCGTGCCGCCGCAGACGCCGGACGCCACGAACGAGAAGTTCATTGTCGAGCTGGCAGAGCACGAGGAAAGCGCGCCGTAGTTTTGTGGCGCGCTCGGACTCGTGACGCCTCCCGTGGCCTGAAGCGTCGCGACGAGGCTCGAAGTGGCGCCGCCGCCAACGTTCTGAAGCCCGAGGCTCACAGTCACCATTTCGCCGGGATCGATGGCGCTGTTTGCCGGAGTACAGTTCTCCGTGATTAGAGCCTGAGTTGTCTTGACGATCGACGCCGGGAACGAGCCGACCGCCGTGCGGGCAATCTTGGTGAACCGGACGTCCGGCTGGTTTGCATGGGTCAGCAGGCCGTCGCGGTTGTCGCCCCACGCGCGGTAGAAGAACCCGCTGTCGGCGACTGCCTGGTCGTAGTCACCCATGTACGTGCTCACGATACCCGGATCCTGGCCGATGACGACCGGGAAGGACGCCGTCGTGATGCGGTAGTCAGGAAGGGTGGCAAAGCCCGATCCGCAGGAGATCAGCTCCGTGCCGTACACGTCGATGGCCGTACCGTTAAGGCGACGGTCGTACCAGCTGATGAAGAGCGACTGTCCGTCCGGATTGATCGCGATGACCGGCTGCCACTGGGCGGTCGTCGTCGCGTCGGAGTTCACCCGGAACCGCGGCGTCCAGGTCGCGCCGCCGTCGGTCGACTTCCTCAGGAACACGTCGGCCTGGTCGCCGGCCGCCACGCCGCGGTCGTTGTAACAGAGGTAGAGCTCGTTGGCGTTCGACGGATGATGCACGACGTACGGAAACGCGTTCGAGCGGAAGCCACCCGTCAGGCCGAGGTCGCCGTTCACACCGGCCGTGACGATCGTATTGATCGTCGCCGCGGCGCTGAACGTCACGCCCTGGTCGGTGGACTTTCGCAGGCGCATGTTCTGTCCGGCCAGCCACGTGGCATAAACCGTGTGGTCCGAGGCAACGCTGACCCAGGCGCCCTGGCCGCCGGCTTCGAGGGCCACCCCCCCATTCCCCGCAACCCACGTTGCTGCTCCGTCGGTCGAGCGGACGAAGTTCATGCCGCCACCGCTACCGAAGTTACGGTAGAAGTTGTAGAAGTTGCCCTGTCCCGCGCCGGCGGCGTTATCGCAGGCGATCCATTCCTTGTCGTTGCTCGTGCCGATGCCGCCGTCGCAATCGACTGGCGCCATGTAACTTGCGCCGTCGTTGTCCGTTCGGAACGACTGGAGGACCGCGCCGCTGTTGAATCCGAGCGTCGCAATCACGATGCGGCCGGTGACGTTGTTCCGGGCGTAGACCGGATCACCTGCGTCACTCGTGGCGCTGGCCGGAAGGCGGCCCTGGTCCGTGAAAGTCACGCCAGCGTCCGTCGACCGGGCGATACCGGTGAACGAGGCGTTTGGAGCGATGTTCGACCCCGAGTCATTGAAGCCGACCAGGATGTTGTTTCCGGTTCCGAGGACGAGCGATGTCTCGCTCTGGGTGTCAGCGGTCGTCGTGTCTGCCGTGCGGTTGTTGACGGCGACATTCGGGAACCCAGGTCCCAGCTGACCCTCGTCGACCGAGTCCGACCCCTTGGTGCCGGGAGCGATCCTGCCGCGCAGGCCGAACTTTCGCTCCAGCCTGTTCTGGAATGCGGATGAAAGCTGGTTGTACAGCGCCGGATCCCAATAGAGCTGCCAGTCGCGGCTGCCATCCGGCGGCACGACAGACTGTTCGAGGCCATCGTTGAGTTTCAGGTTTCGCTGCTGAATCTGGAGGGCGTTGGCCGTGTAATACGCGCGCCAGCGGCCGAGCAGGTCGTTGCCGACCTTCTCCTCGGGGTAGCCAGCGACGTACACATTGTAGAGCGCGCGAGAGAGCAGGACGTTTGCCTCGATCTGCGCGATCGGCAGGCCCATTCGCCAGGCATCCATGATCTCGAACTCGTGCGGAGCAAACGGCACACCTGAGCGCGCCTGGTCGACGAGCGACTCGATGGCTTCGAAGCCGCCGTCGAGCTTGGTGATGAGGCGCGCGTCGTCACGTGGTGACGAGTCCGCGCGCGATGTCGGCGTTCGCGGTGAGAGCCGAGTCGGAGCGGCATAGGCGCCGGCTGGAAGCGACGCGCAGATCGCCATCACGACGAGGGCCGCGATTTGGGATGTGTGACGATTCAAGTATCGAAGTGGGTGGATGGCTGGCATGTAGGACTCCTCTGAAGCTCGCGCAAAGCAGCAATGGTCGAGCGTAACTCGACGCTACACCTCGGGCACTCGTGGCCCGCGGCTCTCGAAGGGAAGTGTGTGAAGAGAGATCGACACGAACGTGTGTCGAATGGCTCAGCCACAATAGACGAAATTGCAGGCGCGCGAAACTGAAAACCGGAGGAGAGAGGACATGATTAGGGGATTTTCAAGATTGACTGGAATGCTCCCGGGTGAGCCGGACCGCCTCCGAATTACCCCTGGTTTTTCCTGTCAATCCTGAAAATCCCTTAATCCTGTCCAATCCGGGTCTTAGAACCCGTCCCAGTTCGCGACGATCGGTGTTGCCGAGCCCACGCCGAACGTGTAGATCCAGTCGGCCGGCCCGGAGGTCGTGGCGTTGCGCACGAAGAATGCGCCAGTCGACGGAGCGTAAATCCCGATCGAGTCCACTCCGTCGTTGTTCCAGTCTCCCGTCACCGGCACGAAGCCAGCGCCGCCGGCGCCGAACGAGAACACGAGGTTGGCCGCCCCCGGGGTGTTCGAGTTGCGGAGGAAGAAGTTCCCGGTCGCCGGATCGTAGAGCCCCACGGTATCGGTCCCGTTGCCGTCCCAGTCGCCGGCGACAGGAATCAGAGTCGATGCCGATGGCCCGAACTGGAAGGCCAGGTCCGCGCCGCCGGGCGTGTTCGTATTCCTGAGAAAGAACGTCCCGGTCGCGGGAACGTAGATTCCAATCGTGTCGGTGCCGCTGCCGTCCCAGTCACCGGAAACCGGGGTAGCCCCCGCCGGTCCAAAGCCGAATACCATGTCGGCCCCGCCGCCGCCGTTCGAGTTCTTCAGGAAGAACGTCCCGGTATTTGTGTCGTAGATCCCGATGGTTCCCGTCGCATTTCCATCCCAGTCCGCGGCGAGTGGACGGATGTTCGGCGTGCCTGCGCCGAACGTGAATGCGCTCGCGGCGGGTCCCGGGGAATTCGAGTTCCGGATGAAGTACGTTCCACCGTTGTAGAGTCCCGGTGTGTCGGGTCCGCCGGCCAACGCCAGTTGGACGGCCCGGTGAGCGTTCACGCGACCGTAACCGTAGTAGAGGCTCTTGCCCTGCGCGTCGTAGGCGCCGAATCCGGGATCGATCTTGTCGGCCGACTGCTCGAGCACCATCTTCACCTGCCGCCAGGTCAGGTTCGGGTTCGCCGAGAGCACGAGCGCACCAACGCCGGCTGCGAGAGGGCAGGCGGACGATGTGCCGCCGAAAGTCGTCGTGTAGTTCCCGGAACTGTAGCCGACCGAGCCCGTGACGTCGGTCGTCACGATCGACCGCGAGCCGCCGCTCGATGGAGCCGCGATCGACGTCGACGGACCGAAGCTGCTGTAGCCCGATTTGACGTCGGAGTTGGTCGTTGCCGCCACCGACACGACGCCCGAGTAAGAGGCGTACGTGTTGTTGCTGTTCGTGTCGTTGTTGATGTTGCTGTTGCCCGCGGCAAAGAAGATGACCGTCCCCTTGCCTCCGCGCCCGTTCGTGGCGCAGTAGTCCATGGCGGTACGCGTGGCGTCAGGCAGTGCCGTGCCGGTGTTGTCCGGGCCCCAGCTGTTCGACATGACGTCGGCGTGATCCGCTGCCCAGGTGAACGCCGCTGCCTCGGTCGCATTGGGAGTGAAGGTCGACTCCGCATAGAGCTGGATCGGGACGAGGCGGCACTTCGGCGCGATGCCCGAGACGCCAAGGCTGTTGTTGCCGTATGCGACAGAAACGCCGCTGGCCGCGGTGCCGTGCGAGCGGTCAGCATCGACCACCTGCGGGAACGGGTCGTTGTCTGAGTGCACGACGTCGCGTGGGTCGTGAATCTTCGTCACGCCGCCGTCCATCGTCACCTCGAGGTCCTCGTGGTGCCAGTCGATGCCGGTGTCGGCCACGGCGACGGAGATCGAAGTGCTGCCCTGGGTGATGTCCCAGGCCTGCTCGGCCTTCACGTCCGCGCCAACCAGTCCGCCGCCCTGGCCGGTGTTCTTGAGGTGCCACTGGTCGACGAACCGCGTGTCGTTCGGGATGAACTGGAGCTTCCGGTAGGCCAGGAAGTCGGGATGCGAGAAGATGCATCGACCGGACTCGAAGAGAGCGTTGGCCACTGTAAGTGCGTGGCGGCCCATGTCGGCCGAGTTCACGCGCAGGTGGAAGCCGTTCGGAGCATATTTCAGCGGTTCGAGAATCGACAGGCCATGCACGGCGAGCGTCGCGTCGATCTCATCACGCGTCATGTCGGCACGGAACTGCACGAGCAGGTCGTCGGTGACGAAGAGTGTCGACTGGTCACGTTCGACGCCGGGTTCGTAGAAGACGGGGAGCATTGTCGCGCCCTCCGCGCGACTGGCCGAGGCCAGTTCCGCTGGCAGGGAGGCCGTGCTTCCCACCCGGACTTCGACGATGCCACCAGCCTTGATGTCGCGGACAGAGACGACGCCCGGGATGGATTCGACGGACTGCACCAGCTGGCCGGTCTTCGATGCGGTGGTCGTCCTCAGTACGACCCTGGTCGTCGAGGCCACGATTGGCACGCGACGCCCGGCGTTGTAGTAGTACGGGCCAGTCGCCTGGCGTTCATCGTCAGACCGTGGCGATGCGGGTGTGACGGCAATGGCAAGCGCGGAAATCACCGCGACGGTGACGAAACGGGCGGCGTGATGCACGGCAATGTCTCTCCTGAGGGAAGTGGGACGAACGAGGACTCGTCAGTAAAACACAGCCCCGCCACCCGATGCCAGAAGCGAGTGATGTCTGGCCCCGGACGCACGAAGGGCCGGCCCCGAAGGACCGGCCCATTCGTTCAGCTCGCCAGGAAGGCAAGCTGCGAATTGGGGAGGAGAACTACTTGCCCTTGATCTCGAGCGGGAGGCCAACCGTGAGCGTCTCGCCGTCGACCGTGACGTCGAGGACGATGAAGTACTGACCCGGACGCGCACGCTCGTTGATCGTCAGCGAGCGAACCGCGGTCTTGGTACGGCCAGCAGTCATGGTCTTGACACCGCTGCGCAGCGGGATACGGGCGACCGGGCCATCTTCCGAAAGAAGCGCCATGTTGAAGACGACCGGCTTGCGTGCAGCCGTCCCGTCATTGACCAACGTGATCGTTCCGGTAAAACGAGCAGTCTCGCCGGCAGTGACGACCGTCGGGCCGTCGACCGAGATGCTGACCTTGCTGTTCGATCCGGAGCTCGAAATCGGCGGAGCCGCAGAGACCGAACCCATCGAAGCGAGCATCATCAGAACGGCGGCAAGTGAAACGACAGCTTTCCTCATGTAGTTGGATCCTCCAAAGACTTTTTCCGAAAATTTACCGAACGGGGAATGGGCCGAAGCCTAATGCCGGTATGGATTCGAGTCAACAAGATATTTTGACGACGAATAAGGGGAAGTGGCAGATCGAATGACAGGCCGCGGGAAAGTGGGCAGGCCGATGGCCTGCAGCGTGCAGCCGCGGCGAGTCCCCCGTTCCCCGGTTCCCCGTTCCTCGCGCCGCGAGCGGTAGCGCGCGTCCCACGGACGGTGCCTGAAACCGCCGACC